>NZ_CP156660.1:2738363-3042625 GCF_039851975.1 Desulfoscipio sp. XC116
TTCGGTAGCGGCGGGAAAGACCAGTGGCTAAACGAGCGGCCATTTTACGCAGCAGTACGATTACCCGGGGCATATCCTGTTCACCAATGGTACGCATATCTCTTTCCAGCAAGGACTCTTCGGGCTCTTCCGCCAACCCCCGGGATACCGCGCGCACCACCTCGTCGACAGCTTCATCCCCGGTATATTGAACTTGCCGCTGTATTCTGGCCATACCCTTTTCTTCATCCTGCCGGTTCAAATGATAGCGCCAATAATCCAGGGATGCTTCCACTACCTGGGCGATTAGCTTGGACGGGTCGTTCACCGGGTTACCCCGGTAATTTTCCAATAATTCGTTTATTTTTTGGCGGTCTTTTTCAGACAAGCGAGCATAGGTTTGAAGCTGCTCACCGGTTAAATTTAGCTGTTCCGCGGCCCCGCCCGCCCAATCGCCTCCGCTGCGGGATACTCCCCCTTTTAGCTCATTGGCGGACTCCTCTATTAATTGCTCCTGTCGGGCCGTTTCCTCCGCTTCCTCCTGGCGGCGCTGCTGTTTTACCTGGTCAGGAGTAAAAAATAATCCAAAGGCCATGTCGAACACCCGGGCATCCCGCTGTCTTTTAGCTAAAGTAGCCCGCAGGGCCAGACGAAATTGCTCCCGGTCCAGCACATCCACCGCAGCCAGAGCACGGACCGCGTCGTTTACCTCCGCAGTACCCGTATTCAGCCCCAAACTGCGCAGCACGGCTACAAAACGGGCCAATTGGTTAAAAAATTCATTCGGCGATAATTCCCTGCCGGTATACATTAGTCCTGCTTCACACATATGTACCACCCATTCAATTATAGATGCAGTAAATAAAGCCTGTTATATGAAATATATCATAATCGCACGGCATTTTAAATATCCCTAGAGACAGAAGTTATCCGACTCGTTTTGTTAAAGAACTTTGTCAGCTTGACACAGCAGCCTTCATACGGCTTCATTGTTGCTTTAAATATCGCCGCCCGGGCAGGAAATAAAGCATGTTATCTGGAATATACCTTAATCGCATTGGTATTGAACAATTTAAAAAGGCCGTAGTTTAAGTAGAATATCAAAGCAAGGCATTACGGAAAACGCTTCCCCATATGTTCCCAACCAATAAGTTAATTAACAACTTAATAAACTTTCCACCGCTCTTATATCCTAATGGAAATACTGATTGGAATAGGTGATCCTTATGTTAACAAACCAATATTGGGATTTAGATAAAAATAAGCTGATTTCCATGGCCGGAGCATGTATTCAAACTTATAAACAGTTTAAGTATAACGGCAGCTTCAGTATCCCTAACGGATATAAATTGGTGCAGACGTTTAAGGCGAAGGTTTTTCGAGTTTTTGAATGGTTTGGGTATGTTATGGAGTCGGAAGACAATGCAATAATTGCTTTCAGAGGTTCCCTGTCCAAGAGGGACTGGATCACTGACCTTGGCGTCTCTCAAACGAATTATCAATTTGCGCCTCACGCCGGCAAAGTGCACACAGGTTTTAATTATTTATACAAATCTTGCCGGGAAGACGTTCTCAATACATTGGAAAGCATGTCGCCGCATTTAAAAATATACATCACCGGACATAGTTTAGGGGGTGCGTTAGCTGTTTTAAACGCCTTGGATATTGCCGTTAACACGAAACACAAAAATCCCGTAATGATAAGTTTCGGCGCACCCCGGACCGGTAATCCGGATTTTGCTTCGGTATATAATCATTTTGTAAAAAACAGCATACGTGTAGTCAGCGACAGGGATCTGACCCCCAAGAGCCCCAACAGGGTAATTTTATCGCCTATCTTTAATAAATTTTGGATATATAAGCACGTAAATCATCCATACATAATATCTTTTGAAGCCGGTGGCGCTATGGCCAATCACGATATCAGAAACTATATAAAACAACTTCGGGGTAAATAACTGCAATAATGATTTACCGGCTTTATGAGCAGGAAAGTATTACACCTGGCTGGTAAATTCCATTATCGCCTTATCACCACTCTAATTTGCGGGTGGCGCAGTTGTCCTCCTTGCACCCGGTGTTATATCCACCACGGCGAGGTCATGACTTGCTTGGCGCAGGTTTCCCACTTATATAGAAATGGGAGACTTGCGCCAAGTTAATCAGGTCAAACGATAGGTAACCTCGAAGGAATTAAGCATATCCAAATATTGTTCCAGCAGCCGAACGATCAGGAAGCTGCCGCGCACAGTTTTCCGGGCCGACTCCCCCATACGCCTGCGCAAATCCTCATCTTTGAGCAGCTGCACAATACGCTCGGCCGCCTCTTCAATAGTGGAAACCAGGTAACCGTTGACTCCATCCCTAATTTGGGATGGAATACCGCCCACGTTGCCACCAATGACCGGTGTTCCCTTCCACATAGCCTCGGTTACCGTCAGCCCGAACCCTTCCCGCAGCGACTTTTGCAGCACTACCGCCGCCCGCTTTTGCAAAGCATTTACCAACACGGCATCTTCTACGGAGCGGATAATAATGCGCTCATCCCGGTATTCCAGCAGGGACTCAAACACTTCCTGCCCCTCTGGGTCGTCGGTGGCGATATTGCCCAGCATAACCAGCGTACAATCCACTTCTTTACGCGCTATTTGAAAAGCTTTAATCACACCCTCGGGGTCCTTCCACCGGTCAAAGCGGGATACCTGCACCACCAACGGCAGATCGGTGGGAATATCATACTGCCGCAGCCTGGCGTCAATAGTTTCATCACTTATTTCACGGTTTTTCATGGTAAATGGATCAATGGCCGGCATAAAGAACAACTGCGGTATACTAATCTCCCGGCCATATTCTTTTATGCTTACTATGGCCGCATCATACTTCTCTATGAAGGTTTTCAAGTAATTCCAAAGTTCCCTGTGCGGATTGGATAAGTCTATATGACAGCGCCACACCCAGGGACCTTTCTTACGGTAGTGTTCAATGAGCGGCAAAGGCTGGGGATCGTGAATAATCACAAAATCATGGTCCAAATTAATACGCACCGAATTCTCGTATACAATACTTTCGTAAACTTCTTTGGTCCGGCCGGTTAAATTAATATCTCCCCCCTGGAGGGCATTATGCATGCCCTTGGTAATCCGAAAGAAATCCGGGGGGCCGAAAATAATCCGCCAGCCCGTCTTGATACCCAAGTCATTAAGCAAAAACGTCAGCGACGATAACAGCTCCGCCACCCCACCGCCGTAATAAGTGGAATTAACATGCACTATATGCATATCTTTGAGTGGTCTGGCCTTTTGCATCAAACGTTCAATGGTATCGGCTCCCACATACTGCTCGTAATCTTCTACACCGGTTACTTTGAACTTCTTGGTCATAGCGATCATCCTTTCCGGCTCTGTAAGCATGGCTGAAAAAAAATCGTGACTCCGAATATGTCTTTGGGATATGTATGTGCCTGATTTAAAAACCAACTTTACAATCCACACGAGTATATATTGTGCATTATGCATGCAAAAATATTATC
This sequence comes from Desulfoscipio sp. XC116, assembly GCF_039851975.1. GTDB lineage: Bacteria > Bacillota > Desulfotomaculia > Desulfotomaculales > Desulfallaceae > Sporotomaculum. The sequence continues at coordinate 2,741,872 of NZ_CP156660.1, forward strand.
AAAAATTATATTTCACGTTTACAAAGCACGGACAAAGAGTAAACTTGTTCAGCTGAGACTGAACATCGGCGCTTCAGATGGGGATTACACCCCACCTGAAGTAAAAATAGAAACTCCCATTTATAGAAATGAAGGTTTTGGAATTTGACAAAATTTATGTACCGACTGCCAACGGCCTTTTTTACTTAACCATAGAAAAAGGTTAATATTATACTTAACTGCCATGACTTTGTTTAAAGATAATATAACTGCATAGAATAACCGGACCGATAGCTTGGGCGACCTATACAACCGCATAAAAAGTCTCACCTTATTGCGGTTGCCAACCATAATTATTGTAATACGCAGAGATTCTGTTATTTGACACTACTATCCGAGTCACCAAACATTGTCAATATTATGGACTTTGTTATGAGCAAGGGGGAAGATAATTGGATAGTCAGTATGAGGCGCTGCGCCGGCTATCCCAAATGTACGGGCTGCAAACAACCTACCACGATGCCGGTGGACAGCACCGCCAGGCATCGGAACAATCATTGCTGGCCACGCTGCAGGCACTGGGTGCGCCACTGGACGGACTGTCCGATGTGCCCGGTGCCCTGCGACAAAAACGCATGAAAAAGTGGCAAAGCTGCTGTGAGCCGGTAACAGTGGCCTGGGAGGGCCGGCCGGTACATATCGATCTGCGCCTGCCGGGCAACCTCTGCAATAGCCGGGCCAGCTGCCGGCTGGATATGGAAAACAGCGATATTAAGGAATGGGTGTGCAATCTGGCTCTGTTACCCCCGGTAGAAAGAGCCACGGTGGAAGGTGTTGATTATCAGGTCAAGCAACTCCCCCTGCCCGGCGGCTTGTCTCCGGGCTATCACCATTGCACCGTAACCATGCCCGGTTTAACCCGCCGCACACTATTGATAGCCGCGCCCCTAAAAGCTTACCTTCCGCCGGGGGAGGCCGCCAAACGCCTGTGGGGAGTTTTTATGCCCCTTTATGCGCTGCGCTCCGAGCATAGTTGGGCAGCCGGGGACGTTGCAGACCTAAAACAATTATTGCAATGGACGCAGAGACTGGGTGGCGATACGGTGGGCACACTGCCGCTGCTGGCCGCTTTTTTGGACGAACCTTGCGCCGCCAGCCCCTATTCGCCTGCCAGCCGCCTGTTTTGGAACGAATTTTACTTGGATATAACCGCCGCCCCTGAGCTTGAACAATGCCAAGCGGCCCGGGATTCGCTCAATTCACCGACTTTACAAGAAGAAACCGCCGCACTGCGCCGGGCTCCCCTGGTAGATTACCGCCGGGGCATGGCAATAAAACGTCATATTATGGAACTGTTGGCTCAGTGCTGCGTCAAAATGCCGGCCAGGGAAGCCGCGCTGCAGAATTGGGCAACCGCTCACCCGGCGGCCCGGGATTACGCCCGTTTTCGGGCCGCCATGGAAAAGCAGCGCACAGTTTGGCCGCAATGGCCGGAACGGTTGCAAAGCGGCACACTGCAGGCAGGGGATTACGAACCATCCGCCGAGCATTACCATTTATATGTACAGTGGCTGGCCCACGCACAATTTCACGCGCTGGCGGAACAGGCCAGGCGGCGGAAAGCGGGATTGTACCTGGATTTGCCGCTGGGGGTACACCGCGCCGGATACGACGTGTGGCGCGAGCAACAGTCTTTTGCCCGGGGAGCGGACTGCGGCGCGCCGCCGGATCAGCTAAATACATCGGGGCAAAACTGGGCCTTCCCGCCTCTGCATCCCGAAAGTATCAGGCAGCAGGGTTACCGGTATTACATCGCAGTCCTGCGTCATCATATGCGGTGCGCCGGTATACTGCGTCTGGATCATGTTATGGGTTTGCACCGCCTGTTTTGGATTCCCAAGGGCTTGACAGCCTGTGACGGCGTATACGTCAGATACCGGGCCGAGGAATTTTATGCTATATTAGCCTTGGAATCTCACCGCCATCAGACGCTGCTGGTAGGTGAAGACCTGGGCACCGTGCCATCAACCGTCCGGGCGTCCATGGACCGCCACAAGATTTACCGGATGCATATTCTGCCCTTTGAAATGAGCCGGATACCCCGCCAGGGCCCGCATCGCCCGCCGTCCCGGTCCCTGGCCGCGCTGAACACCCATGATATGCCACCCTTCGCAGCTTACTGGAGGCAAGAAAAGCAGCGCAATCGCCTGGGCCTGTCCCATTTTTTATTTCGCAGAGGTTGGCTGTCGCCACCTAGCGGCAATTCCGGTAAAGTTTTAAAGGGATGTTTAAACCACCTGGCCGCAAGCCGGTCTCGGATACTGATGATAAATTTGGAGGATCTGTGGCTGGAGACGGCGCCTCAGAACATCCCCGGAACCACTAAAGAATATCCCAACTGGCGGCGCAAGTCCCGCCGGGATATTGAGGAATTTACCCGGCTGCCCGAAGTATTGAAGACGTTACGGAAAATCAACTTGCTAAGAAGGCGGAGAATATGGAGAATATTACGATGAGTTAACTTAATAACAAGAAATGGCTCATGCTAAACGCCGGTAATAGCACAAAAGATAAAGATTAAAAAGCATTCTTCATCATCTATTGTGATTTAACAGTTATATTTGTTGGTTGGATTAGCATAACACAGATCGCACCAGAGTAGACTACCAGCATATGCAGCGCTGATATGACGGCTTTCTACCGACAAACGCATAATGATCATACTTTTAAACGTTAATCAAAGCAAAAGTACCGGTATCTATATCCCGGATAAATATCCCGGACAGAAAAGTTAGTTTAATAAAGTTTAAGCCTGACCCCAAGGGGGAGAAACATGAACGATACATTAGGTGCCGCTTACCTCGGGAATGAGTATTGCCGGTTTGTGGTCTGGGCACCCCGGGCCGAACAGATCAATGTGCGCGTTATCGCTCCCCAAGAACAGCTACTGCCGCTGATTCGGGATGAGCGCGGCTACCATCGGGGAACAGCCGCGGGAGTGACACCGGGCAGCTTATATCTTTACCAATTGGACGGGCAAAAGGAATATCCCGACCCCGCTTCCCGCTGCCAGCCTGAAGGAGTGCACGGCCCCTCCTCGGTAATCGATAACAGCGGCTTTAACTGGACCGACCACTGCTGGCGCGGTATTGCCGGACAGGATTTAATTATTTATGAGCTGCACGTGGGTACCTTTACACCCCAAGGCACTTTTGACGCTATCATACCACGCCTGGAATACCTGCAAAAGCTGGGTGTCAACGCCATTGAAATAATGCCCATAGCCCAGTTCCCGGGCGAACGCAACTGGGGGTATGACGGAGTTTATCCTTATGCCGCACAGCAATCTTACGGCGGGCCGCAAGGGTTTCAGCGACTGGTGAACGCCTGCCACAACAGCGGCCTGTCCGTAATACTGGATGTGGTATACAATCACCTGGGGCCCGAGGGCAACTGCCTGGCGGATTTTGGGCCATATTTTACCGAACACTACACCGGCCCCTGGGGCAATGCTCTTAATTTTGATGGTCCCGATAGCGATGCAGTGCGCCGTTTTTTTATCGAAAATGCATTATATTGGCTTACGGAATTTCACGTGGACGGCTTTCGCCTGGACGCTGTGCACGCTATTAAAGATTTTTCCGCCCAACCCTTTTTGGCCGCATTAACTAATGCCGTGCACCAAAAGGCCGACCGGCTGGGACGGCGGGCGCATGTAATCGCTGAAAGCGATCTAAACGACGCCCGGGTCATCCAGCCGCCGGTTATCGGGGGCTATGGCATGGATGCCCAGTGGAGTGATGATTTTCACCATTCTCTGCATACATTGATAACAGGTGAGCAGCGCGGATATTACCGGGACTTCGGCGAACTGCGCCATCTGGCCCGGGCCTTCACCGAAGGATATGTCTATACCGGCCAGTACTCCCCCTTTCGCCGGCGCCGGCACGGCAATGCGCCGCGGCTCAATACCGGTCGGCAGTTTGTGGTATACGCCCAGAATCACGACCAGGTGGGCAACCGTGCTTGCGGCGAGCGGCTGACCGCTCTGACTTCCTTTGCCGGGCTTAAGCTGGCCGCTTGCGCGGTGTTTTTGTCTCCTTATGTGCCCATGCTGTTCATGGGCGAAGAATACGGAGAAACGGCACCCTTCCAGTATTTTACCAGCCATACCGACCCGGAACTGGCCGAGGCGGTACGGCAAGGACGGCAAAAGGAATTCTCCTCCTTTGCCTGGGAGGGCGAAGTGCCCGACCCGCAAGATGAAGCTACTTTTATACGTTCCCGGCTTAATCTGGATTTACATGACCGGGGGCGGCACAAGGCGCTGTACCTGCTGCACCGGGAACTAATACGGCTGCGTCGCGAACTGCCGGCCCTGGCCGGCTTAAACCGGGAGAACACGGAAGTGATACCCCTAATACCGGAAAAGGTGCTGTATATCCGCCGCTGGCATGAATCAGACCAGGCGGCGATGGTTTTTTCCTTTAACGAAAGCCGGGTGGTAACCGCCAGCATACCTTTACCGGCGGGACAATGGCGCAAGCTGTTTGACACCGAGCAAGAACAATGGTTGGGCGGCGGCAGCGCCGTTCCCACCACCCTGGAATCCGCCGCAAAGAACACAGTGACTTTGCGACCCCGTCACTGTGTTTTATTTCAGCTGCAAGTAGAGGAATACAAGCCAACATGATCAAAGAGGTAAAATATTGTGCACACAACATTATCATTGCTATGAATATAATCTGTGTGCGACGCTTAAAGTCTGTCATTGCGGGCTGCAAAGCAACAAAGCAATCTCCGCTTTGCTGCCCGCATTTCTTTAGTGGACCCGCTTCGAAGTCGGAGATTGCTTCGCTTACGCTCGCAATGACATTAGCCGGCAATGACATATATTCGTTTATCGTGGTACGTGCAACGCGTGATAATTGCGAACACAGCCAAGAATCTCAATGTATATATAAGTGAACTCGTTCAGCTAAAGCTGAACATCGGGGCTTCAAATGGGGATTCTACCCCACCTGAAGTAAAAATAGGCACTCCCACTTATAAAAGTTGGAGTCTTGGAATTTGATAAAATAATTCGGTTGTACAAAATGTTCAGAGTCTGAATTAATTACTTGCAGCCAAGGCAAGAAGGAGGATATTAAATGGAGCGTTTTCTGTGTATTCACGGCCACTTTTACCAGCCGCCCAGGGAAAACCCGTGGCTGGAAGCTATTGAGCTCCAGGATTCGGCTTATCCCTACCACGACTGGAACGAGCGGATCAACGCCGAATGTTACGCCCCTAATACCGCGGCCCGTATCTTAAATGGAAAAGGTCTAATCAGAAAAATATTCAACAACTACTCCCGTATAAGCTTCAATTTCGGACCAACGCTGTTAGACTGGCTGGAATCCAGCGATCCCGAAGTCTACCGGTCCATCATCGAAGCGGACCGGGCCAGCCGCCAAATTTTCTCCGGACACGGTTCAGCGATTGCCCAGGCTTACAACCATATGATCATGCCCCTGGCCAACCGCCGCGATAAATATACCCAGGTGCGCTGGGGTATTGAGGATTTTAAATATCGCTTCGGCCGGGAACCCGAGGGCATGTGGCTTCCCGAAACCGCGGTAGACATGGAAACTCTGGATATACTGGCCCAGCAGGGTATTAGCTTTACTATTTTATCTCCCTACCAGGCCCGGCGGGTGCGGGCTATCGGAGGCGACTGGCGGGAGGTGAACCCGGAGGGTATTGATCCCACCATGCCCTATCTGTTACGCCTGCCTGAAACAGGCCGCCAGATAAACATTTACTTTTATGACGGCCCCATATCTCAGGCTGTGGCATTCGAGAAACTGCTTTCCAACGGTGAACATTTTGCCCACCGGCTGCTGAGTGGTTTTTCCGATGAACATGACCGACCGCAGCTGGTACACATAGCCACCGACGGTGAAACTTACGGTCACCACCACCGGCATGGTGAAATGGCGCTGGCCTACGCCCTGGAATACATAGAATCCAAACACCTGGCCCGTATTACCAACTACGGTGAGTTTCTGGCCCTGTATCCCCCCACTCATGAGGTGGAAATCAAAGAGCATACCGCCTGGAGCTGCGCTCACGGGGTGGATCGGTGGCAGGACGACTGCGGCTGCCATTCCGGCATGCACCCGGGCTGGAACCAAGCCTGGCGGGCCCCGCTGCGCCGGGCGCTGAACTGGCTTCGGGACACTATGACCCCTCACTATGAAAAACACGCCTCTAAGCTGTTCAAGGACCCCTGGGCAGCCCGCAATGATTACATTCGCGTGGTATTGGACCGTTCCCCGGAGTACGTGGACCGGTTCCTGGCGGACCAGGCCAGCCACACGCTAGACAGCGCGGAACAAGTGACAGGGTTAAAGCTGCTGGAAATGCAGCGGCATGCTATGCTGATGTTCACCAGCTGCGGCTGGTTTTTTGACGATATATCCGGTATTGAAACAATCCAAGTGCTGCAATACGCCCGGCGGGTGATCCAGCTGGCTGGAGAAGTTTTTGACACTCCGCTGGAGCCCCTGTTCCTGGAAATACTATCCCGGGCCAAGAGCAACGATCCCCAATACCGGGACGGCGCCTATATATACAACAACGAAATAACCCCGGCCATGGTCGATTTACCGAAGGTGGGCGCCCACTATGCCATCTGCTCGCTGTTTGAAAACTACGAACGTCATACCCGTATTTTTTGCTACGACGTAGAACAGTTGGATAACCACCCCCTGGAGGCGGGCACTACTAAGCTAAACGTGGGGAAACTGAAAGTAACCTCAATGGTGACCCGGGAATCGGCAACTTTATGCTGCGGCACAATTTATTTTGCCTATCATAACGTCAGCACCAATGTGCGGTTATTTTCCAGCGAACGGCATTACGCGGAATTAGTAAAAAAAGTGACCAATGCTTTTAAACAGGTTGATTTCCCCGAGGTTATCCAGCTGTTCAACAGGTATCTTGAAAACGGCCTGGTTTTTTCGCTTAAACAGCTTTTCAGAGATCGGCAGCGTAAAATATTAAGCAAAATACTGGACGCCACACTGGGCGAACTGGAAGCGGATTACCGGCTAGTTTACCAACGCCATGCTACTTTAATGCGATTTTTAAAGGATCTAGCCATTCCCCTGCCTCATGCCATGCTATGCGCCGCGGATTTTTATCTGAATACCGGGCTGCGCCGCTCCTTTGCCGAGGCGGAGCTGGATATTAAGCATATTAATGCTTTGTTTGACGAAGCAGAATCCCTGGATATCAAACTGGATGATATCAGCCTGGGCTATGTACTAAGAATGACTATGGAAAAAACAGCCGAGCGTCTGCATGACGACCCGCCAAACCTGGCCTTACTGAGCAGACTCGACACAATGACCGGCCTGGCCCGCACTTTGCCGTTTGAAGTGGATTTGCGGAAGGTACAAAACATTTATTACCGGCTGCTGCATGACGTGTATCCTTACTTGCATCGCAAGGCCGAACAGGGAGACGAGGATACCTGGGCCTGGATAGGCCGGTTTGCCGCCCTGGGGGAAAAGCTGAACATACAAAGGGATGGTTGATATGGCTGAACAACATATACCGACAGCCGCTTACCGGCTGCAATTCAACAAGCAATACGGTTTCCCCCGGGCTGAAGAACTGGTGCCTTACCTGCACGCGCTGGGCGTAACGGACCTTTATGCGTCGCCGCTGCTCAAAGCGAAAGAGAACAGCCCCCACGGTTACGACGTGGCGGACCCCACCCAACTAAACCCCGAACTGGGCGGCGCCAATAGTTTTAACGATTTGGTGGACGCCCTGCGGCGTTTCGGCATGGGCTTATTGCTGGATATTGTGCCCAACCACATGGCCGCCGGCAGTGACAACCCGTGGTGGCAGGACGTTCTCCAATACGGTCCTGATTCACCTTACTCAGCATATTTCGATATTGACTGGCAGCCCGACAGACCGGGGCTGATCAACAAGGTATTGCTACCCATACTGGACTCATTTTATAGTGAAGTACTGGAAAAAGGCGAGCTGGCGGTGGGCATAGCGGAAGACGGCTTTGGAGTGCATTACCGCGAACGTCGTCTGCCCCTGAGCCCGCAGTCCTATTTCACTATACTGAACCACGAAGCTGGGGAGCCGGCCTCAGGTATAAATCCAACGGCGTATACCCCGGCTGCGGGTGAACGAAACCGGATTACGGAGCCGGATACTCAGGCGGCGGATGCGCTCATCCCAAGTATGGGGCCGAAACATCCGGCCGGCAAGCAATGGCCGGAGCTATTGGCGGCACTGCGCAGCTTGTCTCAGCGAGGGGAACAATCTTTTACGAGCGCCTTCAAACAAATCAAAGAAAAGCTCTGGCAATTATATAACAACGAACCGGCAGTGCGCTCCTATATCGACGATAAGCTGCGTATTTTAAACGGACAGCGAGGTGACCCGGCAAGCTTTAACCTGCTGGACAAGCTGTTAAGCAAGCAATTCTACCGGCTGGCCTTCTGGCAAATCGCCAACCGGGAAATTAATTACCGGCGTTTTTTTAATGTCAGCGATCTGATATCTCTGCGTGCCGAAGACGAGCGCGTGTTTGCCGCCACCCACGCTTTAATATTGCAGCTGGCCAAGGCCGGGCAAGTCACCGGTCTGCGCATCGACCATATCGATGGGCTGCGGGACCCGCTGGCTTATTTACAACGTTTGCAGCGGTACCTGACAGGTACGGCGGACCGCCCCGGCTTCTATATTGTAGCGGAAAAAATACTCAGCGGCGAAGAAGAGCTGCCCGGCGACTGGCCGGTATCCGGCACCACGGGTTATGACTTTTTAAAATACCTGAATCAATTGTTCGTTAACAGTCACGGCATTAAAATTTTGGACGATATTTACAACCGCCTGCACGGTGCCGAAGCCAAATTTACTAAAATCGTTTACGCCCGCAAACGCCGGGTAATGACGGAACTTTTCGGCAGTGAAGTGCGTTCCCTGACGCGGCATCTGGGCAGGCTGGCAGAGCACGACCGGTACGGCCGCGACATTACCCTGCACCGGCTGGAGCAGGCTCTAATAGAGGTAACCGCCTGTTTTCCGGTATACCGTACCTATACCCGGGACTACACGGTCCACCCCCGCGACAAAGCTTATATTGAACAAGCCGTGACAACTGCCATGCGGCTGCACCGCACCGTGGGGCCGGCCTGTGTTTTTTTGCGCCGGGTACTGCTGCTTGATTTTCAGAGCCACCCGCCCGAGGAGCAACACCCGGCCTGGCTGGAGTTTGTAATGCGCTGGCAGCAGTTTTCAGGCCCCATCATGGCTAAAGGCCTGGAAGACACCGCCATGTATATTTATAACCGGCTGGTATCCCAAAACGAGGTAGGGGGCGAGCCCCATACCTCGGGTATTACGGTGGACCAATTCCACCGCTTTAACCGGAATCGGCGGATGCACCGGCCTCATACCATGAACACTACCTCCACGCATGATACCAAGCGCAGTGAAGATGTCCGGGCACGCATCAACATCCTTTCGGAAATACCCGCCATCTGGGCGAAACACCTGGAGCGCTGGCGCCGCTGGAACCGGGATCGTAAGCCGGCGCTAAACGGCCAGCTTCTGCCGGATGCCAACATGGAATTGCTGATTTACCAAACACTGGTGGGCGCCTGGCCCCTGCAGGAACAGTATATAGCCGGGTTTAAAAAACGCATCCAGGATTATATTGTCAAATCCGCCCGGGAAGCCAAGATATACACCCGTTGGCTGGAGCCGGACACCGAATACGAAAAGGCCCTGCTGGACTTTGTGACAGCTATTTTGGAGCCCACGACGGAGAACCGGTTCCTGCCTGATTTTCTCAGGCTGCAGAACGTGGTCGCCTGCTATGGGGCCATGGCCGGACTGGCCCAGGTGCTGCTCAAAATAACCTGCCCGGGAGTACCCGATATATACCAGGGTATGGAAGTGTGGAATTTCAGCCTGGTTGATCCGGATAACCGCCGCCCGGTGAACTATCAAGAGCAAACCGAGATGCTGATAGAACTCCAGCAGCGGGAAGCCTTCGATCTGCCGGGTCTGACCCGGGAATTACTGAACACCTGGCCGGACGGCCGGGTCAAGCTCTTCGTTACTTACCGTGCTTTGCATTTCCGCAGAAACAGCCGGCAGGTGTTCGCCGCCGGGGAATATATACCGGTAACGGCTGTCGCCGACCCGCAGTTCGAGCACTTATGCGCCTTTGCCCGGCGATACAAGGATACCTGGGTGCTGGTGGCAGTGCCCCGCCTGCCGGCCGGATTCCACCTGAAAAACGACCGGTCCAAGACCCGGGATTCGCTGTTGAGCGGATTGTCCAAAGCCACACTCCTGCCGGACAAAGAATTATGGGAGGATCGGGCCCTGGCACTGCCGGAACAGGCCCCCCGGAAATGGCGAAATATATTTACCGGAGAGATATTGTTAACCGGCCGTGAGACTCCTTCAACCACCGATAATCAGCCATCCATGGGACAGGCTCTGCCACTGGCCGATGTGTTCCAAAACTTCCCCGTGGCACTGCTGGAGGGAATACGGTAACACGCATAAATAAAGCTATAACCCGTCAAAATAATATCAAAACATTACGGGGGATGTGCCATGCAGCATAAAATAAGAATCCACTATGATAACCAAAACGGTTTTTTAGAACCGATTATGTGGGTATGGGTAAGTGACGGAGCCACCTTGGAAAGAGAAATCCGCCCGACCGGACGGGACGACTTCGGGGTCTGCTTTGATCTGGCTTATAACCGCAGCAGCTTTAACTTTAAATTTAAAGACGGCCAGGGGGAAAAAGCCCGCTGGGAAGATGACCGCTGCAACAGGTATTTTCATGGCCACCTGGGCAAAGAAGTCTGGGCCATGGCCGACAGGCATCATGTTTATAATGTCCTCCCGGCTAAAGCCCGGGGAGATGTTAAAGACTATTACCGCAGCATAAAAAACCTGGTCCCACAGAACAACTTTTATTTTCCTGCCACTGATGTTTCCGGACTGGGCATGCCCTCCATGCTGGGGGCCAACCTGTTGACCGACGGTTCCGTTTTATTTGGCTTTTTCCACCCCTATGCCGCCCGGGTATACCTGACCGGCAGTTTCAACGACTGGCAGTGTCCCGGTCATCCCGCTCCCCAAAAAGAGCAATTTATCGAGATGGAACTATATCGCGGTTTTTACTACCAGCCTAATATCTGGCTGGCCAGAATCACTCCGCCGGCCGGTCGGGACGCCGTGGAATATAAATTTTACCTCCAGGGCGGCTCCGCCGAAACCGAACGTTACGTCACCGACCCGTATACCAGGTTATTCAGTGATGATTATAAATACCGCAACTCCATAGTAGTAGACCCAACCGGCTTTAACTGGACGGACCAGGGCTGGCAAACCCCCGGTGTTAAGGATCTAATACTTTACGAACTAAATATATACGGCTTCACAGACAACGATCCCCGGATACCGGAACCCCTGCAGGGCACCTTCAAAGGAGTGACGCACCGCATCAAAAGCGGCTATTTCAATACACTGGGCGTAACAGCCATCGCACTGATGCCCACCGCCGAGGTGCCCATGAAACAAGGTTTGGGCTATGAACCATGCACCTTTATGTCGGTGGAAAAAGATTTCGGCACCCCGGATGATTTCAGGGAGATGGTCAATGAGGCCCACCGGCACGGTCTGGCTGTAATTATGGATCAAGTATTCAACCATACCTCCAATGATTTCAACCCACTGTGGAACTTGATTGATGATGGTTCCGGCGAAGGCGGCTTTTATTTCGCGGGTAAAACTATGTGGGGGAATAAGGTGGCCACGGGAAAAGATGAAGTGGATAATATGCTCATCGACGCCTGTAAAATGTTTATCAGGGAATACCATGTCGACGGTTTTCGATTTGACGCCACCCACAGTTATTTTCTCAACCACAGGCTGCTGCACCGCCTGGCTCATGAGATCAAAGACTTGGGTTTTAAACCCGATGTCGTTATGATTGCCGAAAACCTGCCCAACGAGCAGGATTTAAATCTGGAAGGTTATAACGGGTATGCCCAGTGGTCCAATATATTCCATGACAAGGTTAAAGCATTATTGCGTGAAGGAACCTATGAAGGTGTGGCCAACGACACTGAAGACCTGGCCGCGGCTTTTTATTTCAGCAAAGATAGTTTTGCGGCCCACACCAATAACGTGGTCAATTATTGTGAAAGCCACGATGAAAACAGTGTGCAGTTTGAAGTAGCTACAGGAGACGAGCATTTACGGCACCCGGCCATCAAAGAGAAAAAAGCCCGGCTCGGTTTAATGGCTGCCATGGTGGCGCTGGGACAACCCATGATTTACATGGGGCAGGAATTCGGCATTGAGCGGGAAAGAAATCGCATTAAGGTACCCTGGGCCGGTTACACGGAGGAAAATAACCGGTATTATCAATGGAGCAAGGGCTTAATCAACCTGAGAAAAAGATACGAAGCATTAAAGCTGAGCGGCTACGACCCCATCAAAGAAGGCCAATTCACCTGGCTAATCGGACCGTGGCTGGAAGAAAACAAGGGGGGCCGGCAAAGAGTCATCGGCTGGCGAGTAAACAAGAATAGCGTCCCCGGAGAGCAGATGCTGATTATGCTTAATTTCGAAGGGCACGATGTGCCGGTAGACGTTGATTTTACCCCGGGACAATGGGTCAAGCTGGCCGATATCAATCACGTTAACGACCTTGCCCCCTCGGGCAGCAAAAATCCCCGGGACCCGGACAGCATCACCATCAACCACGGACCCTTTAAAAACTTCATATTGCCCCCTTACAGCGGCTTTATTTATCGAAACTTACCGGCGCAACTGTAACACCCATACAATCTTATTTCAATACTTCAGCGTAAATTATTTTTTGAGCAAAGCCTTCGCCGTCCTAATAGACGCCAAGTATTGAAAATTAAGAACCGGTATCATACCGGCCGCCTCCCACCCGGTTAAAGCCGGAGATGTAAAGACAGGTATGATGCCGGTTGCCTATCTTATACAAGCACCGGTGCGAAACGTGGGCGATAAGACCGGTGCTAGTCACCCTGACAGACAGTAAGCCTCGGCAAGCCAAATGTGATTTATCTTATATTAATATAACCGTCAAATTCGACATTTAAGTTCGGATTTGACGTTGTTTCGCTGCTAACGCCAACGCCAATGGTACAGCAGCGCAAGAAACATCCACAGGGTTAAAGAGGCGTTCAAGCCGCACCTTTGATGCGGTTTTCACCCGGGGGCGCCAAGGTCAATATCCACAGCTTCCCGGTAAGCGTGGTTAAGACGGTGACAAAAATCATAGACATCCCGGTCGATGGCCACCGGCTGAACCGTAAATTGCCGCCCGGGGACCGCTACAAATACACCCGTGTGCAATTTATCCGCCCCCGGCCAGCGTTCATCCACAGTCCACCCGCCTGTATTGTAAACCGGATGCTTTCCCACTGCCGCCCCGGCCAGCGGGCGATGGGTATGCCCGAAAATCAAGCTGAAATCCAACGGGTATGTAAAAGGCGCCGTTTTCTCTTCCTGCTCAATATATTGCAAGTACCGCCCAATACGTTCGGCCATTTTCGGTCCCAATTCATTACCCCGGTCGTTTTCCCGCCCCCGCAGTCCCAATAGCCACTTAAAAAACCTTTTCATAGTAATAATATCTAAAACCATGCCAAATTTCTCTGTAACCCAACGAATTTCCTCGTAAATATTTTCTATCTGCCCGGATAGACGGCCGGATTGCCCACAGCCATACGAGATATAATCAAGGTAAGCCGAGTTTAATATCTCCAGTTCGGACAGGCTTTGCGCTTCTATTAGCGATGTACCGATCCATGATTGAGCCCGGTCAAAAAAATGTCCGTGGTGAAAAAGCAGGTTCTCGCGGCCACAGGTAGTTACATAATTAGGATAAGCCAGCCAAAACCTTTCCCATACATGGGCAGGCAGCAGCCCCAATAAAAACCGCGCTCCCCTGTTGCAGCGATTAAGCGCGCCGGTATCCCGGCCCGGCCCGGAGATACCCGGAAATTCTTCAGGCAAATTACCTTCCCTAAGCGGTGCCGCGATATATTCTTCTTCACAAACCTGCACCCAAATATGATGATCATGATTGCCGGGCACCCAGACTAAAGCACCGGGAAGCACGCCGGCCAACAACTGCCGGAAGAATTCCCTCGCCTGTATTACACAGCTCGTATAGGAAGCCAGGGAAAGATCAATAACATCCCCCACCAGTACCAGATCGGATATGCCGCCGTGCTCCCTGGCTATTTTATGGAGCAATGTATTTAATCTTACCGGAGTAGTATTCAACGGCGGTTTCTGAAATTCCGGACGGTCTTTTAAAATAGCGGGAACCACCTCACGCAGCAGTGGATTAACGGACGATGATTCCTCGCCCAGGTGTAAATCACTGATGGCCACAACCGCGGGCATCTGTTTTACCCCCTCTTGTCGATTTATTAATAAGTTATGCAATTAATTGCGTTTTGGGTTCAATTTAGCTGACTTATGCGGCAACCGGCAGGAAAAAGGGATATGGCGGTGAACTAAATTTAAGAAAAGAAACACGAACTTCCCGGATAACAATGCGCGAGGTGATCGACATGGAACAACCGGCACGAAAGAAGAAAACCGAACGACAACCACCGGGCATCATACTGCTCGTACTATTATGGGTGGGCCTGACAGCGGGAGGGTTCTGGTACGCCGGGTATTACATTGACCGGGCGGCCAGGGAAATCCAAGAGACCAATGCCTTGAATGTGCAGGCCATGGAGGAACAAATTAAGACGCTGCACAATGAAATGAATGCCATAAAGGAGGCCCTGGATAAAACTGATGCCACCATTTCCAGCACCGGCACAGCCAGTGAGGAAGTCAATAAACGAATAGCCGAGATGGATGAACATTTGAAGCGGCTGGAGAAAAGTCTTGATATATTGAGGGAGTCCGGTAATGCGGATTATTAATATCTTTTTTATCAGTCTGCTGGTTCCCTTCCTGGGCTTATTAGGCGGCTTGCACCTGGCACTGCATCATAATGCCGATGCGCTTGGCGTACCTGTTGAAAAATTACAGCCGGTTATGAAAGATTTAAACGAGTATACCCTTTCCCTGGAGGAAAACATCGGTTTCATTAAACAAAGCGCCGAGGAGCAAAGACTGCAGCATCTGGAGAACCAACGCATTCTAAAGGAATTGACTCAGAAAACAGGGGCGCAAAAAAAGCTGTCCGACAAAATATACGAACAGCGCATCATAAAGAGACTGGGGCCACCGATTGCTGAACACAGTTCAGAGCGGGTGGAGATTAAGATTTTCGAATTACGTGAACTGGGATACCGCGGCTACATCGCTAAAATGAAGCTATATGATCCAAGCGTTTTTAAAGTGATGCTGGGACATGACAAGCTGGGTAAAAGCGAAACCACCAGTACGGCTGTTAAGCGCACCGGCGCAATACTGGGCATCAACGCCGGAGGTTTTTTCCGCATGCTGCAGGACGGCAAGGAATATACCCTGCCCATCGGCAGCACTATGATTGACGGCAAGTTTATTGACGGCTTTAAGCCATCTCACGACGACCTTTTTTTTACCGGTATCGACGGTGACGGTGAGCTACTGGGCGGTGTATTTTTCGAAAAGGACAAGCTGATGCAGCTTGAGCCTTTATCCGGGGTCAGTTTTGTACCGGCGCTGATCAAGAACCGCCAACCGCTGTCTATCCCCCGCAAATGGCAAAACCAAAGACAACCCCGCACCATTATCGGCGAATATGGCAATGACGACCTGGTTATGATCGTGGTAGACGGCCGCCAATCCGACTGGAGCAGCGGAGTAACCCTGGAACATCTGCAGATTAAGCTGCTTGAACTGGGAGTAATTGAGGCCTATAACTTAGATGGCGGTGGCTCCAGCGCCTTTGTTTTTAACAACCGGGTACTCAATCGTCCTTCGGACGGCAAAGAACGCCCGGTAGCCACCAATATAGTAATTATGCCGTAACCGCAGCGGGGCTAATCTTTAATATCAAGCCCCGCCACGGTTACATTAACGGCATCGACATTTAAATCCGTCATCGTTTCAATTACTTCTATGACTTTGTTCTGAACGTTTTTTGCCACATCACGAAGCAGCAGCCCATACGCCACCACAATAGACAAGTCAATGGTAGCGTTTTTACCCTCTATTGATATTTTATTAATATGGGAAATACTTTTTCGGCTCAGTATATTGCCTGAACTGCGGCTCTCCATTCCATAAACGCCCTCCACCTCGGAAAGAGCCATGCTAATCATGGTCTTGAGCACATCTTCATTGTACCTGATATCACCTAAATTGTTTTGTCCCAAAGGATCAGTTTTCATAGAAACCTCCTTAAAATAAACTACAATAAGTTATAATGCAGCGCATCCAATTACTTTATTTTACCATAATTATACTGTATGTAAAGCAATAACAAATTTATCATATTGCTCCGCATAATCATCAACCGTATCCGGCCCTATTGACACCCGCCACATAATATATGAGATAAACTTTTTTTAACCGTTATAAACAAGGATTTCAAGGTAAGCTGATCCGGGAAGCAGCCAAAATGGATATCCGAACTAAAACCAACAAAAAGCCTGCCACAAACCAGATGGTTTACTTGGCAGGACCCGAGAATGAACAATCCCGGCCCGGGTTTTGGTAAATATTTTGTGTTGCCCGCCTTTATTAACAATGTTATCATCTTATTGTTAAATTACCGCAGTTGTTGTATGCCTCCTCATAGAACAAAGCCCTGAAACTCATTTCAGGGCCTTTTTTTGGAATTGATACCAAGTGTTGAAAGTTGCAGATAACTTTCTCTGGCTTTTACAACTATTATTGCTTATAATGTATTTGTGTCTCTTTGTTATTCCTGGAGTTGGGAACAGAGGTGGGAAGTATGTTGTGTAAAGACTGCCTGTATTTTAAGCAGTGGAAAAAGATTGAAGCATCAATGTGTGAAAAAACCAAACAGCCGGTGGAGGCCAACAACCGGCCATGTGACCATTTTGTCAGTAAGCTGCATATGACCGACGAGTGGGGAGTATCAGCCGCTAACGGGGCTAAATGCTGCGACTAAAAATCTTGATTTTTATAATCCGGGATTACCCGGATTTTTTTATTTTTACAAAAACCTGCTTTAGTAGCAGGCATCCTGAAACCGATCACCTATAAGGGGGTGCTATGCACTCTCTGTTCGCAGCGGTCTGTTTCAGTTTTAATTTAGAAACTTTAAAATATCATCAGGCGACTGCAAATCGAAAATTTCCTCCCCAATCGCATCCAAAACCGCATCGTCGGCATTCATGACCAGTACCTGTAAATCCTTCGGCAGGCTGCCGAACCGTTTGGAAATTTGCTTAATTAACAATTCAGCCTTTCCTTCAATTCTCCCTTCAATTTTACCTTCAATTCTCCCTTTCCCTATACCTTTTTCAATGCCCTTCAGTTCGGCATATTTGATTCTGGAGATAGCGTCCAGTCTGGCTTTTTCCTGTGCATAGGCTTTTTGCCGTAATCTTTCATCGGCGCTTATCTCTGCCAATATATCCATGGCCATAGCTAATTCCTCCTTTTCTTCCGCTAGTTTTTGGAGCAATTCTTTGCCATCGGGCTTACCGGCATTTTTCATAAAGGTCAGCCAATATTCCACCGCGTCCATTTCCCCCGGGGGTGTCTGGTCAATGAATTTTTTCAGTTCAAAGTAATGTATCTCCAAATCCTCCACCAATAAAAAGCCGTCGTCCTTCTCTAAAATCCTGTATTGGGTGTGGTATCTATCGGTTTCATGGATGATATCAAAGTCCAGGATGTTGATTACGATGGATTTTTTCAACGTGGTGTACGCTTCGGATTCGGCAATGGTTTCCGAATACATCCGGGCCCAGTAGTATAAACTCCTCTTGCGGAAGTTGTCGACGTCGTTGACTTGAACCTCAATGTTAATCCTCTCTTTGGCGTGGGTCATCACTTTTATATCTAAGATAGAACTTTTATCGCCCGGATATTCTTTGTAGTTAAAAGGGTTCAGGTGGGTTATTGAGGTAATTTTATTGTCGCCTTGTAAACCCAGCAATGAATTGAGTAAATCAATGAGAATAATCCTGCTCCTTGGTTCTTCCCGTGCAAAAAGCGCTTTAAATACCAGATCGATTAAGGGGCTTAGAAGGTCTTTCGGTTGTTCCGCGGTCATAGTTGCCAACCACCGGCTCTCTATTTGTTTCTTGTTCATATTATATCCATTGCCGCGGTTTTTTGAAAGAGGCGCCGAGGTATTTGGCTGCTTAAAGTTGCGCCCAAAGGGCTGTTTTACAATGCTCGGGTATGGCCGGATGCCGACCAAGAGGAATTTCTTCTTCCACTTGGCGTCACAAAATACAGGCTGGCAAAGGATATCGGTGTTCCGGCGCAGCGCATCGGTGAGATTGTATCAGGACGCCGTTCCATAACCGCCGATACGGATCTGCGTCTGTGTAAATACTTCGGTCTTACATCGGGGTACTGGCTGCGTGCCCAGAATAAATGCGACATGGCATTGACACAGTCTAAGATCCAGAGACAGTTGGATAATATCGTTCCGCTGAAACGTAATCCGGCGCTATAAGAGCGTTGCTAAAATACCCCCCCCTGTCCGTAACCCGGATGAGCGGCCCGGCCAACGTCCTGGCGGAGCAATTAAAGATCCCGTATATCCTGACTGGTATAACGCTCCCTTTAAAGAAAGCAGGCTGGAACTTTGGAAAAAGTTCCAGCCTGCTTTTCTTTTCGGACATTCCCTTTGTCCGGCGGAATACCGGAATTTACTTAGCTTGCCAAACCTTCCACAAACCGCATTAAGATAGCGGCTACCTCGGCGCGGGTGGCACTGCCCCCCGGTGCCAGGGTGGTTGCCGTGCGGCCGGTGATGAAGCCTTCGGCGTTGGCCCAGCTTAAGGCGCTCTGCGCCCAGGGGCTGATAGCGGCCCCGTCGGTATAGAGGCTCAAGTCGGCCATAGCCGTTACGTCGCAGCCCTTGCAGCTTGCGTAGCTATGCAGGATGGCGGCCATCTGCTCCCGGGTGACGTGGTCGTTGGGCCCGAACCGGCCGTTTCCGTAGCCGCTCACGATGTCGTTGGCCAGTGCCCAGGCCAGAGGCTCGGCGTACCAGGCTTCGCCGCTGCCCTTGGCATTTCCTATGGCTTCTTTCATGTTGTCCAGTGTGACTGATGCCTTGGCCGCTCCGCTACTGACCTTGGCGGCCGGCTTGACGGTGGTGTCGCCCGCATTGCCGCCTGTTCCGGAATCCCAGCCGCCGCCGACGTCCTTGCCCAGGTCGCGGGTGTAGAGCCATTCAACTTCATCGCCGTTTTCCAGCGTGTACAGCGACGCTGAATAGCTGGGGAACTCGCCGTTGACTTTGTACATCCAGCCGGACAGGGACTATTCTACCATTTAATTAAAGGAAAAAGCAACCATTAATTGAACTATTTTCCATATATTTTGTCCATTATTGTTACTGTTCACTCCCCTGCAAAAAGTAGCAGTTCCGTGAGCAACAACACGTTTCGCGATGCACACAAAACCGCTCCCCCATTTTTTAGCGGCGTTTACGACGCGAAAAAAATTGAGTAAAAATGAGTTTCGCGTTTACTTATTTTGCTTTACTAATACGCAGCTCGCCCTTTTCCACATGCAGATTGACAGTTTGCCGAGGTCCCGCTTCCCCCTTGATGATCATCCGGGAAAGAGCGGTTTCCACCAGCTGTTGAATAACCCGCTTCAGGGGACGGGCTCCGTATGCCGGTTCGTATCCTTTAGTCGCCAGGTGATTCAAGGCACTTTCCTCCCAGACCAGCTTGATACCTGCACCGTCGTAAATGCGCCGGGCCAGTCTTGCCAAAAGCAGTTCCGCTATTTGACGCACTTGGGCCTGACTCAAAGCGTGGAACACCACGGTTTCATCCACCCGGTTCAGAAACTCGGGGCGGAAATGCTGACGCAGTATGCTCAGCACGGCATCCTTCATTTTATCAAAATCACCGCCCCGCTCCTGCTGGGCCAGTATTTCGTGGCTGCCCAGGTTAGAGGTCATAATGACCACCGTATTTTGAAAATTAACGGTCCGCCCCTGCCCGTCGGTAAGCCGGCCGTCTTCCAACAGCTGCAGCAGCACGTTGAATACATCGGGGTGGGCCTTTTCGATCTCGTCCAGCAGTATCACCGAGTAGGGCTTGCGCCGCACCGCTTCGGTGAGCTGGCCGCCCTCTTCATACCCCACGTAGCCCGGAGGGGCGCCGATAAGCCGGGCCACGGTGTGTTTCTCCATGTATTCGGACATGTCCAGCCGGGTCATATTGCGCTCGTCGTCAAACAGAGACTGAGCCAGTGCCCGGGCCAGTTCGGTTTTACCTACCCCGGTAGGCCCCAGGAAAATAAAGCTGCCGATGGGCCGCTGAGGGTCTTTGATACCGGCCCGGGCACGCAGCACGGCATCGGCCACGGCCTGAACCGCCTCATCCTGGCCGACCACCCGCTTATGCAGCTCATCATCCAAGTGGATTAGTTTTTCTCTTTCACCTTCCATTAATTTAGTCACCGGTATACCCGTCCAGCGACTCACCACCCGGGCGATATCTTCCTCATCCACCTCTTCCTTCAGCAGCATGCCGTGTTTTTGCTTGCCGGCCAGATGCTCCTCTTCGCTTTTCAAACGACGCTCCAGCTCATTCAGTCGGCCGTACTTAAGCTCGGCCAGTCGATTTAAGTCGTAATCCCGCTCGGCCCGCTCAATTTCCTGGCGGGTTTCCTCAATTTCCTTCTTCAACTGCCGCACCCGGGAAATAGCTTGCTTTTCCACCTGCCACTGGGCCTGCATAGCCCCGGATTCTTCCCGCAGTTCAGCCAGCTGAGCCTTGATCTTATTCAGCCGCTCCGCTGAAGCCGGGTCGGTTTCCTTGCTCAAAGCAGCCTCTTCAATTTCCAGCTGCATGATGCGGCGGGTGATTTCATCCAGCTCCGCCGGCATACTATCAATCTCGGTACGCAGCCGGGCCGCCGCTTCATCCATCAGGTCGATGGCCTTATCCGGTAGAAAACGGTCGGCAATATAGCGATCGGACAAAGTGGCTGCCGCCACCAAAGCAATGTCCTGAATGCGCACTCCGTGGTGCACCTCGTAGCGTTCCTTAAGGCCACGCAATATGGAAACGGTATCTTCCACCGAAGGCGGCTGCACCTGCACGGGCTGAAAACGCCTTTCCAGTGCGGCATCCTTCTCCACATGCTTGCGGTATTCGTCCAGGGTGGTAGCGCCAATGGTACGCAATTCTCCGCGGGCCAGCATGGGTTTTAATATATTGCCCGCGTCCATGGCCCCTTCCGCTTTACCGGCTCCCACCACGGTATGCAGCTCGTCAATAAACAGTATGATACGACCCTGGGATTGCTGCACCTCCTTGAGCACGGCCTTCAGCCGCTCCTCAAACTCGCCCCGGTACTTGGCCCCGGCTAAGAGCGATCCCATATCCAGCCCGATAATGCGCTTTTCTTTCAGTCCCTCGGGCACGTCACCGGCCACAATACGCCGGGCCAGCCCTTCCACAATGGCGGTTTTACCCACGCCGGGCTCGCCAATCAGCACAGGATTGTTTTTAGTACGCCGGGAGAGAATTTCTATGGCCCGCCGGATTTCGTTATCCCGGCCGATCACCGGGTCCAGCTTGCCCTCGGCAGCCAGTTTGGTCAGGTCACGGCCATAACGCTCCAATGCCTCGTAGGTCTCCTCCGGGTTTTCACCGGTTACCCGCTGGTTACCCCGCACCGCCCGCAGTGAATTAAGCAGCGCATTCCGGGTCAGACCGCTTTGACGCAGCGCGTCACGAGTTTCAGGCTCCCCCTCTTCCAGCAAGGCCAGCAGTAAATGCTCCACACTGATATAATCATCCTTCATATCCCGGGCTTCCTTTTCCGCCCGGGCCAGCACCCGGGCCAATCCGCCGCCCAGATGCAAAGATCCCTCATAACCCGTCACCACGGGTATTTTTTTTAAAAGCGCTTCCACCTGACCGGTCAGGCTAGCCGAACTGATTCCGGCATGCTCCATAAACCGGGGGACCATACCCCCTTCCTGAGCCAGCAACGCCGCCAGCAGGTGCTTGCCCGTCACCTCCTGGTGATATCTGGCTGCAGCCAGCTGCTGGGCCGCACCCAGGGCCTCACGCGATTTTTGTGTGTAATGGTTAATATCCATGGATATTTCACCCCCTCTATTTTTTCCTTAACTCAGCCAGCTGCCGGTAAAGCTGTTCCTCTTCCCCCGACAGCTGCCCGGGAATATCGATAACTATGCGCACATATTGATCCCCCCGGCCCTGCCGGTCCGGCAGCCCCTTGTCCCGCAGGCGCAAACGCTTGCCGGCCCGGGTGCCGGGAGGCACCTTCAGCATCACGGACCCATCCAAGGTGGGCACCGCAACCTTATCGCCCAGTACAGCCTGATCAGGCCGCAAGGTTATCTCCGTCTCCAGATCAACGTCCCGCACTTTAAAAACGGGGTGCGGCAATAACCGTACTTTCAGGTATAGGTCGCCCCGCCCGCCCCCGGCCGGGCCGTCGCCACCTTGTCCTTTTAGCCTGATGCGGCTGTCCCGGCGCACCCCCGGAGGGATTTTTACCGTAAGTTTCTTGTGGCCGGCAATTTCACCGGTACCTCCACAGCGGTAACAAACGGCACTGCCGTCGTGCCCCGTGCCACCACAGGCCGGACACAACTCCCGGTGGGCCAGCTGCAGAACCTTGTCACCACCCCGGTAGACTTCTTCCAAAGTCAGCTCCAGGTTGGCTTCAACATCCCGCCCGCGCACCGGTCCGCGGCGTACCCCGCACCCGGCTCTGCCGAAACCGCCGGGCGCGGCACCGCCAAACATCATTTCAAAAAAATCGCTGAATCCCCCGGCCCCACCGGCAAAATCGGTGTAAAAATGAAATCCGTCCATATCCGGCGGCGGTCTGAAATCCTGCCCCGCCTGCCAATTGGCCCCCAGCCGGTCATATTTGGCCCTTTTTTCAGCATCCTTTAATACCTCATAAGCTTCATTAATAAGTTTAAATTTTTCTTCAGCTTCTTCCTTGGCTTTGCCCGTGTGCAAATCCGGGTGCCACTGCCGGGCCAGCTTGCGATAAGCCGTTTTGATTTCTTTTTCCGTGGCCTCCCGGCCGACACCGAGGGTTTTATAATAATCCTGATATGTTACGCCCATTTTTCCAATCACCTGCCTTGCCGGGTAGTTCCTGTTTTAGGGTTTGCTTTATTATTAAGCGTCGGGTCTTTCTTCATAATCGGCATCCACCACGTCATCACTCCCGCCGGCAGCGTTCCCGTAATTTTCAGGACCGGGAGCCGCGTCAGAACCGGCTTGCTGATAGGCTGCCTGAGCAAGACTATCAACCGCCTGTTTCAACTCATCTGTCAGAGCACGGATGCGCTCCGCAGGCACGTTTTCTTTTAGTGCGGACCTTAAATCATCTTGCATCCGCTCAATGCGCGACTTATCGCCAACCGGCACCTTGTCGCCCAATTCCCTAAGCCGACGCTCCGCCTGATAAATTAAAGAATCCGCCTCGTTGCGCGCCTCTGCTTCCTCACGACGTTTTTTATCCTCCGCGGCATGCATTTCGCCTTCCTTAATCATACGGTCTATTTCCGTCTGTTCCAGGCTGGTTGAACCCGTAATGGTAATAGTTTGCTCCTTGCCGGTTTCCTTGTCTCCGGCGCTCACCTTTAAAATACCGTTGGCATCTATATCAAAGGTAACCTCTATTTGAAGCGCCCCCCTCGGCGCCCGGCGAATACCCTCCAGTTTAAACTGCCCCAGGGAACGGTTATCCCGGGCCATCTCCCGCTCGCCCTGCAGTACATGAATGTCCACCGCGGGCTGGTTATCCTCGGCGGTAGTGAATACCTGCCCCCGCCGCACCGGTATAGTGGTATTGCGCTCGATAACTCTAGCCATTACACCGCCCAGAGTCTCTACCCCCAGGGAAAGCGGGGTAACGTCCAGCAATAATACGTCCTTTACTTCTCCGGCCAGTACGCCGCCTTGCACAGCCGCGCCCACAGCCACCACTTCATCCGGGTTGACACCCTGATTGGGCTGTTTGCCGCCGGTCAAATCCCGCACCAGGTTTTGCACCGCCGGGATCCGGGTGGAACCACCCACCAGTATGACATCGTCAATATCCCGGGCTGTGAGCTTGGCATCCGCCAAGGCCGCCTGCACCGGGCCCCGGCAGCGTTCCACCAAATGATGGGTCAGGTCCTCAAATTTAGCCCGCGTCAGTTTGTTTTCCAGGTGTTTGGGACCGGCAGCGTCGGCAGTGATAAAAGGCAGGCTTATCTGAGTTTCCATAGTTGCGGACAGCTCCATTTTAGCCTTTTCCGCCGCTTCCGTCAGCCTCTGTAAAGACTGCTTGTCACTGCGCAGATCAATACCGTAATTCTTTTTAAATTCACCGGCCAGCCAATCCACAACGGCTTTATCAAAATCGTCACCGCCCAGGTGCGTGTCCCCGTTGGTGGACTTCACCTCAAACACCCCGTCGCCCACTTCCAATATGGATACATCGAAAGTACCGCCGCCCAGGTCGAATACCAGTATGGTCTGGTTCGTCTTTTTATCCAGCCCGTAAGACAGCGCCGCTGCCGTAGGCTCGTTGATAATGCGCAGCACATTCAGCCCCGCTATTTTACCCGCGTTTTTAGTAGCCTGCCGCTGGGCGTCGTTAAAATACGCCGGTACGGTAATTATTGCATCGGTGACGGTTTCCCCCAGATACTTGGAAGCGTCATCCACCAGCTTGCGCAGTATCAGGGCGGAAACTTCCTCAGGCGCATACTGCTTGCCGCGAATATCAAACCGCACGGCATCGTTGGGGCCGGCCACCACCTTGTAGGGAACCAGCTCACGTTCCTCAACCGCTTCAGAATAACGCCGGCCGATAAACCGCTTCACGGAATACAGCGTATTTTGGGGATTTAACACTGATTGGCGCCGGGCTACCTGGCCCACCAATCTTTCCCCGTCTTCCTTGAAAGCCAGCACCGATGGAGTAGTGCGCGAACCTTCCGCATTTACGATGACTGTGGGCTTACCGCCCTCCATCACCGCAACCACCGAGTTAGTGGTACCAAGATCGATACCCACAGTTTTTCCCATTTCTAAAACCTCCTTAGAATAATTGACACCGAGTGTTGAAATTAAGTTTAACTCATCACTTATCCGGTTATGACTGTTGCTATAATGCTCAATGTTATTATGAAACAGTACAGTAATGGTTATAACCATATTTTTTACCAGGCATGATTACACCGCGCACTAACCTTGACTTTGACCTTCCTTGACCTTATCTTAATCCAAAGCCACTTGCCCGTCAATACCCGGATTGGATATTACTTAAAAACTTTACTCAATACTCTTGTGAAATTTATCTCAATTAACTATAATAATTAGTAGTACAAATTATTTTTAAAACCCCATGGCACCCCAACCTAATGCAAGTGAGGCTTGTTATCCAATTGGCGCCCAACACTAATGCCAACGACCGGTTACAACATATCTTCTTTACCTTATCTATTGCTCTTACTGATAAGTCCAACATCAAAAAGGGGGTTTTAGGAATGAATATTTTGGTGCCCGTGGACGGTTCGGACAATGCCATGCGGGCCGTCAATTATGCTGTTAATTTAGCCAGGGAGAACCCTAAAAACCAAGTTACCGTCATTAGCGTGATTCAACCTTTTACGGAAACACACGCCGGTATTGCTCTGGAAAAGGCAAGAAACGCTTTTTCCGAAGCGGGGTTGATAGCTGAAACCGTGCTCATGGAAGGGGAGCCGGCCGATACCATCATCAGATACGCCCACGAACATAACATGGATAACATTATTATCGGCAACCGTGGCATGGGTGCCTTAAGAAGCATGGTACTGGGCAGTGTAAGCTACAAAGTACTGGGTAAATCAAATAAACCTGTAACCATTATTAAATAACTGTATAGCCCATAAACTAAAATGAACTCGTTCAGCTAGAACTGAACATCGGAACTTCAGATGGAGATTCCCCCACCTGAAATAAAAATAGGAACTTCCACTTATAGAAGTGGAAGGCTTAAAATTTGATAAACCTTGGAGCCCCCGGCATACTGCCGAGGGTTTTATTTATAAAAAACATTGGTTAGAATACCTACAACGCAAATATGCCCATACAATTAAATTGGATATGTAAAGAATTTTTAATAAATGCTTAACCTGGATGTAATTACTATAGTTTATATTGAAAACACCCAAGGATACCCTAACATGGCTCATTGCATTCGTTGGCTAACCTTAACTATTACAAACCTAAGTTATTTGAGGAAGTCATCATATTTAACGCAAATTTTTTAAGAAAAATTTTAATCTCTATTGACACATATTAGATATTTAATTATAATATCTCTAATATAATAATTAGTATAACAATGGAGGAGGCTTAATAAGGTTATTATGAGACCAATACAAGTTAAGCCCGGCATTTACTGGGTGGGGGGAATTGATTGGAACCTGCGCTATTTTCATGGTTACGTAACACCCCGGGGCACCACCTACAACGCTTACCTGATCATAGATGATAAAATTACCCTGGTAGATACCGTTAAACACTATCTGTTTGACGAAATGCTAAACAGGATTAAAGAGATTATCGATCCCGCCCGCATTGACTACGTGGTTTCCAACCATGTGGAAATGGACCACTCCGGCGGTCTGCCTCAAATAATGGAGGTTGCGCCCCACGCCAGAATAGTTACATCACCTCAAGGCAAAAAGGGATTGCAGCGGCATTACAAAAAAGATGACTGGGACTTCATGGTGGTTAAGTCCGGCGAGGAATTAAACATCGGTGCCCGCACATTAAAATTTGTGCATGTGCCCATGGTGCACTGGCCCGACTCCATGGTTACCTATGTCCCTGAAGAAAAGCTGCTGCTACCCAACGACGCTTTCGGTCAGCACATCGCCAGCGCAGGCCGTTTCGATGACGAAGTAGGCTGGGACATCGTCCGCGAAGAGGCATCTACGTATTACGCCAACATAGTGCTGCCCTATGGCGACAATGTACTAAAAGCCTTGGATGTGCTTGCCCAACTGGAGATTGACACTATTGCCCCCAGTCATGGAGTCATCTGGCGCTCATATATAGACAAGATATTGCCTGTTTACCGCCGCTGGGCCAGCAACGAAACCGAACCCAGGGCACTGATCGTCTATGACACCATGTGGGATTCCACCAAGAGAATCGCCCTGGCCTTGCAGGCCGGACTTGAGGACGCAGGTGTGCCGGTTACGGTAAGATTTCTTCAAACCAGCCATATATCTGAGATCATGACCGATTTACTGGTATCCAAGGCTGTATTAATTGGCTCACCTACTTTAAACAACGGCATGCTGCCCACAGTCAGTGCATTTCTCACCTATATCAAAGGACTGAGGCCCAAAAAAAGATTTGGTTTTGCCTTCGGTTCTTACGGTTGGGGCGGCCAAGGTGCCCGGGAAGTGGCAGCGGCCATGCAGGCAATGGGTTTGGAGATGCCCCTGGAGGTTATCAATATTCAATACCTGCCCGACGGCCGGGAACTGGAATCGGTTAGTGATGCAGGCAGAAAGCTGGGCGAATTAATAACGTTAAAGTAATCTCCCGTATACATTAAGCTACTGCCCCGGCCCATGTGCCGGTGAGAAAACAATTTCAACTAATCAAAAAAATAATTATCTATGAGGAGGTTTTCATGATGACTGAATTAAGACAAATTTACAAATGTAATGTTTGCGGCAATATCGTGGAAATTTTGCATGCGGGTAAGGGACAACTCGTCTGCTGCAACAAACCCATGATACTGCTGGCGGAAAACACTGTGGATGCTGCCAGGGAAAAACACGTACCGGTGATCGAAAAAGCCGACGGCAAGGTAACGGTCAAAGTAGGCGACGTGGCGCACCCCATGGAAGAAAAACATTTCATCGAGTGGATTGAGATTATTGCGGATGGCCAAACCTACAGGCAGTTTTTAAACCCCGGCGACAAACCCGAGGCGATATTTAATGTAAGCGCCGACAACATTACAGCCAGGGCATACTGCAACCTACACGGCAACTGGAAGGCATAAACCGCCTTCGTGCGCAAGCTCGGGGACAGGTAATTCCCGATACCCGATAAAGTTTCCCTTAAACACGATTAGCAATTGATAAAGGAGATGTACTCAACGTGGATAAATGGGTGTGCGAGCTGTGCGGTTATATATATGACCCGGCCCAAGGCACCGATGAAACAGCACCAGGCATTCCGTTCGAAGAGCTGCCCGATGACTGGGTGTGTCCGGAATGCCTGGCGGAAAAGGACCGCTTTGTTATCGAATACCAGGCCCACCAAGCAATGAGAAACAATCCCAGAGGTTAATCAGCAACCTGACCGGTCCCATGGCCGGCAGCCTATATAATAACAATTGTAAAGGAGAGACTATTTTGCAAATCAAAGGAACCCGTACTGAAAAAAACCTTCTCACCGCCTTTGCGGGAGAATCCCAAGCCAGAAATCGCTATAATTATTTTGCCGGCGCAGCTAAAAAAGAAGGTTACGAGCAAATCGCGGCTGTATTCGCGGAAACAGCGGATCATGAAAAGGAACATGCCAAGCGCCTGTTTAAATTTTTACAAGGCGGGGATGTGGAAATTACCGCTGCCTTTCCCGCGGGGATTATCGGCACTACAATAGAAAACCTACAAGCTTCCGCAGCCGGAGAAAACCACGAGCATGCCGAAATGTACCCCGAATTTGCTAAAATCGCGGAAGAAGAAGGCTTCCCGCAAATTGCCGCTGTATTCAGAGCCATTGCGATAGCTGAAGACGGTCATGAAAAACGGTTCCGCGCTCTTTTGGAAAACATTCAACAGGACAAAGTTTTTCAGCGGTCTGAAAAGGTAACCTGGAAATGCCGCAATTGCGGTTACCTGCATGAAGGTACCCAGGCTCCCGAAAGCTGCCCGGCCTGTGCTCACCCCAAAAGCTATTATGAGCTATGGCGCCCCAATTACTAATTAACACATGACCATCATGCTATTAAGGTAACCTTATATACCAGCATTTAAATACTTTTTATTCGAGGAGGTATAGCCATTGGATTTAAAAGCTTTGCACAAAATCAGCTACGGCCTTTATATTATAACATCGAGAAAAGACGGGCAGATTAATGGTCAGATAGCCAACACGGTTTTTCAAATTTCCAGTGATCCCCCTACCGTAGCGGTAAGTATTAATAAGCAAAATTTGACCAACGAATTTATCAGGAAGAGTAAAGTTTTCGGAGTATCCATACTGGCTCAGGAAGCCCCCCTGTCACTGATCGGACAATTTGGCTTTAAATCCGGCAGAGATATTGATAAATTCAAGGATATTAACTACAAATCAGGTACCACTGGGGTGCCCTGTATATCAGATCATGTGTTGGCCTGTTTGGAAGCCGAGGTTATCAATGAGGTGGATGCCGGAACACACCATATATTCATCGGCCGGATAACCAACGCCGAAGTACTTTTAGAAGGCGTTCCCATGACCTATGCCCATTACCACCAGGTGAAGAGGGGATCAGTACCCCAAACCGCCCCGGTTTACGTGCCAAAACAAACTGGAAGGGAAGAAAAAATGGATAAATACGTATGTGATGTTTGCGGCTATGTTTACGATCCGGATCAAGGCGACCCCGAAAATGGCATCGCCCCCGGTACTCCATTCGATAAGCTGCCGGAAGACTGGACTTGTCCGGTATGCGGTGCGGGTAAAAATGAATTCTCACCGGAAAGTTAATAACCATGACCGTTAATTGTCCGATATTACTCCGATAGCCCTCACCAGGGTGACAGCAATACCGCTGCTCCAGCCGATACGCTACTGATATGCGTCCGATCACTGAGCGCGAACTATGAAGTTTACCATTTAACCCTTTCCCAAAGAGAGTGTCGCAAAACTACTTTCTCAGAGTAGTGAGCAACGCTCTCTTTCCCTATGTAAAATTAGAGATAGCGGATTATTCCGGTAATAATCCGCTATCTCTCTCTTGATACCTGCATCTGCAATATCGGCCATGCTAGCGGGCAGACACAATTCCGCCAAGGACTTATTTTACAATAAATGGCTGTTACTGTTATTATTTTCCCGGCAGTTTTAGCGGCGAGTACAACCCGGGGCTAAAAAAGATTGGTTTATTTACTTGCCCTATGGTTACCTTGTTTGTTATAGTGCAGATAAATGACTCTTAACTCACAAAAGAAGGAATTAATAACTATGGAACAGCCTATTAACCGGCGATTACGGGAAATTGACATACTCAGAGGTATAGCTCTGGCATTGATGATTGTCTATCATCTTCTTTACGACCTAAATGTGTTTTTCAACTTTAGCATAGCTTACGATAAAGGTTTATTTTACTTGACGGGTAAATCAGCTGCCGTATTGTTTATTCTGGTAGCCGGAATTAGCAGTTCTTTTAGCAGAAATAATATCTATAGAGGTCTAAAATTAATTACCTGGGGCTGCGTTATTTTTCTAATAACCTATATAGTTGTGCCGGGCTCTAATATTGTGTTTGGAATATTACAGTTTTTAGGCGTTTGCCTGCTACTTTACCCAATGTTTAAAAATATTTCTTCTTCTGTACTGGCTGCGGCAGGTACGGCTATTATTCTAATTGATGAATTTATTGCGCAATTATCAGTCAGTCAAAACTGGCTTGTGCCACTGGGATTTAGGGAGCCAAGTTTTTCTTCCGTAGATTACTTTCCATTAATCCCCTGGCTCGGCGTGTTTCTATGGGGATTATCAATAAGCAAGATAATCTACAAACAGAAAAATAGCCTAATCAAAGCAGAAAATAAGCTTTTCAAGCCCTTTTCCGCTATCGGAAAACATACGCTTGTTATTTATCTTGTCCACCAACCCATTATTATGGCTGCTTTGTATTTAATAATCGACCCCATAGATTTTTTTAATATGTTTGAAAATATTTGGGCAACAAGTTAATTACCCCACAGAAAACATTATTGTCTTTTTAAAATGCAAAGCCTAAATTTAAACGGACTTGTTCAATAAAACGGATGTGAGGGATACTATGAAAACCTTTGGACTTTTTTTGATTATCTCCATGCTTACCCGCAACCCACTGCTGGCATTACTAATTATCATTTTAATTTATGTGTTCATTGACCGTAGTTTTATAGGTATTTTACCCGATTTCGCGGCCCCCCTGCGCCGGAAGAAAAGGCAGGGCGAGCTGCAACGCGAAGTTGAAGTTAACCCCCACAATGCCAACGCCCGTATGGAACTGGGTGAGCTGTACTTTGAGCGAGGCGACTATAACCGGGCAGTGGAACAGCTGCAAAAGGCGCTGTTAAAAATGGAAGACTCGGCACTGGCCCATTTTTACCTGGGGGCTTCCATGCTACGCTTGGGCCGGGCGGAGGGGCTAAAAGAGGTTGCCAGGGCCATACAAATTAACCCCAAAGTGGCCCAAGGCTATCCCTATTTTTACTTGATAAAATATGGGAGTAAGGATAACAGTGCACAAACAGCAGAGCTGCAAGGAAACTTATTGCGCTATGGCTCGGTGAGAACATTTTACGAGGCCGGTAAATATTTTAGGAGCGCGGGGCAGCCGGATATGGCCGGCAGGTTTTTTAAAGAAGTGCTGGATATTTACCGCATTTCCTCCCCCACCATGCGCCGCAAATTCCGCCGCATGGCCCTGTACGCCAAGTTATTCGGCGGCGGGAAAAAATGAACCCGTTCAGCTAAAACTGAACATCGGGACTTCAGATGGGGGATTCTACCCCACCTGAAGTAAATTTACAAAAAGCCGCCGCACTATGAACTATTTAGCCCGTTGTGCAGCAGCCCCTCTTGAAATTTAATAAAAAGCAGTGCCCGGCAGTCATTATAACAATGCCAGGCACAACACGTTACTCTCTCAACCACAAAGGTATTTCCACCATCACTTTAAATAAATCACCATCAATTTCTATCTTAAACCTACCGCCCTGTATATTTGTTAAGCTCTGAGCAATAGAAAGCCCCAATCCCGATCCTTCCGTCGTCCTTGATGCATCACCTCGGACAAAACGTTCCGTTAATTGTTCGGGCGGGATATCCAGGGGATTGGCGGATATGTTTTTTATAGTTAACAAGCCATATAGTTCACTTTCACCAATATTGATATATACTCTTGAATGCGGCATTGAATACTTTACTACATTTGACAACAAATTCTCAACAATACGCCACATATGCTTTCCATCAGCAGATACGAATGTTTTTTTATCGTCGTCATTGACGTGTATGTCCAGTTCCGCTTTTTTTATTCTTTCCTCATACTCACCACACGCTTGTATAACAAGTTCATGCAAATCAACTTTTTCCGCATGCACATTAACATTACCGCTGGAAGCCTTGCTCGCTTCAATCAAATCTTCAATTAATTGCTTTAACCTGGCTGATTTTTCTTCTAAGATATAAACGTATTTATCCGCCTCCCCATTATTTAAATCTTCTTTCTTAAGTAAGTCCACGTAATTAATAATTGAAGTCAGCGGTGTTTTTAGATCGTGGGATACATTGGCTATAAGGTCGGTTTTCATACGTTCACCTTTTATAGCCTCGGCGACGGCCTTTTTCATTCCCCCCTGGATACTCCGGATATTTTTGGCGAAACCCGAGAAAGCCACCGACATTTGAGAGTTATCTAATGCATAGTCTAAATTTCCAGTTGATATTTCTTGTGTAGCTTCCATAATATGCGTCAGGGACAAGAGGGATTTGGCTGCAAAGTAAATGGCGGCAGTATTAAAGGGGATTAATAGAAAGACAGCGACTATAAATCCCTCATCCGAGTTGGCGTCGGCAGCTGCAACAAATAAAATGCCGTTAATCACTCCATATCCTATAAGCAATAACAGCGTCCATACTTTAAAAGTTTTTCCGTTAAAGCACAAATCAAAAATTTTGTAGCATA
This sequence comes from Desulfoscipio sp. XC116, assembly GCF_039851975.1. Classification (GTDB taxonomy): domain Bacteria; phylum Bacillota; class Desulfotomaculia; order Desulfotomaculales; family Desulfallaceae; genus Sporotomaculum. The sequence goes on from NZ_CP156660.1 coordinate 2,775,019, forward strand.
ATGTATTACTAAATATTTGCCCGCTTTTGATCTGCCTGATCATTGATAATACATAGCTCAAACCAATCAAAATATCTATTCCAAAGACTAAAGCCACTATAAACATTATCACTTGATTGTGCAATGAATATGACATTGAGGTTACGATAGCTACCGAAATCACCGCGGCGATAAATACCAGTACGGAGTATACATCTGTGTAAATCCGGTCTGTAAACGATAAGGCTATTTTCCCTCCCTTTTCCCGACGTCCGGTAACAACTACCAGGTAGATGAATGATAAAAACATCAGGATGGTTGATGAAACCAACAAAATAGCAACATAGGTTGATACTGTTTTAGCCTTGGTGAAGTTAATGTAGCTATCATAAAATTCGTCTCCCGGTTTTAACGGTTCGATAACGGCCGCATAAACCTCATACGGTGCCTCCGTCAACATTTGCCCAATGTTATGATCAAATCGATAATCCGGTTCATATGTCCACTGGTTATAATATACAACGGTAGGCTGTTTTTTTATTAAAGCAATGGCATCACCGGTCTTTATATTGGTAAAAACTTCTCCTGTCTGGGTATTTTTAAAATAGTAAGCAAAATTCACCATATCGGAAAGACTCTTCTTTAGAAGGTAATAACGCTGCAAGTTACTCTTGACAACATCCTTCGCATCGCCGGATGATCTAATATTTGCTTCACTCTTAAGTTTAACGTTAAATTCCAGCACATTACTGACCAATGTACTAAATTCATTCTTATACTGGTAAGTATCGTAATAGCCTTTATTATTTATTGTGTCATGATAATACAATAGAAACACGGCACTTCCGGCAGCACACATAATACAAAGCCATACAACAACGAAAGCAGCAACTTCTGCGCCAATCGAATATTTAATACTTTTCAATTTTATATCCAATACCCCATACCACCTTCAAATATTTTGGTTCCTTAGGATTAATTTCTATTTTTTCTCTAATGCGCCTTATATGTACCGGAACGGTATTTTCCGCGGAATATGACGGTTCATTCCAGACATGTTCATAAATTTGTCCGGTTGAAAATACATGGCCCATGTTTCTCATAAGAAACAACATAATACCATATTCAGTGGCGGTCAGCTTAACAACGTCCCCATCTACCCTTAATTCCTTTGCTTCCGGGTCAATCTCCAAACTGCCCGTTTTCAGAATATTACTTTGGGGAGCCAAACTGCCCAGCGCGGTGTAACGGCGCATTTGTGATTTTACTCTGGCCATTAGCTCTAACGGATTAAACGGTTTTGTTACATAATCATCCGCGCCAAAGTTCAGACCGGTGATTTTATCCGTATCCTCCGATTTGGCTGATAATATGATGATAGGTATATTTAGCTCCTCACGAATTTTTATGGTTGTCGCAAGACCATCCAGTTCGGGCATCATAATGTCCAATAAAACCAAGTGAATATTATGCTCGGATAAAGCTTTTAAAGCCTGGGTTCCTGTATAAGCTTTTATTACTCCATAATTTTCGTGTTTTAAGTATATTTCCAAAGCATCAACTATGGCGGTATCGTCATCGCACACCAAGATATTCAGTCTGTCCACTAAAATCACCTCATTATCCTGTTTTTAATAGTACACCCAAATCACCTGCCTTTAAAATAATTCTGACAGGTCAAATTTACGAAACACTGGATAAAAATCTTAAGATTTTCTTAAGATTAAGTGTTTATTTAACAAAACTAAAAGCAGGCGAAAACCATTGTCCATATTGGCATATAGAAAATATGGCTTAACTGCGAAAAACGCGCCTAAAATAAAAAAACCGTCTTATGCTGAAAAAATGCAGCGTAAGACGGCAAGCCGCCATGGATAAGGGTTTATAATATTGTATTTTCTTGACACCACATAAATTTTATTCACCTAAAGCATAGTAGCACCTTTTGGGCGTCGCTATTTTGCCTTCTTTTTTTAAAGCCTTGATAGCCTTATCAACTTCCTTTTTATCAATGCCCGCAACTTCCGCAATATCCCCCGCTTTTAACGGCTCTTTAGCGCCTGCCAAGGCTTTCAGCACCATCTCGTTTGTACTCATTTTGCCACACTCCCTATAACTTTTAGTAGATCGCTGTAGAGTTATTATATAACATTTTCTCATTTTATAGCCCATAACATACGGGTAAAAACCTAGTAAGAAAACAGCACAGCGCCATAAGCACTTGCCATAAAATAACCATCCGCCTTGCTAGGCCAAATATAAGTCCACCTGATTCTCAAGTGATTTGATCTCCTCCTCATTTAGTTGGCGACCGAGGAAACTCTGCAAAGCCTTTATCGAGGCCCCCAATGCCACTCGCCGCACATCCACACCGGTGGTCTTTGTGGGTGCCGGACGAGCGCCGGTTTCGTACTTGGACGATGGGAGACCCGGTCCCCGGTTCGCTGATTCAATATCAAAATGCATGTTATATTCCAAAGAACGGTCATCTTCCCGCGTCATCAAATCCTTAGCACGTTTCCCGCCCGAAGCCGGTTTATCGGCATAATCATTGTCCGTGGCTGGCCCCGGTTCATTTTCAATGTCAAATGGTACCGCCGTACTTCCCTCAAAACGGGCAGGCCGACCTTCAGCCGGCTCTTCCACGGAATGTTTATCATCCCCCTCGCTACTGCCCGGTATCTTTTCACCCTCCGTTAATTGCTTTTTTATCAACCGCTGTGCCCTGGACTTTTCCCTTTTCTGCACATAAATTGAAAAAGCACTGGCTATCTCCTCTTCCACCTGCAATACTTCCACCCTGTGCTGCTCAATAAGAACAGCGTTTTTAGCCGCCTTGCCCTCCAACATCTCCAGCAAATCAATTTGGTTGGCAATTAATGCCTGCAGAGACGGCGAAACTTTTACCGGCACTTTCATTAAATCCTTGTCCACCTGGTGACCGGATGGTGTGAAAATATTTTCCTGCTGTTTATTTTTCTTGGTCAACGTTTACACTCCTATCAACGAGATTTGCCTTTCAGCTGTGGGCTTTATGGTGATTTAGCTTTAGAGGTCCTTGATAAATTTAAAAGGTATCAAGGCATTACAAATCAGCTAAATATTTGTCTTTATTATTTAGGAAATCCTTATAAATTTGATAGTAATCCGTCTCTTCATATTTAACCTGCTTAACGGGAATATGGTCAAAGCTATAAATAGTAGTTCCCGTTAATGCAAGCAAAATGGGAGAATGGGAAGCTATAATAAATTGTGCATGTCCTGCCTTACTCATCTCTTTAAGCAGCTTAAGCAGCTGCAATTGACTTTTGGGTGATAAAGCATTTTCCGGTTCATCCAAAAGGTATAGGCCTTTTATCCGATATCTGCCGCTAAAATACGCCATGTGACACTGACCATGTGATTTCGTTACCAAGGATTCCCCACCAAAGTATTTCAGCATAGCGGAGTCTGTTTTAGCCCATTCATCCAATATGTGTGCAAAGTCACTGAATATCTCTGATGAAAAATAAGAACCGGGCACGTAATCCTTAAACCATTCAACATCTATGTGTTTGTAGAGATCATCGCAATATTCGTTTCTTATATACCCCGGGCTTTCATATGATTTCCATATGTGAATGTTGCACTTATTAGCAATGGCCTTAAGTAAGCTTGATTTACCCGTACCGTTTTCACCGATAAAAAAGGTAACCGGAGTAGTAAAAACTATGCTGCGGGTTTCGTTGAAAATCTTTAAATTAAACGGGTAATATTCCCTGGTCGGATATTCTTCCGGTTGAAAGGTTATTTTTTTTAAATGCATAATATTACCTCTTTATCTATATTTTTTCCACCCATCATTGATTTAATGGCGCTATATACTATTTTACGACATAATAAATCAAAGTCCTCCAACTCGCATGCAGCGGCGTGTCCAGAGGCATATAGGTATATAAGCGCATAACGATGACCTAAAAAAATTCCATCAAACTTGGTAATATGATAAAATTAATAACAGGAAAAAAGACTTTAAGCCAACAAGCATTATTATTTAAGAAAATACTCTCCCAATATAATCAATTGTTATCACAGTATTTCTCTAATTTTAATGCGTAAAAAATCGTAAGAAAGGTTGTCACTTAAATGAAAATATTAACAAAAATATGGGATTGGATTGGCACTTGCGGCATAGCATTTGCCGTCACTTTATTCATTAGTATCTTTATATTCCAACCATATAAAGTTGAAGGGCATTCTATGGACCCAACTTTGCACGATCAGGAGCGGATATACGTTTCAAAACTTCAGCACACATTTTTATCCATACCCGATTATAAAGATATAGTAATTATCGACAGCCGGATTAACCGGGACCGCACTTTAAAAGATGATGTTTTGGAGTTTCCCGTCTTTCAACTTTTATTAGGGAAAACAGATCATATTTACTATGTAAAGAGAGTCATCGGAAAACCCGGAGACGTTATCGAGTTTAAGGACAATAAGTTTTATCGCAACGGTGTGGAGTTAAACGAGCCTTATATCAAAGAGGCTATGAATTATGCTTCTGAAGAAAAGTGGGTTGTTCCGGAAAATCATATTTTTGTAATGGGGGATAACCGCAATTTCAGCCATGACAGCAGAGCAATTGGTTTTATACCACTTGATCACAACATGGGTAAGATGGTCTTCTAACAGGGTCTCCTTAGAGCTTGCCCAAAAGGCCAAAGCGTCTGATTATCCTGCCCAAAAGACCGAATTTCAACTCAATAGCCGCCTCGGGGCACATTTCATGGCAACAATAGCAGCGTATGCAAGCACTATCGTTAATAAAGGCCCGGCCCTTACTGATAGTAACAGCTCCCTGAGGACAGGCGGTGTAACAGGTGGCGCAGCCGGAACATTTCTCTTTGCCGGGCACCGGACGGGGTGTTAAGGCTTGCTTTACAACAGGAGCCCATATGCGCTGATAACCGGCCAGACGGTCCAAACCCCTGGCATCCCGCGCCACCCTGGAGGGTTTTTTAAAATCTTTAACCGCCACTTCCCCGGTTGGCGCACCAACAACCGGCAGATTATCCAAGTTACCGTCCCACATGCCTCTGTCCACGGCAACACTCAACATGGGCACATCCAGTGGATTAATGTCGATAATATCGCAGGCAACGGCATCCATAGCTATGGGGTTCCGACTCGCCATCACGATACCCAGGGAACGGGGGATACCATGTAACCCCGGCCCGTCTCCCTCAAGGGCTAAGACTCCGTCCATTACAAACAATGCCGGTTTGACGGCATTAACAATGTCCAGCAACATACCGGCAAATTGTTCACTGGTCTGCAGCTTAGCGTGATAACCTGCCTTGGTGAGGCCGGGGATGACCCCGAAGAGAATTTTAGCGGCACCTGTGAAGGTGGTAAACATATGTGTTTTTAATTTCGGCACCGCTATGATAACATCGCATTTGATTACGGGACTAATAACTTCAATGCGCTTAATCGTTTGACCACCGGCAAAAGACAACCATTGAACGGATGTATCCCAATTCAAATCAAACACACCGGCCTCGGCCATATCTAATAAACCGGCGGCCTTGTATGCTCTCTTTAATCCGGCCGAAGTATAAGGGATGGGACCTGGGCTGTCGGCCACCAGGGGTCGTCCGCCTGCATTTCGCACCAGTTCAGCCAGCGCCGAAACCACGGCGGGGTGAGTGGTGACGGCCTTCTCAGGCGGCGCCGCGGTCAGCAAATTTATCTTGAGCAGCACCCGCTGGCCAGGCTTAACAAATTGCTCCATTCCGCCCAGCAAGTCAATACTCTCCTTAACGGCACCCCTTACCCGTTCATATGCATAATTGCTGCATTTTACTATACTTACTGCATCGCTCAACTTGTCCACCCCGGTTTTTGATTAACCCAGCTTTATTTATAGTCTTATAAAAACAATTCCGGCTCTTTTCGGTCGGCAAAACCAACCTCCAACTCAAGTTTATGTCTTAAATAATCTTCATCATCATAAAACTTGGCCTGAGTGGGACATTTTTTAATACAGGCGCCACATTTAATACAAATACCATTTAATTTAGATACATTTTCGTAATCAATGGAACCCATGGGGCAAACGTTTACACAAAGCTTACAGTCAATGCAATTGCTATTGGTTTTTGGAGTAACCTTTCTAATATCTACAGAGATTCCAGCTGTATTTTTAGGCATATAATATTTTCTATAAGGTTTATTTCCTTTTACAATAATATTTTCAATCTGTTCCTGAGTTATTATTTTAATATAAATTTTTTTGGCAAAATCACTCACTATAGCCATGTCTTTTTCATCCGGCCTGTTTTGGGCAAGAACTTTTGAAAATGAATGTTCTCCTATAAAAGCTCCCCCCGCAATAACTTTAAAACCATTTAACTCAAGAATATCCTTTAATTCTATTGCAGCATCGTCATAATTTCTATTCCCATATACAACTACAGAAACTGCCAGCGCACCATTACCTTTAATAGAATTTAAGTAATTCAGCAATACATTGGGGACTCTTCCCGCGTAGACCGGAACCCCAATAACAACAACATCTTCCGCTGTAAATGGTACCGCTTCTTTTCTGACCCCCGGCAGAGTAAAATCAATATTCTTTACAGCTATTTGCCCATTCATATTCTCTAAAATTTGATCGGCTATTCCGGATACTATTTTTTTAGTTGTACCTGTCGGGCTAAAATACATTGCATTTATCTTTCTATTCATTTTAAGACCTCCAGACAGAAGTTTAAATAATTGATTTTTATAGATTTATAAATGTACGATAACGAAAATAATTAGTAATTGATATCAATTTAAGAATTCGCTAAAATATTCCCTTCTCCTTTACGGTTCGAGTAATTTTTACCAAATTAAAGGAGATGCGGATTTACCCAATGATGTGCATTCCCCGCAAACTTAATACTCACCAGCGTTAATTGACTATCCACACCAAGCTTAAATTATACCGGCAATTATAAAATAAACTTAATTTTAATCCTTTCAACTGTTTTTTATATTAAATGTGTTAAAATTATATTTATAACTTCACAGGGGGAGATATTAATGAGTTATACACGCCAACCGGCTGAAAACAGCTGTGTTTTAGAATTGACCAAGCAAAACACCCGGCTGGCTATAATCAATCAAATAGCAAAAAGTATTAATGTGCAGATGAGCTATGAAGATATTATTGATCACATGTCAATTCCTCTTCGCAGCGTTATATCCTATGACCTGTTAAGCTTTTGCTTACTGGATAACGGTAAACTGATTATTAAGTCAAGCGCGCCTAAAAACCAAAAATTATTGGGTGTGGGGACTGTTTTGCACAATTATAATTCAGCCCCCTGGCAGGCTATTATTTCTAAACAGTGTTTTTTAAGGCAGGACATATGGAATGATGCACACAAATACCAGGAAGACGACGATTTGGTTGCTACCGGTATAAAATCGGCCATAATGTCGCCGCTGCTCGTTAACAATGAAGTCATCGGCGCGGTTAATCTGGGCAGTAAAAGATCTTACGCCTTTTCAAAGGATGATTCTTTATTTGTTCAACAACTGGCGGATCAAATGGCAGTATGTATTCAAAATATGCTCCTTTATAATGAGGTATTCAAGGCCAAGAGGGAATGGGAACAAACATTTAAAGCCGTGCTGGGACAGATTTACCTTATTGACTCAAAATACAACATTTTACGTGTAAATAATGAGATAGACGGAGTCCCCCCCGGCGATATTGTAGGGAAAAAATGTCATGAAGTGTTTCCTTTTTGCAACCGTGCCTGTCATGAATGTCCCGTTGAAACAGCGTTTCGCATGAAACAAAGTATTTTAAAAGAAATAAACATTCCCCATTTAAACCAAATTTTAAATATTAACGTTTACCCTGTTTTTAACGAAAATAATGAACCGTACAGCATAGTAGTTTATATCAGGGACGTTACCGCCAAGAGACAGATACAAGCGCAATTGTTCCATTCCGCCAAACTGGCGGCCATAGGAGAAATGGCCGCGGGAGTTGCTCACGAATTAAACAATCCCCTTACGGCGATTATAGGCAACGCCAGTGTTCTATTAAGGATAACCAAGCACGGGGAAAAAGCATTTAAGCTGCTGGAGGATGTCAAGCATTGCGGACAGAGATGCAAAAGAATAATACAGAACTTACTAACCTTTGCCCGGCAGGACAACTATTCCCTTGAACCATTAGATATCAACCAGGTAGTAACTAACAGCCTTTCCCTGGTAGCCTACCAAATTCAGAAAAGCAACATTTATATAAAAGTAAACCCCGGCAAAAATTTGCCTCCTATTCTGGGTAATAAACAACAGCTTGAACAGGTAATTATTAACTTTTTGTTGAATGCCAGAGATGCTCTGGATAATACAAAAAACCGTAAAATTATAATTACTACCCGCATAATAGAATACGAAAATAAAGCAGCCATTGAAGTAGCTGTTTTTGATAACGGTGAGGGAATTGAAGCTAAAAACCTGGAACACATTTTTAATCCTTTTTTTACTACTAAGAACAGTACCAAAGGCACCGGTCTGGGCCTTTCAGTCAGCCTTGGCATAGCGGAAACCCATAGGGGAACAATTAAGGTTAGAAGCAAGCCGGGAAATGGCAGCACATTTTCACTAATCCTGCCTTTGTAGTAGACTCGTTCAGCTAAAGCTAAACATCGGGACTTCAGACGGGGATGCTGCCTCACCTGAAGTAGGCATAGGAACTACCACTTATAAAAGTGGCAGTCTTGGAATCTGATAATTCTAATGTATTAGGGGCGAAAAAATGAAACCGCATATTTTAGTTATAGACGATGAAGTTGAAGTCGGTACTTTCTTTGCTTTTTTTTTGGAAGAACAAAAAAATTGTCAAGTAACCGTGGCTAATTCAGGCAGTGAGGCGATGAAAGCAATCAGCGGTTCATCATTTAACCTGGCACTGGTGGATCTAAAGCTGCCTGACAATGACGGTATAAGTTTACTAAAAGAGATAAAGAATCGGCAGCCTTTTTGCCCGGTTATCATCATGACCGGCTATAGTACCGTAAAATCCGCTGTCCAAGCGGTTAAGCTGGGAGCTTTCGATTATATTGAAAAACCTTTTGACGAACTGGATCAGCTGGAGGCAAGTATCGACAGGGCTTTGGGAAAGTACCAGATCCACAGGGATGTTATTGATTCCGAGCTGCTTCAAGAGGCCCGAAGCCTGGGAATTGTTACAAGCCCGGATAGCCCCTTGTTTCATGTACTGTCACTGGCCCAAAAGATAGCTCCTAAAAACATTACCGTACTGCTAAGCGGGGAAACAGGTACCGGCAAGGAAGTCTTAGCCAGATTTACACATTTTAACAGCCCACGGGCAAACAAACCTTTTTTAGGCGTTAACTGCGGTGCTTTTACCGAAACCCTTTTAGAAAGCGAGCTTTTTGGCCACGAAAAGGGGTCTTTTACCGGTGCGCATGGAGCTCGCAAGGGCATATTCGAGATAGCCGACGGAGGAACTCTCTTTTTAGATGAGATAGGTGAAGCAAGTCCCACTATCCAGGTAAAGCTGCTGCGCGTATTGGAAACCGGGGAATTTATTCGTGTCGGCGGCGAAACAACCCGTAAAACAAATACCCGCATAGTTGCGGCAACCAATATCAATTTAAAGGATGCCGTTAACAAAGGAAAATTTCGCCAGGACCTTTTTTATCGTCTGGATGTGGTAAGTTTTAACTTGCCTCCTTTACGGGAGCGCGTCTGTGATATACCCCCTTTAGTTGAACATTTCATAGCTAAAAACACTGAAGAAAAAATCAAATGCACTCCGGAAGTACTTGAGCTTCTAAAAGCCTATGCCTGGCCGGGTAATGTAAGAGAGCTGTCAAACGTGATAACCAGAGCAATCGCGTTTAAAAGTTCCGATTATATAGGAGTTGAGTCGCTGCCGGAAAAGATTACCGGCATAAAATTTGGTTCCTACCCTCCTCCTGTCAACAACAAAGCGATGATCGATTTGGAATGTTTGATAAACTGGTGGGGCGGTTTACTGCCTCCCTTGCTGGTTCAGATGCCAAGCCTCGACCTGGAAAGAGTACGAAACTCCATTAAAGATGTAGAGGCGGGAATTACCAGGAAGGTTATAGAACATTTTTTGCAAGAACCCGGCAGTACATACGCCGGGATAGCGCAAAAGCTGGGAATTACACCAAGAGTGCTGCGCTATTTAATAAAGGAAAAAGGTAAGTGAGCTTGTTCAGCTAAAGCCAAACATCAGTACTTCAAATGGAGATTCTACCCCACCTGAAGTAAAAACAGGAGCTCCCACTGATAAAAGCGGGAATCTTGGCATTTGATAAAAACCGGCACTTAAACAGTGCCGGTTTTTATCAAATGCCGTTTTTTTGTTTATTCATCGCGGGGATGTGACAAAAAATCGGCACAAATAACATTATAATTACCGTGATTTGCCTTTAAAACCGCTATTGTTTGAATTATTTCAAATGGCATGCTATTTGCTCTAATTAAATAATGATTTTTCATAAAGGAGGTTAGAGCATGTATCTAGACTACTTAACACCGGAATCGATAAATGATGCGCTGCAGATTTTGCAGCAGCAAAAAGGAAAAGCTCGTATTATTGCCGGTGGAACCGACCTGTTACTGGATATAGAATCAAAGAAGCATAACCCCGAAGTACTGGTGGATATCACCCGGATACCGGAAATCAGGGGAATCCGAACCGAAGGAAACTTTTTAATTATCGGGGCGGGGGTTACGCATAATGAAGCAGCCAAATCAGCGTTGGTAAACGAAAAAGCACAGGTACTGGCTGAGGCCAGCAGAAGCGTAGGCTCATTGCAAATCAGGAATACCGCCACTATTGCAGGTAACGTGGTGAATGCACAGCCGGCCGCCGATGCCGCCGTTGCCCTGGTGGCCCTCGGGGCTACTGCTGTAATAACATCATCCGATTTCACAAGGGAGGTACCGGTAGAAGAACTGTATGCCGGGGTAGGCAAATCCAAGGTAAACAGCAATAATGAAATAGTAACCAAAATAATAATACCGGCCCTGCAGCCCGGTGAAGGTTCCGCCTTTACCCGGTTGGCCCAGCGCAAAGCACTGGCGCTTCCCATGTTAAATGTAGCGGTAATGGTATCTATTGCTGAAGATAAATTTCAACGAGTCAGTATAGTCATGGCTCCGGTAGGTCCGCAACCTGTACGGGCAAGCGACAGTGAAAATTTACTTAAAGGCGCGGCAGTAAATGAAGAAACAATTCAAAAGGCGGCGGAGGCCGCCCTGAATCACGCTAATCCCCGAAGCAGCGCTCTGCGCGGGTCTGCGGAATACCGCTGCGCAACATTAAAAGTTTTGGTTAGACGTGCCCTCGAAACGGCTGTGGCCCGTGCTCGAAATTAATGAAATATTTTTGTAAGGAGGGATTGGTATGAATGAAAAAAATGTTAAATTCACACTTAACGGTAAACCCGTAACATTAACAGTTTCACCTTCAGCTACGTTACTGGATATCATTCGTGACGAATTAAAACTTACGGGAACCAAAAGAGGCTGCGGCAAAGGAGAATGCGGTGCATGTACAGTAATTATGGACGGTATTGCAGTTAATTCCTGCCTGATCCCGATAATGAAAGTTGCCGGATGCCATGTTGAAACCATTGAAGGTATCGGTAACCAGGAAAAGCCGCACCCGGTACAGGAAGCATTTATGGACCTGGGGGCTATTCAATGCGGTTTTTGTACTCCAGGGATGATTATGTCTTCCAAGGCCCTGTTGGACAAGACGCCGAACCCCGACCGCGGACAAATCAGGGAAGCCATATCAGGCAATATCTGCCGTTGTACGGGGTATGTCAAAATTGAAGCAGCTGTTCAAGCTGCAGCCGAAAAAGTCAAAGAGGAAATTTCCAAGTAAAGGAGGGGATAAAAGCATGAAGGAATACAAAATTGTAGGGAAAAGCATTCGTCGGCTTGATGCCTGGGAAAAATCAACCGGAACGGGAACTTTTACGACTGACATTTACTTGCCCGGCATGCTGTTCGGCAAAGTGCTGCGCAGTCCGTACCCCCATGCCAGAATTAAAAAAATTGACACTGCCAAAGCCGAACAGTTGCCGGGGGTAGAAGCCGTTGTATGTTACAAAAATTCCACCAGAGTAAAATTCAACACTTCGGCCACCATGACAACAACTGTTCCGCCCATGAAACCGGTTTTAGACCAGTACATTTTTGACAACGTAGTACGGTACGTCGGGGACGAAGTGGCCGCGGTCGCTGCTGTTGATGAAAGAATAGCTCTCCAAGCCCTTGAACTAATTGAAGTGGAATACGAACAACTGCCTGCAGTGTACGATGCCAAACAAGCCATGACCCCGGATGCTCTTGAGATCCACAGCGACTGTCCGGCCGGTAAGAATATACCGGGAGAAATGATTCACATGGAAATGGGCGATCTGGAGCAGGGTTTTAATGAAAGTGATCTGATTTTTGAAGAAGAATTTAAGCTGCCCATTGTTAAACAGGTTCAAATGGAAACTCAAGCAGCCGTGGCGCAAGCGTCTATTGACGGCAGTATTACCGTTTATTCCACTACCCAAACTCCGCACCCATCCGCCCAAATACTGGCACATATTTTCCAACTGCCGGTAAGCAAAGTGCGCGTACTAAATCCTCCATACCTGGGGGGCGGTTTCGGAGTTCGCATCGGCCTTAGCGCTAAGGCTGAAGCTATTGCGACAGAACTGGCCATGAAAACGGGAAAACCCGTAAAGGTAGTCTATGACCGTAAAGAAGACTTTACTGCCTCTGATACCAGACATGGCGGCTACGTTACCGTAAAACTGGGAGTAAAAAATGACGGCGTTTTCCACGCTTTAGAATTAAAATCAAATCTGAACACCGGAGCGTATTGCAGCTTTGGCGTAGAGACTGTCGGCGTACTCGGGGCAATGGGACTCTCAGTTTACAGAATACCTCACCAGGTCTACAACGGCCACAGTACCTACACAAACTGCACTCCGGCCGGAGCCATGCGCGGTTTCGGCAACCCCCAGGCAATGTTCGCCATAGAATCCGTGGTTGATATGGCCGCCGAACGTCTGGGTCTGGATGCAAAAGAATTACGGCTTAAAAATATAATCAAGCCCGGAGATAAATGGGTATTGCCTTACCCATGCAAAAGCAGCGGATTACCCGAATGCATTGAAAAGGGTGCCCGGGAAATCGGCTGGAATAACAGAGGAAAACTAAACAAGCCCGGAGATAAAATCCGCAGGGGAATAGGTATGGGTGTGGGTACACACGTAAGCAACTCCTGGCCCTTCTGTGTTGATTTCTCCAACGCCCTGGTAACCGTAAAAAGCGATGGAACTATTAAGGTTGCATCAGGTGTGGTGGATATGGGAACCGGTACCCATACAAGTCTTGCTCAGATTGCGGCGGAAACGGTCGGTATGTATGATATGAGCAAAGTATCGGTAGCTTTTGCGGATACCGAGTCAACACCCTTTGAAATCGGCAGCCACGCCAGTCGTTCATGTTATACCGCCGGACAGGCTGTTTATCTTGCCGCACAGGATGCTCGCACCCAGGTACTGGAATATGCCGCGGATTATTTAAAAGAGCGCATAGAATATCTTGATATTAAAGACGGAATAATCTATAGCAACGATGAGGCAAGAATGCCTTTGGCCGAACTGACGGAATACGCTCATCTGCACAATAAACAGTTTTTGGGAGTGGGCAAAGTCGTTCCATCCAACGCCCCCCCGTGGGAAGCACACTTTGCTGAAGTAGAGGTCGATACTGAAACAGGTCAGGTCCGGGTAATTAAACTGGTAGCGGCACACGACGTTGGGAAGGCCATACATCCTGCGATCGTAGAAGGGCAGCTTGAGGGAGGTCTGGTCCAGGGTATGGGGTACGCCCTGAGCGAAGAAATCCGTTATAACGACAAGGGTAAACAATTACATGACGGTATCCATAAGTATATGCTTCCCACCGCTGAAGATATTCCGGAAATTAAGGTAATTCTTGTGGAGCCGTATGACCCCAGCGGCCCTTACGGCGCAAAAGGAGTGGGTGAAACCAGTCTGGTGCCCACCGCGCCCGCCATTACCAATGCCATATATGACGCCATCGGTATCCGCTTCAAGGAAATACCGGTAACTGAAGAAAAAATTTTTAAAGCTTTATATAAGTAACTTCATTCCCCATATTTAGTACTGTAAAACTGCGCTGACTCCCACTTAAATAAAAGGAAGTATCGCAAAACTACTTTCTTAGCATAATGAGCAACGCTCCTTGGTGTATCTTATAACAAAAAAAATGTTGCACAACGAATTATTCAGTTCGTTGTGCAACAAACCCTTTCTATGTTTAATTTTTTCCAAAACCACAAACAGGATAACGACATTCTTCGCAAACCTGACAAAGGCCACCTACACCCAAACTAGTGACATCCTCCCTGGAAACTTTTTCTCCCGCCAGAACGCGAGGCAATATTATATCAAAAATCGTTGCTTTAGAAAAAATAACGCAAGCGGGTAACCCCATAATAACCGTTCCCTCCAGTTCCGCCAGCATAAACATAGCTCCCGGCAACACGGGAGAACCATAGGTAATTACCTTTGCTCCGGTGTCTTTGATAGCCCCGGAAGTATTATCGTCCGGGTCAACCGACATGCCTCCGGCAACCAGGATAAGGTTCCGGCCCCTCTTGTGCATATCTAAGACGGTTTGAGTAATCTTTTCAGTATCATCCGGCAAATATGTTTGTTCTTTGATCGAGTAGCCAAAGAAATCCAGTTTGTTTTTTAATGTAGAGCCAAAAGCGTCTTCTATGCGCTTGTAGTACACTTCATTTCCGGTAATAATTACGCCAATATCAAATGGTTTATAGTCCGATATTTTTATAATCCAACCATATTTTTCGGCCACCTCATCTACTTCCGACAAGGCACTTGCATGGATTGTAAGGGGTATCACCCTGGTAGCGGCAACTGTTTTTCCCTTTTCAACCGGCTGGTTATCATGCAACGTGCTGAGGCACATATTCCAAATAGAATTAATGTGATTTACTCCGCTTTTGTTTATTCTTAACAAACCTCTGCTATTTGCCTTAAAAGCAATTTTCCCCTCATGAGGATCACTATAAACAATATCCGCTCCGGTAATAGCCCTGGCGATTCGTTCCGCCGCCTCATTTTCATGAATATGTCCCTCCGGAGGCTCCCAAACATAAATATGCTCCTTTCCCATACTTAACAATATGGGAATGTCTTCAGCTGAAATCACATGACCCCTTTTAAAAGCCGGGCCTTTGAATTCACCGGGAACTATCCTGGTTAGATCATGACTCAGCACCATGCCTATACTTTCTGCAACAGCTATTTTTTTCATATTTTCATCTCCATTGATATTAATATCAGACTGTAAAAAAACTTATTCATTAGCTTATTAATCCGTGGCCGTACCATCAATAATTTCAATGTATACCGTGCCGGAACCACCGCATATCATGCCTTCACCGGCCACTTCGCACTCCCAGAGAAACGGTGAACCTTTTGTTTTCAGCAGTTCCAAAGCTTTTTGTATGGCCTTGAGTTCAAGGATGCCCCCGCCAACGGTTCCTAAAATCTGGGTATTGGAATATACAAGCATTTTGGCACCCGCCTTCCGGGGAGTGGAACCGCTGGTTTGGCAAAGCGTAACAAGTACCGCCTCACTTCTGTCTCTATAAACATCTATAATAGCTTTTAAAATTTCCCGGTTCATTCCAACAGCCCCCCTTTCACCTCTCTCATGGTCCTGCCGTTTCCGTTATTTTCCCGCGCCACAATTTCGGCTAAAATACTTAAAGCAATTTCAGGGGGCTTTTGACCTCCAAGAGCGAGGCCAATTGGCGCCGCTATCTTGCGCAGATCCTCTCTACTAATCCCCTCGTTTTCAAGTGCTTTAAAAATTGATTTTACCTTGCTCTTGCTCCCAATCATACCGATGTAACGGGCCTGCGAACTAACGACAGATGCAAGACAGGTCTTATCGTACTCGTGCCCGCGAGTAACGATGATAACACTGGTAAAGGGATTTATTTTTTCTTTAATGAATTCTTCCGACCAAACATCATTAAAATCCGCATATATCACTTCATGAGCCCAAGGAAATCGCTGCCTGCTGGCGAAATCCGGTCTATCGTCAATTACTAAAACCTGATATCCCAAGATGGATGCCATCTGGGCCAGCGGCAGGGCTACATGCCCGCCACCGTAAATAATAATCCTTTTTTCCGGGAAATAAGCATCCTCCAAAATGATTGCTTTCGCTTCCTCCGAAAGCCGGTATTCTACTATATCGGTTTGAGAGACCGAGTCTTTAAATATAACCTTGGCCCGTTCTTCCGCCAATTGATTTAAACAGTCTGCCCCCAGTGTTCCGTATTTTATCCCGTTATTACATACCAAAAAGCGGGACCCTTCCGGCAAACCCGATTCTCCTCCGCCATGTATGAGTGTATACATTACAGCCGGCACTCCGCTTTCAATGTTCTCCATTAACTTCTCAAAAATATTCCGCATTAGCTATCACCCCGCGTAAAATCAATTGTACGCTTGCGTCCCGCTTAAAACCCGGACTGCCTCAAGTGCTCCCCGCCCAATAGTCCAGGCCTTATCGGTAACGGAAAAACAAACCTGAGGTTTTTCTTCCGGATGAATATCACCGGCTTTGATACCCTGGTTAACCATAAGCCCGTCCTTTAACAGTCCTCGGATGACTCCCGCAATCTGTGCTCTTACAGGATGACTGCCAACCATAGCCACCACTTGCCCTTTTTTAACTATATCCCCGATCTTTAATTTGGTATCAAATCTGCCATCGGCGGGGGCACGGAGCAGCCTTTCCCGGGTATAACCCAATTTATTACCGGGAATGCCGGTATCAGGTGTTGCCATGCCTTTATAAATGGGCTGCCCAAGCGCAGGCCCTCTTTTAGTTTCAATAACGGCATGTACATCTGAACCCGCTTCAAAACCGGGACCCAGGGCAATCACCACATCCGAGTCGTTTAAGCTTGTTCCCATATTTTTTTTAATCATAGCAGCATCTATGAAAACTGACGGGCGATATTTTTGGAGCGTTTTTTCCCCGCGGGGGTCGACTATAACGGCAATTTCCCCCCGGTCAACAATTTGCATCGCTTTATCAAAGCTATCCGCCAGGCGGCCCCATACACCTTCGATACAAATTTCCCCCTCATAAACCGCCTCTGCAAAAGAAACCATTCTGCGCACACAAGTAGGCTGTTCTATCTCGCTCATTACCACCCGGTACCCGGCTTCTCTGAAAACACAGGCAACACCGCTGGCAAGATCCCCCGCCCCCTTGATTAAAACGTAGTCAAAATTCATTCTGCCGCACTCCTTTCGGATCAAGAAATCATTCCACCATCGTTATTCTCGGCCCTAAATAACGCGGCCAACAATTACCACCATTAGAAGAAAAGTAATCCATCAGCGTTATTGGCACGCACATATAACGGCCTTAAAAAAATATTTTATTATGACTCTTTAAAATGTTTTTCAAACAAAATATCGAGTGTTTCAGCCGCTTCCCGGTTAAAATTCAAGTATTTTTGCATTAATACCCGAGCTTCTTCAGTAAGGGATGAACCACCGCCGGAATTACCACCGATTTCACGCTGCAAAAGCTTAAAACCTAAATTACTCTCAAGCAAATTTATAAGCTTCCATGCTTTGCTGTAAGACATATTTAACTCCTGGGCCGCCATGCTCAAAGAGCCCAGTTTGTCCACCTGACGGAGAAGTTGTAAAGGTCCTTCACCAAAAGCCTTTCCTTCGGTTTCCAGCCAAATCTTATACCGCAGGCGCACCCCATTTCCCCCCAGAAAGCATATTCCCCACAGACTAACTATCTGATTATATTCTACATTATACCCGATTATCCTACCTAAGAAGAAAATTTACCGCCTACCGCAAGGAAATCCTCCGGCCGATCCACGTCCAATAAAATACCGGGGTCATCCACATTAACCCGGCAAACATCCTGATAATGCGCTTTAAGTATAGAGCCGGCCCCCACATCTCCGGAAAGTTTTAGCATTTCGGGGAAAAGCACCTTATCAAACAACACCGGATGCCCGCGTTTACCGCGATAAACGGGGGCCGCAATCAGACATGAGTTTTTCAGATATTGACACAAAATCTCGTTAATGGTTTGCGGACGAATTAGCGGCATGTCCCCGAGAAATACCATTACCGCACTGGTGAAATGCGGTAAGCTGGCTGCAGCCTGCTTAATTGAAGAGCTAATGCCCTCGGAAAAGTTAGTATTTTCAACTATCTTAATTGGATATTTCTGCAATATAGGCATTAGCTTTTCCTTATGATTGCCCACAATCACCGCTACCGTTTTTATATTTGAATTCAAAACGTTTTTAATAACATGCTCTATAACAGGCCGCCCCGATATTTCAAGCATAAGCTTGTTTTTTCCTTTCATTCTGCTTGAATAACCTGCCGCGAGAACTACTGCTTCAACGTGCACCAAAGACATACAACTCCTCTGTTTTTCATTAGTATCAATTACCTTAAAAAATAGCGTCGTTAGTATCGTAAATAACCCTAACCCATTTTCCGAATTTACATGCGCTCTTGAGATTTGACATGTTAATATATATTTCTACTCAAAAAATGTGACCCCTGCAAAAAAAGACATATCCCTCAAACAATGATATGAGGGATATGTCAGGCAACATTGGACAGTCGGAACAGCGAACCTGTTCAGCTAAAGCTGAACAGCGGGGCTTTAGATGGAATTCTACCCCGCCTGATAGGAAGGGCTGTTGCACAACGGGCTAAATAGTTCATAGTGCGGCAGCCTTTTGTAAAGATACCGGATTATTATCGGAATAATTAGCTGCACCCGGGAAAGGGGGGGCGCTCACTACTCTAAGAAAGTAGTTTTACGACACTCCCTTCTGGAATTCGATAAAAATGCTATGGCATTAAAATATTCATAAATGCAGGTTGGTTTGCTATTTGATTGTAATTAATAATCAATATACTTCACTTTCCAATAATAATTTGTTTTCCGCAAACCGTCTAATGGAAAACGGAGTTAAATCTATCGTTTCGTATTTCCCTAAGCGAATAAGTTCTGATACACATTTACCGGCTGCAGGTCCTTGCTGAAATCCATGACCGCTAAAACCTGTGATTAAATAATAACCATTCATATCGGGATGATCGCCAATGATCGCGTTATGGTCTATATAATTATATTCATAGAGACCGGCCCAGCCCCGTCCCAACTTTAGTTGATCAAAATTAGGAGAGCGTTCAGCTAATAAAGGCCATACTTCTTCGTTGAAATAGGATCTGTTTAGAGTAAAATCAAAATTGAAGCTGTTCTCATCCTGCACTGTTTCATTAGACCCCTCACGCGAGCCAATAATAACTTTAAGTCCTTCGCCCTGGAAGTATGTGCCCAGATAGTCAAAAACAAATGGGATATCAGTTTTAAACGGCATTGCTAAGTCGACACAATAAACCTGTTTACGGAAAGGCCGCACCGGTATGTCTATCCCCATTGTCCTACTTATTTCACCGGACCAGGCTCCGGCTGCATTTACCACAATTGGCGCATGATATTCTTCACCGGTTTCCAATTTCACACCCTTTACCTGATGAAGTCCATCGGTCAAAATGGCTTGCACATTCTCGTAAACGTACTCCACTCCTAATCGCTTAGCATGTCTCACATACCACTGCAGAACGCAATAAGGATCCGCATTTCCGCCTTCCACATCAAAAACGGCACCCGTCAAATCATCAACATCCATTTCCGGGACTAAAGACTTTGTTTCTTCAGGAGTCAGTAATTGCACATTTACGCCAAGGCTTTTCTGTACCGTCATGTTATCTTTCAAAATAGATAACGCTTGTTCATTAGCTAAATACAGATAACCATGTTGTTTAAAATCAATCACTGCCAGTTCATCATCCAGAGCCATTTCCTTTTCAAAATTTTTAAATATCTGCACACCGAGTTTGGACATTTGAATATTCCCCGGAATACTGAATGTTTGCCGAAATCCTCCGTAACAGCGTGGAGTAGAGGAATATTCATACATACGATCTTTTTCAAAAACAACTACGCTTCCCGTATATCCGTCTTTGCGTAAGTTGTAGGCTAAACTTGATGCCATGATCCCGCCACCAACAATAATCAAATCATATTTTTTAATCATAACAACCTCCCCGCATAATTTAAAGGAACAAAGATAATAGCTTTTAATTGGTCCAACCAACGTAATCCAATGTTTCGAAAAAAAATATATATTGGTCAGACCATTTAAGACAAAATTCCACCCCAAATTTAATTTCCCTGCCTAACTCAAAAATTTTTTCGTTAAAATGTATTTTTCAAGGCTATAGTTGCAGCAGCTCCACATATCACATGCCCGACATTAATAAGAACCCCTCGGTAATTTAGACTTACGAGGGGTTCTCAATATAAAATCCTATCTATTTGAGAGCGTTTACTATTATGGTAACGGCCTCAATTCTCACCCAATATAATGTTCATTTAAGCTGCTGATAATTCCGGAAAAAATCCTGCCAGGGATCATCGCCGTTGATCCTCCGGAGCGCCTCCGCCATATTGACGCCGCCGGGAGCTACCATGTCCAGTTCCTTCCAAGAGATGGGCATGGATACCCCGGCCCCTTTTCTCGCCCTTAGGGAATAAGGGGCAATGCTGGTAGCGCCTCTGCCGTTGCGAATCCAGTCGATGAATATCTTGTTGCTGCGCTTGGCCTTTCGGACATTGCTTGTATAGCGGTCAGGCCATTTCCGCTCCATCACCCGGGCAATGCGCCTGGCAAAATCATAGAACACATCCCAAGAAACGGCAGGTTTCAAAGGTACGACCACATGGTAGCCTTTACCACCGCTGGTCTTGAGATACGAGTTCAGGGAAAGTTCGTCCAGTACATTTTTCATATCCCGCACTCCCTGACGTACTCTGATCAGATCCATTCCCTCATCCGGGTCCAGATCAAATACCATCAAATCGGGCTTTTCCAGCTCGTCCACACGACTTCCCCAGGTATGAAATTCCAGGGTGCCCATTTGCGCTTCGTATATGAGCCCCAACGGGTTATCAATATAGAAGTAATCTTCCGTTTCTCCTGCACTGGAGGAAACAGAGGTGATAACGATTCCCCGGCTGCCCGGACCGGGATGCTTCTTATAGAAGCAAGCCTGTGCTATGCCCTTGGGACAGCGGACAATGCTGAGGATTCTGTGGCTTACATAGGGCAGCATGCGCTCCGCAACCTCGGTGTAATACCGGATCACATCCCCTTTGGTGATTTCCGGGTCGGTAAAGATCACCTTGTCCGGATTGGTAATCTTAATTCCCTCGATCATGATACTGTTGGCGTTTGCTTCCACGGCACTCTCCGCTTCCCCTGCTTCAATTTCCGTCATGGTGCGTCCGGTTCCGATACTGGTGGTAAGTGTAGAAATCCCCTCGCCGGCTTTGAGGGTACGCATCCTTTTCTTTCAATAAAAGCCGGTTGTTTTTGGTCTCCACCCGCTCTCCAAGCGCACCAGAGTCCACTTTCCCTTAAGCCAGCCTTCGTCCTTTCAATTATTGTTTCCAATTGAATGAAAAAAATCCGCCGGCAGTCGAATACCCTTCCATGCTCATACCGGCAAGCTTAAGCCCCGGCATTTCACTGCAGAAATCGACATTGTTTTTAATATTATTTTGCAGGGAATGTCACAACTCACCAAGAAATATGTAATCCCGAGGTGATACGCAATGTCTCGGGAGGAAATAGTCTTAGAGATAGTACGTCTGCGTGCCAAGATGCATGACCTGGTAAACGTAGGCGCTGATTATGCAAAATTGCTTAAAGCCAGCCAGGAGTTGGACAACTATATAGTCATGTACCACAGGGCTACCGAAGAAATGGCCTATGGCGTTTGAGTATAAATCCCTCATCTGCTTAAATTAATATTTTCAACTTTCTGCCGGTGTCGCGTTGGCGGTATGGATGTCTAAAGAGAGAATAAATTGGATAAGGATGTGAGTTATACTAACGTATCAGACCACCTCCTTGACATATCCTTAACTCCTATCTTTCACAAATACCGAATGCTTGCGGCAACAATGCGATAATGTCTTCCGCCTGCACCTTGCCAAAATACTTTATATAAATGATTTCATTTCCGGACGAAGCAAAGATTTCTTTCCTGATCCCGATCTGCGCTACTATTAGCTTGTCAAAATGCGTGCTATTCAGCTCTTGGACCTTCAATTCCGGGTCTAGATATTCAACATGCCGTTCCATAAGATTGTAAATCAAACTGTCGGCCATAGATGAGAAAAGCAACTTATAATAATTCGTTTCAATGCTTGGAGAATAAGATCCGCTCTTGTCATCCCACATCTCGTTCCGGACAATGCCATGCTCGCTTATCAGGTACTTAACGGGCGCAAGAGGCGACCAAGCATAGCTGACATAATTTCCCCATTCAATACCTCGGATGTTTAACCATTCCTCGCGCTCCAGCCCGGAGTTTTTTTCAATTTCCGCAAGCCGCACCACAGGAAGCTTAACCGATGCTTCCGGCAGGGTATATGATTTGCTCTGAGCAATTTCTACAAGCGGTATGCAGGCGGTTATAAGAGCGATAACAAGGAAGAAGGCGCTTATAGCGCCATTAATCAAACGTGGCTTTAGCCAATTTTCCTGATGGTTGATTGGCCTCCCCTCTAAAAGAGAGTTTTTAAGCCTGCGTAAAACTACGAAATTTCGTATAACAATATAAAAAACATAAATCTCAACGAACATAAGCAGCGGACGCTGAAACCATGATGCCTCCATCAGCGCAAGTATTGGCGTACGCTCAAGAAAGAACATCGGTAACATCATCCCTAGAAAGAGCATCATAAATAGGGATAATGCAATTACCTGATTTCTCAGTCGCCTATTTAATGCCACCAAGGTATAACTTTGTTCCATTGGATCGGTATGAAGCTCCGGATAATTCGCTTCTTCCGGCGATGAGAAGATATAGAGTTCTTTTAAACCGGTGACAAGCTGCCAACCGGATTCTTTGTATATTTCAAGCTGTTTTTCTGTCGGCGCAGGGCTTATAATGTCCATTCTATACTTTGTCTTTTGGGGCTCCCCCTTCTCAAAGACAGCGAAATGAAGCCCTACTTTCCGCAGATGCAGTCCCATCTTAGCCATATCGGAAAACCACGATTCGCTTCTGCCCAGATTCCAGATATCATCCGGTATAAATTTCCTAACTGTTTTACTCATTGTTTTTTCCCCTTTAAATCCGGCACCGTCTTTACCGGGATTAGCAAAGCCTGCTTCCGGCAAGATACATAGATATTAAGCGTTATAGCGGTTTTCCCCGCCGGATAGAAACAAACCATTATTCTCTGCCATTGGACCTACAGTATGTCAAGACCCTAGCGTGAATTTCTCGGTTATCAGCTGCAATAAACCTTGTATCCCCAAGCGCATCAAGACATTCAGCTCATAATAAAGCGGAGACAGCAATCAAAGAAGCACTTGCACCTTATCCGCTGCTATCTTCTCGAATTTTTTACCAGAAAGAATTTCGTTTGTAACAAACTTGCCATCAAAGAAAAGGCTGTACGATGTGAACGGAGCCGGTGCATTTTGTGCTTGTTCCGTTGTTTTAAAGAGAATTGACTTGAAAGGAATACCTTTAGATTTCGCTAAATCCTCTATCAAAGGAACATACTTCGCTGTATACGGACATTGATGGGCATAGTAAAGCACAAACCCTTTGTCTTCGATATGCAAATTTTTCACCTGCGCTTTGAAGCTTGGTCTTGGGGCATCCGCATCAAACGGCAGATAAAGCAGTTCGTAATAAGGCTCAGCAGTGTCGGCAACAAGAAACCCTTTATAGCGCAGGTATTTAGGATCAGAAAGAAACGGCATTTTCTTTTTTGACGACAATATCACCAGGCCTTTTTTCCCTTTTTCTTTACTGTCTTGAATACACTCGTTAAGCAACAGATTGGAATTGCCCCGTCCTTTGAGCTGTCCAGACACCCACAGGCAGTCTATGTACATATATCCACCGGCCTCAATAGGCGACCATGCTTTTTCAGCAGGAATATATTCAATAAAGCATTTGCCCCTGACATTTCCTTTCTTGAACACAAGTCCATCGTCCAGCCTTTCCGCAAGCCATGCTTTCTTAGCAGATACCTGATAATCCTTGTTATTGGAAATTGCGCAACAAATGTGCTCCTGTTCTAAGTTTTCCTTGGTAATCGTAACCAATTCCATCACATTTCCTCCCCGTTATCTTGCTTTTGTCAGGTTTATATTCTTAATCTTTCTCCGCATTATTAAACATCGAGCTCACAAACATACCTCGCACTTATTTTCTGGTTTCACCTTTTTCTTCCGCAGTTTCATTCTCCTCAGCATTTACCATCAACAGGTTCTTCATATTCTTAACACCTTTTCCATCGGCTTACCTTTTGCCAGTTCGTCCACCAACTTGTCTAGCCAGCGTATCTTCTGCATAAGCGAGTCTTCGATTTCCTCGACGCGAACTCCGCAGATTACTCCGGTGATTTTGGAAGCGTTCGGATTGATTTGAGGAGCTTCGGCAAAGAACGTCTCAAAGTCCGCTTCTCTATTAATTTGAGACTGCAATCCCTGTTCATCATAGCCTGTCAGCCATTGAATGACGGTATCGACTTCCGCTTTCGTGCGTCCTTTGCGCAGGGCTTTTTGAATATAGAGAGGGTACACGCCGGAGATCTTCATTTTGTATACACGTTCGTTATTCACGCTTTATCCCTCCACTTGCTGCGGCGCTTCTTCAGCGACGACATTCCAGTTCACGCCGAACTTGTCTGTTACTGCGGCGTGGAACACGCTATAGAAGGTCTCGGTCGGCGGAAGCGTCACCTCGCCGCCCACGCAAAGCGCGTCGAAAATAGCCGTCGCTTCCTTGCCCGTGGCGCCGTGACGGTTAGTTTGATGTTGTCACCATTCTTAGGCGGCGCAGCTTCATCGGCAAACCAGACATTCGTACCGTAAATGACCATCTCGGCGTGCATGACCCTATTATTCATTTAAGTATGTGCTCACCCTGTCCTGAATCAATTGGGCGGTCGTTTCCGCTGTCTTCTGTCCTGTAAAGAAGGCCGCGGTTTCCTCCTGAACAATCGAAATAATCTTCTGGTCCGTTCCGACGTAGGCGTTCGCTTGACTCAGCAGGTTTTCCATATACTCGACATCCTCCTGCGTGGGGGGGTGCAGTGTTATAGATTGAGCTGGAATGCCGTCGTCCTTAATTCTCATTATCCCACCATTTTTTTGTATAGCCTGGGTAAAATTTTGGGCAATCTGGGAAAGCACACTCTTATTAATCGGCATTCCTCCCTGAGTCATCATCTCATCAGAGACCAAAAATTTTAAAAATTCCCAGGCCAGTTCTTGATGGGCTGATTTACTGCTGATCCCATACATGGAGTCCGTGGAAAAGTACACCTTTCCGGGGGGCTTTAAAAGCTGAACACCCTCGCTGAAAATTGCCTTGGCCACTTGCAGGTCCCAAAATCCTTTAAGAGAAGTGAAATTAAAAACCAGGTTACCCCGGGAAGCCATGTCCATAATGTTGGTCTGGGCTATATCCGTATTAACCAGTTTGTGGTCAATCAGATATTTGCTCAAGTTCAGTAAATCAAGAAATTCCCGGCCGGTAAAATTGGCTGTTTTCTTCTCCGGATCGACCAGGCTGTTATAGTTTTCTTTAACCAGAGTCGCAATCAGTCTTTTTTCATCCATCCCGGCCAAGGCATATATCTCCCCGGTTCCCCCGTTTGGGTTATCGTTAATGACCTTTTCCGCCGTCTTGACAAAATCGTTCCAATCCCAGCTGCTATCGTCAATTTGCACCCGGGAATCAGCCAGCAGGGTTCTATCCGCGGCAATCATATCGATAGTGATATTAACCGGCAGCCCATATAGTTTATCTTTATATTCTAAAGCTTTAAAAATATTTTGGTAGTATTTACCGCTGTTGAAGCTTTGATCCGACTGCATCAGCCCGCCCAAGTCAACTAAAAGATGCTTATCCGCATAGGTCTGATAAGGCAGGTTGTTTAATAAGATTATATCGCTGCCCTGTCCGGACATGAGCTGGGTATTCATAGCCGTGACATATTTTTCAATATCGCCGGGCTCCGCCGCCTTGACACCTTCGCCTTTTTCCAAAGTACTGGAGGTGTATTCTTTCACTTCCACACTAACGCCGGGATGAAGTTCCTCAAACTTTTTCACTGCCGTATCCAGGTACGTATCTTTGCTCACTACCGCAATGGTCAGGGAATCAGGATTATTATCTTCCCCGGCAGGCTGAGTATTACCGCAGCCGGCGGTAAATAGCCCCAGGCCGAGGACCAGTAGCAGGCTTAGGACAACTCCGCATTTGTTTTTGATCATCAAAACACCCCTTCTCTTTGAAGCAAGTTTTTAATGCAGATGGAGATTATTTTACTCCATCTGAATTCTAGAACTGCCAATGCATGACTTAACTGTGTGCCCGGAGGGTATTGGCGTTTGACTCCCGCCGTTAGCGGTCAGGGGACACACCTCTTCACCCTTCACCCTCCGGGTACACAGCGGGCACACAGCAAGGAATGTCCCCAATTATGCGGGAGACTTACGCCAAGTTAGTCAGGTGAAGTATTCAGAATTAAGGAGCCGGAATTCAGTAGGGATTTGACCCCAAAAGATTTTCTAACTTGACTGCTGTCTAATGACTCCTGAATTCTAACTTCCGGATTGACTACTGACTACTGACGTTCACCTCACTTTCTTGATCGAAAAAATGGGCCTTGGACATATTAAAGCCCACCCTGACTTCCTGTCCGGTTTCGGCGCGCAGCTCCGGACTCACCCTGACAACCACCTCTCTGCCGGCTATCATTACATAATGGTAAGTTTCAGCCCCTCTCAATTCGGTAAACTCCAGCCTCCCGCGCAAAGCACACTCGGGATGGCGCTCCAAAAAGTCTCCGCTGCCGCAGAGATGCTCCGCTCTTATCCCCAGGACCATTTTCCGGTTCAAATACCCCTGCTCTTTTAACCTTTGTCCCCCGGCAGTGGGAACAGGCAGCAAGGCGTCGGCCAGTTTGGCAAAGACACAGCCGTTTTGCTCGATAATTAAAACTTCCAGAAAGTTCATCCCGGGACTGCCGAGAAAACCGGCCACAAACATATTAACCGGGTGATCATAGATATATTGCGGGCTGTCAATTTGCTGGATCAGGCCATCCTTCATCACCACGATTCTGGTGCCCATGGTCATGGCTTCGGTTTGATCATGGGTTACATAGACAAAAGTTGTCTGCAGATTTTTATGGAGTTTGGCAATTTCTATTCTCATCTGGGTTCTCAACTGAGCATCCAGGTTGGACAGAGGCTCATCCATCAGGAAAACCTTGGGTTTCCTGACAATGGCCCGTCCCAGGGCCACCCTTTGCCTTTGCCCACCGGAAAGTTCCTTGGGTTTGCGTTTCAGAAGATCTTCAAGGGCAAGAATCCTGGCCGCTTCCTGCACATTCTTCCTGATTTCAGCCTTGGGTATCTTCCTCAACTTAAGCCCAAAAGCCATATTGTCATAGACCGATAGATGGGGATAAAGAGCATAATTTTGAAAAACCATAGCGATATCCCGGTCCTTGGCGGCCACGTCATTAACCAGCCGGTCAGCAATATACAATTCACCGGATGAGATTTCCTCCAACCCGGCAATCATCCTTAAGACGGTTGTTTTGCCACACCCGGAGGGGCCTACCAGGATTAAGAATTCTTGATCCTTTATTTCCAGAGAGAAATCCCTGACTGCCGTAACCCCGCCGGGGTAGGTCTTAGATAGATTTTTCAGATATAAACTCGCCATCCGCCGCCCTCCTATAAATTGGGACCATTCCTATTATTGGGGACATTCCCGTTATTGGGGACATTCCTGTCCACATAGAAATGCCCAAGCTTCAGCAGGTGTGTCCCCTGACCTTAACCACGGTTAAAAATACAGAACCGAATACCAGCAACACCTCCCCGCTCTCTATGACGGGAGGCATTTTTATTATCAACAGCAAGGCAGTGCCCAAACTTAAGGCGGCCGGCAGGAAAACGCTGCAAAACACTTCAACTTTGAGCAGTTTTTCCTGCAGCAGCCTGATCTGGTAAAGCCCCAGCAAGAACAGCGGCCAACCAAGGAAGATGTTTAAAAACAAGTTCCAGTTCCGGATGGTATTAAGGATATTCAACTGCACTTCTCCGGGCGGCGCTGTGTATCCGGCGCTTTGCAGTCCGGTTTGAATCCTGTTTTTAATGAGTTCGACCCAAAATGAAACATCAATAAGCTCGTTGGGTATGTTTTCCGGCGGAATATATAAGCTAAATCTGATTAATTTCCATAGCAGCAGCATCACTGCAACAAGCGCTGACACCTCCGCCATACCAAGCACAAGCTTGACGGTGTCCCCCTTGATTATCTCCGACCAATATTTATCCCGGAGCCTCAGGCGGCAGAAATGATAAATACCCTTTATTTTTCGTCTGAGCAGCCCCAAAAGCATCACCATGGCCACCGCCCCCGCCACGAAATTGCGCAGCAGGTTCTCTTGTTCCATCAGGAGATCCGCCACGTTATAATCAATGATTTTGTAGCTGGTGGGGTCCTGGCCGATGGAAGCCAGGGCTGTTCCTAAAACGGCGGCGTTGAGACCCGTGGTGCCGGCATCCTTTGTTGCCACTTCCAATGAGGTTATTTTGCAATCTTCCTCCAGTTCCAACAGTATTTTCACCGGTATGTACACTGTGCCGTATCCCCTGTCCGTCAGAGTCCCGATCAGGGAATGCTCAGCCCCGGCCACCCCGACTATTTTGAATTTCCGGCCATAAAGTTCTATCTCCAGGCCCACCACATTGCAGTTCTGAAAAAGAGCCTGAGCCAGATCTTCATTGATTACAGCGACCGGCTGGTTCTCCTGTTCAAAAGTTAAAAAACAGCCCGATCGCAAGTTTATTTGATGGAATTGATCATACCTGTCATTCACCCCCAGCACCTGAGCCTGACTCTGGTTTTTTTGATAGGCGGCGGAAGTTAAAGCCTCCATGGCGTAAGCCAGATCATAGTCCCGGAGGTTGTATTGGGTAAGCTGCCGCATATCTTGCAGAGAAAAAGAGCCTTCTTCCGGCTGATTGGAGTTGCTCAGCCAGGTAGCGGTGATTTTGTTGGTTTTATGCAGGCCGCCAAGATCCGCCAATTTAGCGGGCAGGGACGACCCCAGAACAGTGCTCCAGGTTAAAACCAATAGGCCCAGGGCCAGCATAAGATAAGCCGGATAGGCTGATTGGGCCGGTTTCAATTTGCCGCCTCCTTCAGAACTCTATCCCCGTCCTCCACCGGCTTATTGCTTTGCATCACCACTTCGCCCAGCACCATATCTGTGAGAGCGGACTTTTCATTATCGCTGTCTTCCACATTGACTTCCACCTTTTGCAAATAGTTCTCCGTACCCAAAGGTCCTTTTCTTGATTCCAGAACGAAGACATAGGAGCCGCCGCTGTCGTCATAAACCGCCCTGTTAGGTACGAGGTTGGCGTAAGGCTTTGTTTTTTTGCTTAAATAAATTTCTCCCTTTTCGCCGCCTGTCAGGCCTTCCAGAGACACGTCGATCCACAAATCCTTTTCATCCCCCTCGTGCCGGCTGTTTTTCACGATCTTGTCGATTTTGCCCTCGGTTTTTTTATCCCCCAGGGAGAGAATATTAACACTTACCGTATCTCCGGGTTTGACGTAATCAACCAAATCATTGTCAATGGGCACGATCAGCCGGAAGCCCTGCCCTAGATCAGCTAATTTAAACAGGGGCAGGGAGTTGTTGGTCATAGCCCCTTCGGCAAAGTTCAGTTCTGTGATCAGGCCGTCCACGGGCGCTGTATACACGCCGTTATTGGCCACCTGTTGGGCCAGGGCATCCGCCTTTCTGGTCATGTTTTCCACCTGTTTGGCCATGCTTTCCACCTTCCTGGCTTGTATTTCCAGATTAAGCTGAATGTCTTCACAGTTTCTTTTCGCGTCCGCCAGGTTCTTTTTGGCATTTTGCAGGTTTACCGCCGTTTCGGCTTTATTATCAAACAGGTACTTAAGGTTATCGTAATCCCTTTGTTTTTGCGCCTGCTCTTCCCGGGCCCCCGCCAGCGAAAGCTGCAGTTGCTGATAGTGGGCCTGTTCATCCAGATAATTGGCCTTTTGGATGTCTACCTCCAGACTAAGGGTGTCTACCTCCAAGTTAAGGCTGTCTACCTCCAAGCTAAGGATGGGCTGGCCTTTGCTGACCCTGTCCCCCTGCTCCACCAGGACCTCCTTTACTCGCAAATTGGCATCTGCGTATTCCTCCCGGGTTGATTTGACCTCGACCGTCCCTGCGCCGAATATTTCTTTGATTAAAGCCCCGTTCGTCGGCCGGACCGTTTGGACCCTGGGCAGAGCAAAGTTATTGATGGTATTGGAGAAGAAAGTTAACCCGATCATCGCTATTAGGAACAGCAGGCTTAAGCGCCCGATTATTTTTTTTCTTTGCGCATCATCCGCAATTGCTTGATTCTGCAATTTTCCGTCTCCCTCCCTGAGCTGGTGCAGCGATACAATAGCCCTTGTAGAGTAAGTGTGCAAGAATTCATATGACAAGTCACCAGTTGCTCAGCCTTTGATTCCGGAAAGCCGAATCCCCTCCAGCAAGTATTTTTCAGCGTAAAGGAAGTTCAGCAGCACCGGCAGCATGTATAAAGTGGACGCGGCAAAGGCCAGTCCTTTTTCACCGTCGATGATTCTGGAAAGATAGAGTGAAAGAGGCTGTTTGGCCGCATCCTGTAAAAAAATCAACGGCTGTTCGACCATGTTCCAGTTATCGATAAAAATAAGTATGGCCATGGCTGCTATGCCGGCCCTGGACATGGGCAGGATGATTTTAAGGAAAATCTGGAGCTGGTTGGCTCCGTCCACTCGGGCTGCTTCAATATAGGAGTCCGGTATCTGCTCCATATACTGTTTTAAAAGAAATACGCCAAAAGTGCTGAAGATGCCGGGAAAGATAATGGACCAGCGGCTATTAAGCAGACCCAACTGGCCGGCCATTAAATAATTGGGCACCAGGGTTACCTGGAATGGCATCAGCATTACAATGATATACAAGAAAAATAAGAAATTCCTGCCTCTAAACTTCAGTTTGGCAAAGGCATAGGCAGCCAGGGTGGCCACAATCGTTTGCCCGATGACGATAGGGAAGGTAAGCAGCACGGAATTCCAGAACATGAAAAGGAACTGGGTCTTTTTGATGAGTACGTTATAATACTGCTTCAGCACCACCACGTCGGGGATAAGCTGTAACCGGGCGAAGTGACTCGCGGTGTCATCGTTATAGCTGCTTAAATTTTTGTCCGTCACCGGGTCATAATTATCGGCGATTTCCTGTTCACTCATGAATGAATTGGTGACGGTTACAGCCAGGGGAAACATGAATATGACAGCCAGTACCAGTAAAACTGTAATATGGAGTATTTTTGTCATCTGACGGTTTAGATTCAACACGTTCATTCCTTTTAATTAATCATGTTGGTGATTTTTCTCTCCACGATAAAAAGCAGTAAAACAACGGCTACGATAAAGACAGCCATAATGAAGGCCGCGGAAGTCAATTTTTGATAATCCAGGGCCATGAACATATTGTTCATGTAGTGCTGCAGCATATAGATGCTGTTATGGGGATATTCCCCGGAGATAAGGTACGTCTCCCGGAAAACCTTGAAGGAATTGATAATCGAGATAACAAAAACAAAAAAAGTCGTGGGGGTCAAATAAACCAGGGTGATCCGGAAAAATTCCTGCCGGCGGCCGGCCCCGTCTATCCTGGCCGCTTCGTAGTATTCAACCGGTATATTTTGCAATCCGGCCAGAAACAGGATTACGCTGTAACCAATGTTTTTCCATAAATAAACTACCAGGACCACCACCCTGGACCAGTTGGTTTTCATCCAGTCCACGGGTGGGTGACCCAAGGCATGGATCAGGGAATTTAAAACACCGTTTAAATCAAAAAAAGCCTGCCAAACCAGGACTACCGAGGCTACGGGTACCACCAGAGGAGTGATCATGATGGTGCGAAACAGGTTCCGGCCCTGTAATTTTTGGTTCAATAACCAGGCCACTCCCAGAGAGAGAATCATATTAAGAGGTACACAGATTAAAGTAAACTTGGCTGTATTCGCCAGGGCTGTTAAAAAGCTCGGGTTTTTTAACAAAGCGCCGTAATTATGTAATCCGACAAAAGTACCGTTAATGGGACTGTCCACCAGGGAATAGTAAAAGCCGGCGACAAACGGGAGCAAGTAAAAAAGAGCAAAACCCAGCAGGCTGGGCCCGAGGAAAAGCCAGGCCAGGCAGTCGTTATTAGTTTTTAATTTTCCAGTTCTCATCTTTAC
This sequence comes from Desulfoscipio sp. XC116, assembly GCF_039851975.1. Taxonomy (GTDB): domain Bacteria; phylum Bacillota; class Desulfotomaculia; order Desulfotomaculales; family Desulfallaceae; genus Sporotomaculum. The sequence continues at coordinate 2,807,621 of NZ_CP156660.1, forward strand.
CACCTTAATCGTGATGGACCAAACAACGGCTTAATCGGAATTCCGAGCAATCGAACGCCCGAATATTAAAAGCCTGTCCGATTCGGCAATCTCATCTTACCGAAATCAGGCAGGCGATGTTGGAATTTCAACTTATCAAAATCTTAATAAATTCTTATGAAGACCTTATTATTTTCCTAAATGATTATCCCTTTAGCTCAGTATCACCTTTGCCCCGGAACCAGTGTTGGGCACATTATTTATACAAACTGATGTAATTCCGCTATCGTTTTAATCATCGTCGTTCCAAAGGTGGATTGTCTAACCACCTTTTATCGTGTTGCCTCGAAACGTTCTCAGTTACCTTTGCCGGGCTGACGTTGTAAGCATTTTTTCCTATACTATTGTATACGGCTAAGGCATCGGTAATATTATACCGCTCCGAATGGTGATCCCCTTTCGCACCGGCTGAAATCAGAATATATTCCCGGTTACCCACTTTGGCGAGACTCGCGAGACATAGACCGGCTTCATGGGTATATCCGGTTTTTCCTCCTAAAACTTCCCCACCGATAATGTTCCGATTGTTGAGTTCTTCAAACATGATATTGTAAAAGGTTATCCCGCCGGGATGCTTATTCGTAGGTGGTGTGGAATGACGGGATGAAGTAAAAATCTCCCGATAAGCATCATTTTGCAAAGCATAGCTTAGAAGAATAGCCAGATCTTTGACTGTTGTGTAGTGATTTATACTGTGAAGTCCGGTTGAATTCTCAAAATGTGTGTTGTGCATGCCGAGATCCGCCGCTTTCTGATTCATTATTTTTACGAAATTCTGTTCTGATCCCGCAATCTGATCAGCAAGTCCAATACAGCACTCCGCACCGCTCGGCAGCATCACCCCATATAACAGATCAATGGCCCTGACCTGCTCACCCGGCTGGAAACCGGCCATAGATGCATCTGCTTCTGACAGACCCTGAAACACAGAATTGGTAAGTACGATTTCTTTTTTCAAATCAGGCAAGTTTTCTATTGCGACAATGGCTGTCATCATCTTTGTTAAAGAAGCGGGATAGATTTTTTCTTCACTGTTTTTCTGCATCTGAATGGTATGATCTTTTAAATTGATCAGAATCGCATTAGAACTGTTCAGTTTATCGGAAGATATGGTAACAGAGGATTCGGGTTCTAGCTTCAACGATGGAACCGGTGTTGTTCTATCGTCAGAAGAATCGGGTGTTATCTTTAAGAAAGAATATAACGAGGTTTTATCGTCATATCCTTCTTCAAAAATGTGCCTGTATACTGGAATAATGATGGATTTATAGACAAGAGCGGCCATAACACCCATCAACAGAAATGTTACCAATATACGTATTCCCGGCTTTTTCTTTCTTAATTTTCGTACCATAATAAAACAGCTCCTTATTCTGTGCTAATATTATTCAACCACAGAACAAGGAGCTATATTGTAATTCTATCTTATGAACTTCTTAAGATTTTCTTACAACGGAAGCTTTACTGCAAATGTGGTATTTTCCGGGCTGCTTTCCACAGAGATAGTTCCGCCGTGGGCCGTGACAATTTCTTTGGCGATAGCCAAACCCAACCCCGCTCCGCCGGTATTTGTGGAACGCGCGGAATCTAATCGGTAAAATTTTTCAAAAATAGTTTCAAGCTTTTTCTGCGGGATTGGATTGCCCTGATTAGTAAAAGTTAGCACAATATTTTTGTCCTGCTGCCCGGCAGAAATGTCAATGACGCTGTTTGCATAGCTATAGGCCAGCGCATTTTTCAGAATGTTATTGAACACACGGGCCAGTTTGTCCGCATCTCCCCACAGAGTGAGGCCGTCGGGCACATTGACGGACACCCGCTTTTCCTGTGGAGTCAGCATTGGATAGAATTCATCCGCCATCTGCTGGAGCATGAACAGTAAATTGATTTTTTCTTTATTCAAAACAATAGTTTGCAGATTAAACCTGGTGATCTCAAAAAACTCATTTATTAATTGTTCTAATCGATAAGCTTTTTCCAAGGTAATACCGACATATTTTGCCTTCTGTTCAGGAGGCATGTCAGGAACTTCATCCAGAAGACTCAAGTATCCTATAACGGAGGTCAGAGGTGTCTTTATATCATGAGCCAAGTAAACTACCAAATCATTTTTGCGCTGCTCGGCATCAAGAGCGGCTTTCTTTTGCTTTTCCAAGTTGTCTTTTATCTGATTAAGCTTATTCTCCATAAAATCCAATTCCGGTGATAATGTAATTTCAGCATTGGATTCTTCAACAAGTTTATCCATCCCGGCGCTAATTTCATCAAAATATTTTGTGAACCAGGGGATGGAGAATTTAAGTAAGATAACTAAGAATATGAGAATTATAATAAATGTAATGGTTTCCATATTGCGGTAAAACATAGACCGATAAATTAATAAAGCAACGTTTTCACGCAAATGCAACGTATTCTTTAAAAATTGTACAATACTATCTCCAACACTGAAGTTTCTTTGAATGAAAAAACGCAGGCAATAAACAGTTGCAGTCGTGGCAAGAACAACAAGGAACATTCGAAAAAACACTTTACTTTTTAATCTTGTATAATCGCTCCTTCTACTATCTCTCTTACTTTTCAATTTTATAGCCAACCCCCCATACCGTTTTGATATATTTGGGGTGTTCCGCACTGTCGTGCATTTTTTCTCTTAGATGTCGGATATGAACCATTACCGTATTATTGCTGTTGGTGAAATACTTGTCTCCCCATACCTCATGGAACAATTCTTCCGAACTGACCACCCGTCCGCGATTGGAGCAAAGCACCCAAAGGATGGAAAATTCCGTAGGAGTGAGAGACAGCTTTTTTTCATTCAACATACATTCATGGGTATCCTTGTCCAATACCAAGCCGGAAAAGGCAATCAGGTGTTCTTCCTGGTTTGGCTCGGCCAAATTATATTGGGTAAATCTCCGGAGCTGCGCCTTTACACGGGCAACAAGCTCCAAAGGCCGGAACGGTTTGGTGATATAGTCGTCCGCGCCTAATGTCAGCCCGGTAATCTTATCAATTTCTTCTTCTTTGGCTGTTAGCATAATAACCGGGAAATTATGCTTTTCCCTAATTTTCCGGCAAAGAGTGAAGCCATCAATATCCGGCAGCATGACGTCAAGTATCGCAAGCTCTAATTGTTCCGACTCAACACACCGGAACGCATCTTGACCGTTATAAAATTTGCATATTGTAAAACCTTCATTTTTTAAATAAACTTCTATTAAGTCCGCTATGGACTGTTCATCGTCTACAACCAAAATATTAATGCTCATAGTTCTATCACTCTTTCTGCTTAAACACTCATTATTATAGTACTGCAAAACAAAAATTCATATCATAATAATTTTATTAATAAAACCTTAAGGTTTTATTAATAAAGGTTTTAAATTTATAGAAATCATGCCCGAATTTAATATCCGTACCATTTCTTTGCAGGCGGCGTCATTAACACCTATCAGGCATGGTTCCGGGGAGACACTGGGATAAGTCGTTAAATGAGATCACTTTTGTGTATTAACTCAGGATAATTTGAAGCGCTACTTTTGCAGCTGGGTTTGCTCGCTCTTTGGAAAAGAAGAGCTGCTTGCCAAAGTGCTCGAGTGCTTCCCCTATCCGATTCAGGTTTACGCTCCGGACGGAACACCGGTGCTGGTGAATAAGGCCACGCTGGCCGAATATCATGCTATCAGTCCAGACATAGTTGTCGGGAAATACAATTTATTTAAAGATCCCGCTGTTATCGCAACAAGCCAACTCCCCGTGTTAAAACGGGCCTTTCAGGGCGGAACCGTCTTTTTCCCGAATGTCAGAGTGCCTTTGGAAGAAATTGCAGAGCGCTACGGCACAAAGGATTTCGATATAAAGGCCGTATATCAGGACATTACGGTTTTCCCTATTCTGGATGACGAAAAACGGGTGACATATGTTGTGGCATTTTTAATCAACAGGAGGATTTATCGCGGCAAGGATGAAATTGAAGGGCGAAAGAATATATAGGAAACATAATACGAGTGCTCCTTCTTTCCGGAGGCAGCGATGGCACAGGATCTTTTGCTGTGTCGGACGGCGCTTATCTGTTTTCTGAGCAGGGAGACTATTCCATCGGCGGAGATTTTGTAAATAACGGCGATGTGTCCATATGGGATTCTTCGTCTGTTCGAAAGGTAGGCATATCCCAGATTTCAACAAAAGCCGCTTGTTATAATTTTCTGCCAAGATACAATTGTAGGGCATTTGCGAATTCTTCCGGACGTTCTTTTTGAGGCCAATGCTTACATCCTTCCATTAAATGCATCTCGCAATCGGGAATCCTTTTGCTGGCAAGGATGGCGCCTTTTACAGGAACCGCTTTGTCAAGCGTGCCATGTATAAGCAGTGTAGGTACATTTATTTCTTCAAGCCTCCCGAACAAATCTGTAGTAAAACCTGTGGGCGTAATTTCACTTCTTTGAAAGGAGATGAAAGGCTTGCCTGCACCAGGCTCCAGCATGGCTTTTTGTATTTCAGCCACTAAATCATCGCTCACCTTTGATTTATCACCAAACAAGCTGTATTTTAAGGAGAATCTGATAAAGGATGGATATCTATTCGTCCATTCATATAAATTGTCGTTGAGCTTTGAACGAATAAACCAATGGGTTAGCCGATGCCATGACAATTTATCAAACAATCCCCATGCGTCAACCAGCACAAGAACCTTAATAAGCTCCGGATAGACTAACGCCATATTCAGGCATATACCGCCTCCCAAGGACAGTCCGGCCAGGATAACCGGTTTGCCCCCAAATGCTTCGATTATGCCCTTTACTATCTCTGAGTAGAACGATAGCGTATATTCGCCATCTATCCGACCGCTTGCTCCGTATCCCGGCAAATCCGGCGCAATGACTTGATAACGACCGGATAGCAATAAAATTACCTCGGCCCAAGAAAGCATTGCTGAATCCACACCAGCACCATGCAATAGTACGATAGCATCGTTACCATCTCCGGCACAATAGCATGTTATACCTACTCCATTTATACTGATATGCTTTTTCTCAACTTGGGTAGTCATAGATTACCTCCGCTATTACCTGCTTCCGTTTCTTACTCATTCTTGGCATGGAAATAATCTTTTTCAACGGTCACAACATAAACCGATAGGCAGATTTTCTATATCTTTTCAATGTCATTTTCGATTATTTATAAATATTATTCAGGAAAAAGAGATATTTTATCCACATTGCAGCCAACCAACCGAATCCGCTTCAGGCTCTTATTTTTGAAGAAAGTGTTACATGCCAGGTTAATCGCATAAAAATTAAAGGACGCAATAAAGCTGAACTAAAGGGTTACAGAGCCAAAAGAAAAACAGGTCCAACTACTTCAGGCGTTGAACCGCGAGTCTAAACAAAAAGGGACGCCTTCCGCGAGGCAGGCATCCCTCTCAGGGTTTTAGTTACAGAAATATTTATGGAGGAACTTATGAAAAAAGCGCTTATTACCGGTGCTGACGGATTTATTGGAAGCCATCTTGCAGAGCAACTTATAAAGGAAGGTAAAAAAGTTAGAGCTTTTGTTTATTATAATTCATTTGGTAATTGGGGTTGGCTTGATACGTTCCCTAAAGAGCTCTTAGATGAAATAGAAATATTTGCAGGGGATATCCGAGATCCCAACGGAGTACGAACAGCAATGAATGAGGTGGATAAGGTTTTTCATCTCGCGGCCTTAATTGCAATTCCATTCAGCTATCATTCGCCTGATTCCTACGTTGATACAAATATTAAAGGCACGCTGAATGTGCTGCAGGCAGCGAGAGATCTGGGTACTGAAAGAATCCTTGTGACCTCCACGTCAGAGGTCTACGGCACTGCACAGTATGTGCCCATTGATGAGAAACACCCTTTTCAAGGGCAATCGCCTTATTCTGCAACAAAGATAGGGGCCGACAGACTGGCGGAGAGCTTTTATCGCAGCTTCGGAGCGCCCGTTACCATAGTACGGCCATTCAACACCTATGGACCGCGCCAGTCAGCCAGGGCGGTGATTCCGACAGTTATTGTTCAGCTTTTATCGGGAATGACGGAAATAAAGCTAGGTTCACTCACTCCGACGCGAGATTTCAATTATGTGCAAGATACTGTCCAGGGGTTTATTGACATCGCCAGGTCGGAGAAAACCATAGGGCTGGAGATTAACATTGCGTCCCAGCAGGAGATTTCCATCGGTCGGCTTGCACAGGAGCTGATTGATCAGATTAATCCTGCTGCCAGGATAATCTGTGACGAGCAAAGACTTCGTCCGGAAAAGAGCGAGGTGAACAGGCTGTTAGGTTCGAATAAATTACTAAGGGAACTTACTATGTGGGAACCAAAGTACAGTTTAAAAGAGGGCCTGAAGGAGACTATAGCGTTTCTTAAGGAGAATTTAGACAGATACAAAGCGGACATTTATAACCTGTAAAACTATGGGATGTGATCTTTTGAATAAATTCATACCCTTATCCGTTCCTAATCTGAAGGGTAACGAGCTGGAATATGTAACTGACGCGATTGAAAAGGAATGGGTTTCCACCGGCGGAGAATATATATCCAGATATGAAACGGAAATTGCCGATTATTTAAACGTGGAATCAGCAGCTGCATGTCAGAGTGGAACTGCCGGCCTACATTTAGCCTTAATTTTATCGGGTGTTGAAAAGGATCATGAGGTGATCGTACCGACGCTGACGTTTATAGCTTCCGTAAACCCGGTGAAATATCTGCAGGCCCATCCTGTTTTTATGGATTGCGATGATTCTTTATGCATGGATATGGGGAAGTTAAAGAAGTTTTGCCAGTCAGAGTGTGATTTTATTGACCATAAATTAGTTAACAGATATACGGGAAGACATGTTAAAGCAATAGTGGTTGTCCATGTTTTCGGCAACATGGCGGATATGTCGGCAGTTATGGATATCGCCGAGGCTTATAATCTCAAGGTGATTGAGGATGCCACCGAGGCCTTGGGGACCTATTACCTTGAGGGCAGATATAAAGGCAAGTACGCCGGGACAATAGGCGATATAGGCGTTTATTCCTTTAACGGCAACAAAATTATTACCACCGGCGGCGGGGGGATGATCGTCTCAAATGATAACAGCCTGATACAAAGAGCCAAATATCTGTCCACACAGGCAAAGAATGATGCCGCTAATTTCATCCACAATGAGGTGGGCTATAATTACAGAATGACCAACCTCCAGGCAGCGTTGGGAGTTGCACAGCTGGAGCGGCTTGAGTCCTTTATTTCCGTGAAAGCAGAAAACTATAAGCTGTACCAAAGCGGTATAAATGACAGGCTGAACGGCTTGAAGATATTGGATTTCCGGGATGATATACGGCCGAACTATTGGTTCTATCCACTGTATATTACTGACTCAGACAAATACTCCCGAAAGAAAATAATCAAATATCTGGCTGATAATAATATCCAGGCACGCCCGGTATGGGGACTTATTCATGAGCAGAAGCCCTACTTAAATAACCAGGATTATATGATTGAGAAAGCGCCCCACTATTATAACCGCATTGTTAATCTTCCCTGCAGCAGCAATTTGTCCGCTGACGATGTGCATACGGTTATTGATAAAATCAGGGCGATATCTTAATTTTCGGGGTTTAGCTGCAATGTTGCTATTTCCATCATTCTCGTTAATCCTGCGCACTTTTATTATGGTGTTCATATAATAAAAGGGGTGGGAATATTGAATATAGAGGCATTATTTATCACGGAAGATCAAAGTGTTTTGGAGGCAATGAAACAGATAGATGCAACACATAATCAAGTATTGATGGTTGCTGAAAATAAAAAACTAAAAGCGATTATTACTGATGGAGACATCAGAAGGCATTTACTGCGCGGAGGTAAGTTAGAGGATAAAATAAGGGAAATCGCCAATTACAGTCCGAAATTCATACATGAAAAAGACAGGGATAAATCTAAAGAACTCATGAAGAAATGGTCGGTATTGTCTTTGCCGATTGTGAATGAAGCACTCGAGATACAATCCATTGCTTTTTTAAAAGATTATGAGATCGGACGTAAACTTTCGGTAAATGCGCCTATCGTCGTCATGGCAGGCGGATTGGGAACAAGGCTCCATCCGTATACAAAGATATTACCAAAACCACTTATTCCCATTGGCGAAATACCAATAGCCGAGCATATAATCAATCATTTTATGGAGTATGAATGCGACGAATTTCATTTTATCATTAACTATAAAAAGAATATGATCAAGGCTTATTTCGGCGACGTTGAAAAAGATTATAAAATAGAATTTCATAATGAGGAGAAACCGCTTGGCACAGGCGGCGGGCTCAGCCTGCTGAAAGGGAAACTCAAATCCACCTTTTTCTTGACGAATTGCGATGTTCTCATCAGAGCTAATTACAAGGAAATATATGATTTTCATAAGCAAAACGGAAATATGATTACAATAGTCGCGGCCTATAAGCATCTCACTATTCCTTATGGAGTAATCAACCTGATAACGAATGGCGAAATAGCTTCCATAATTGAGAAGCCCGAGTACTCATTCCTGACCAATACCGGCTTTTATGTTGTGGAAGCAGACGTTATAAACAGGCTTAAGAATGATCAAGCTATGGGATTCACGGATATAATCGAGCAGCAAAAAAATCTGGGAGAAAAGATCGGAGTTTTTCCCGTCAGTGAACAGAACTGGCTCGATATGGGACAGCTTGAAGAGTTGGAGAGAATGAGGAAGGAATTGGAGGTTTAACGTGAAAATAAATTTTCACATACGGAAGAAATTAATTTGGCCGCCAAATACGACGGCGGCCATTTTCTTCGAAAACCTCAATTTTCCGGTCAATTTGTGCCGCCGTTTTACGGCGGGATGGAGGTCAATGTGGAAAAGATTGTTCTTGTAGGCGCAGGCGGACATGCACTCAGTGTCATAGACAGCATCCGATCAAAGGAAGAATACGAAATCATCGGGATTACTGAATTGGGCTGCACTGTCGGAGAGCAAGTATCGGGCTGTGAAATTATGGGAAACGATTCCATATTGAAGTCGGTATTTGACAGCGGAGTCAAGTATGCTTTTATTGCAGTCGGAAGTGTCGGAAGCACCGCTTTGAGAGAAAAACTATATCATTTGCTGAAAGATACAGGATTTATCTTACCTGCGATAATCGACAATTCTTCAAATATCGGCAGCGATGTATGTCTGGGCGCGGGAATCTACGCAGGAAAGAACACGGTAGTTAATGCAAAGAGCACTATAAGAGATATGGCGATCATAAATACCGGCGCTATTATAGAGCACGGTTGCCGCGTCAATGAATTTGCGCATATAGGACCCGGCGCCGTCATATGCGGCGACGTTAAAATAGGCGCCGGTACGCACGTGGGCGCAAATACCACGATTATTCAAGGTGTAACTATCGGATACAACAGTATCATAGGAGCCGGAAGCACCGTTGTCCATGATGTTCCAAGTAAGGTTATTGCTTATGGCAATCCATGTAAGGTTGTGAGAAACAAAGAGTCAGGGAGGAGTCAGGGGACGGTTCTCTGACTCATCACCTGACCCTTTGAACAATATTCCTGTTAACACCCAAAATTGCAGCTATTTGCCTTGTTGAAAGAATAGAATTATCTTTAAGGTACCTAATCAGTTCGTTTCTATTGTCTTTATTCATTAGCCAATCCTTTAGATTCACAGCCTTACCTTCCTGCAAAACTTTCTCAATATGCTTTATTGCCTGAGCCTCAGATTTTATGGTCTTATCCATTGTTTTTTCTTCATTGATATCTATAAACTCTTCTCTCGCCTGCTCTCCTGAAAACCTGACAAACTGCTTGATTGCCTCTTCCAGGTTTTCTGAAAACATTTTCAGTACAAATTCCCTGCTTGTTAAACCTGCGGCTGTATCTTCTTTGCTCACATATTCATTGTAACTGCTCCAACGATATCTGTCCGGGCTTTTTACCATTTTTGCCTTAACCGGATTATTATGTATATACCTGACAGCAGCCATTAGATACCTTTCATCATTTATCGGCTCGCTCCTAAACCTGTCCTGAAACAAATGGCCTATTCTCTCGTATAACTTGTTGAAGTAATACACATAGCTTACGCCTATTCTTTTCATAGCCCTGTCTATCTGGTCTGTCCCTTCTTTTATAAGCAGGTGCACATGATTATCCATCAAACAGTATGCCAAAATTGAATACTCCTTTTCCCTGCTTTTTTCATGCAAAATATCTATGAATCTCTCTCTGTCTTGATCACAGAGAAAAATTTCTCTTTTTTCATTACCCCTTACCATAACGTGATATATCCCAGTTTCGCTGAGTTTTCGGCTCACTCTTGGCACTGTTTCTCAATCCTTATGCTTTTAGTATAATATACCATAACAAAAACAGGGGAGTCAAGGAACCGTCCCCTGACTCCCAATATTTATTTGCATTACCTGAGCAAGGTTATCTGTTTAGCTGCGTCATCATAATCCACCTGTGCGCCCAGGGTTTCAGAGACAAACCGCAGCGGAACAAAGATGCGGCCGGGCGGCTGCGTCCCCGGAACGCAGTCCATGGCCCGGGCCGCGCCGTCCACCAGCACCTCCGGCGAACCCATGGTGAGCACAATTACCCGGCCGCCGTCTTCGATGGTAACCTGCCGGAGGGTGGAATCCCACTTGACCCCGGCGCCCAAGGCTTCGCTGACAAACCGGATGGGCACTAGGACGCGCCGGGACTGATGATCAACATAAGGCGGAGCGTCCAGGGTGAAGGGGCTGCCGTTCACACCGGCCCGGACCTGGCCGATAGTCAGAGTGATCACCTCTTGCTCCGCCGGAGGTTCTTTAGCCGTGCTGAACACGGCAAACCTGGTCAAGTGGTTAACCCCGGCTACGGCGAACCACTGACCGTTTTCCTGCATTAGTTGCGTCTCCAGCTTAACCCAGCGTTCCAATATCTGATCATAGTAATGCACCGCCGGGAACTCGCCTTCTGCAACCCTGTCCGGGTCATAGGCAAGCTTGATGGTAATATAGTTGTCACCGAACCAGCGCTCACCGGTGGTGGTAATCTCATAAACATCGCCGGCCATCTTAACCCGCAGTCCCCCGAGCACCACCTTGTTAGCTTCACTCCGGCTCAACTTCCTGATACTGACGGTGGCGTCATCGGGCAATGCCCCCGCCGGGATCTCCACGGAAACGTTGCCGAGGCTGACTTTGCCGCCGGCGTCTGCTTTTATGTTTTTACTTGTGCCGTCATTTCGAAGAGGTTTGTTTTTATCGCTACTGCCTCCGCCGCCGGACGCGGCGGCCCGGTTAACGGTGATGGTATACGTTTTGGTGGTTATACCGTCCTGGGCGGTAACCACGGCAATAATGGGGTTGGCTCCCACGTTAAGGCTAATGGACGGTGAAACATGCCCGCCGGCCACCGGCGTACCGTTGACGGTAACCGTGGCGTTGCTGTCCGCCGGCGTGGGCGTCACCGAGACACTGCCCACGCTATGGGCCACCGAAAGACTATAATTGGTGGTGGCCGAGTCAAAGGCCGGGACCAGCGTGCCGCCGCTCAACACGAGTCCGGACAGGCAAGCGTTGGCGGACGCGTCGTTATCAATGATACTTACTGTGATGGCGGAAATGTCATAATTATCGTAACCCGGGTCCGCGCTGTATACCGAGTGAGATACGCTGCCGCTGTGGTCTCCTTCGCTCACATCGTCGTCCAGCGCCCACACCCGCACGGTTTTCGGCGAATCCCAGTTCCCCGGGGTAAACGTATGCTCCCCGGGGTCCACACCAAGCTGGCTGCCCCCGCTAATGCTGATTTCCACATCGGAACAGGGTCTGGTGGTCAGGACCATGGTATAGGTATAGTCTCCAGCGCCCTCGGTGACCACGGCGGCGCCGCTTTGGTTAATGCTGATGCCAGGAGAGTCGTTGTCGGTGATGTCAACGTCCAGGTCCGGAATATTAAAGCCGCCGTAATCAGGGTCGGCGCTGTAAACGCTGTGGGTTACCGTGGCGGCATGCGGCCCTTCGGCGACATCGTCGTCCACCGCCGTTATATCAATCCCCAGGGGAACGTTCCAGTTGCCAGTGGTGAACTCCAACACCTGCGGGTCGACGGCAACCTGACCGCCGCCGTACACGTAAACCGTCACGCTGTCGGCGGGTTGAGTGGCCAACGTCAGGGTATAGGAGTCCGAGGGGCCGCCCTCGGTTATTTGCAGCGGGCCGCTCTTGCTAACTATAATATCCGGGCTGTCGTTGTCCGTTATATCCATCAGGAAACCGGGCACGGTAATACCGCCGTATGCCGGGTCCGCGCTGACAGCGTCATGCGTTATCGCACCGGTGCGATTGCCGTCGAGAATATGGTTGTCTATGGCGGTAACGGTCACCGTCTGGGGCGTGTTGTAATTTGCACTGTTAAAGATCAGACTGTCCTTGTCTGCGCTCAACTGGGTGTCTGGTGTGACGCTGATGGCGACGTCCGCCGTGGGCCGGGATAACAGCGCCACCGCGTATTGCGCAGTCCCGCCCTCAACGGCACTGTCGTCGGCGGGGTCAACGGTGACGCCCGGCTCGAAGGTAACCTGGACAGTCTGTATCACCGTTACATCCGGCTCGGGAGTAGTGTCCTTGGCCTGATAAGTAACCGACTCGGCCCGGCTGCTTTTAACGGTGAAAACAGCTTGCCCGGCGGCGTCCGTTACGGCGCCGGCCGGTTCAATGGTGGAACTGCCGGCGCCCTGGTCCAGGGCTGCGGTATGGCCGATCACCGGATTGCCATGGGCGTCCCGCAGAGTTACCGTAATGGTTGCAATGGTTGTATTGTCGGCGGGCCGGGCTGTCTCGTCAACCGTCACGGACGACTGATCTGGGTCGGCGCCGCCCGGCTCTATGGTTACCTGAGGCGAAATACTCAGCCCCGCCAGGCTGCCGGCGGAGGTGGCGCCGGACCGGGTCGGCCAGGTGGAAACGCCGGCAGTGGTCGCGGCAGTAATGCCCGGCCCGCCGCCGCTCTTATCCCCGTAGGTTATAGCAATGGAATCGCTACCCGCCAGGGTCAGGCCCGTTACGGTGATGCTCCGGCCCGATACACCCACCGTTCCGGCGGAAGCCGTTGTATAGCCGGCTCCGGTGGAAATTGTACCGGGAGGACTCCAACCATCCGGTACGTCGATGCTCACCGCGCCGTTTTCCAGGCCCCCGGCCGCCGCCGTGTAGGTAAAGGTCAGCGTTATGCCGGTTTGGCCGGCGGCAACAGCGTCCGGCGTCACCGTCATGGTTCCGCTGCCGTCCGCCGCCCGGACCAGAACGGTCACCATTTCATCGCTGTGGTTTGCGTCGGAGGCACGAATTGCCAGGGTGTGGACAGCTGTGATTGCAGCGTCGAGATTGGCGCTGTCGGCGACGGATATTTCCCCGGTGGAGCTGTTAATAGCGAAAACTCCGTCGTCATTGCCCGATTGGATGGAAAAGACAATGCTGCTGATGTCGCCGGTGACGGCGACGGTGTCCACCGCAGTGCCGTCGGCCGCCCCCTCGCTTACTGTGAAGGACTGCCCGGCGGTGATTACCGGGGCCACGTCACTCACGTTGACCGTAACGCCCTGGTCGGAGGAGTTGGTTTCATCCGTAGCCTGGACAGTGAGGGTAAAGCTGGGGTCTGCCTCGTAGTCGATGGCGCCGGCATTGTTTACCGTAATCTCGGCGCCGGCGGCATCAATGGCAAAGGCGCCGCCGCTGTTGCCGCCGGTAATGGAAAAGGTCACCGAGTCGTTGTCGCCGGTGTTGGCGACGACGCCGACAACAGTGCCGTCGGGCGCCGTCTCACTTACCGTAAAGGACTGGCCGCCGGTAATTGCCGGGGCGGCATCCGCCACGCTGACGGCAATGGTCTGGTCGGCGGTGCTGTTGACGGCCCGGCCGTCGTCGGCGCGGACGGTCAAGGTGTAACTGGCAGCCGATTCATAATCAAGGCTTGCTTCCCCGGCGGCGGTGAGTTTGATTTCACCCGTTGAGCTGTCAATTGAAAAATAACTCCGGCCGGTGCCCCCGGTTATACGGTAGGTCAGGCCGGCGTCGGTAGCGCCGCCGTCCCCGTCGTGGGCCTGGACGTCGTGGAGCACGGTGTCATTAGCCAGAGCGGTTTCAGCTATGCTGAAGCCCGCAGCCGAGGTAAACGCCGGCGGCAGGTTGACGGCATGGGGATTGGCGATGGTGAAGGACGCCAGCCCCAGGTTATATACATCGCCGCCGCCGGAACTCTGAATTTGAACCTCAAAGGAATTAAGCTGGGTCATGCCGGCCAGGTCTACGGCGTTGAATTCCCCCTCACTGCTGCCGGTTACATTAGCTGTGACAGTGTCCCCACCGGCCCGGTATCCTTTTACTGTGACGGTATAATTACCACTGCCGACAAAATCGAAGGTCATGCCCGCCAGATCGAACATGCCGCCCGCAAACTGCTCGGCGGCGCTGACGGTCAGGGATGCCGGGCCGGTGCCCCCGCCTTCGATCCAGACAGTAGACAGGTCACCGGACAAGGTTACGCTACCGTTGGCAGTAATGGCAAAATAATTATTAAGATGGTCCACCCAGTCCGGATAACTCAAGTTCTGGGTAAGGTCTACCGGGCTCTCCACCCCGGACTCCGCCTGGCCGGACACCGCGATCCTGGCCGTAGCCGGCGCGCTGGTGCCGCCGTCGCCGTCGTTGACGGTAATTGAGATGGTGCGGTAGCTGGCGGGTTCATTGGAGGTATTCTGGTAAGCCAGGGCGCGCAACAGCTCTGTAACCTGTGCCGGTGTGGCGTTTGCACTAAGGTCGATAATCAAAGCAGCGCCATTGTTTCCGCCACTGACAGTGCCGATTTGGGTTCCAGAGTAACTAACGGCACTCCCGGATACGGAGATGTTGCCGATATTGTCCACAACCAGTTGATCCTCCGCCAGCCCGGTGGCGGTGTAGGAGACCGTAACCTGCCCGCTGTTGAAGTCGTCCGAGTCGCTATCGGTTACCGCGACATCCGGATCAATCTGCCGGGGCGCGGCGTTGACCGTGTTCTCCTGGAAAATGATTTTTTCGCCTAGGCCGGCAATGTCCGGCGCATGGTTTCCCACATATTCATGGGGATTGGCAATGGTAAAGGAATCCAACCCCACATAATCCACGCCGTTGAAGCCGGAGACCCGTTGAATTTGCACGTCAAATGCAGTCAACTCGGTCATTCCGCCCAGGTTTATAGCATTAAACTCCGCCGTGCCACCGCCGGATACACTGGCCATAACCGTGCCCCCGTCGGCTTTATGTCCTATGACTGCAATAGTAAAGGTACTCCCGGGTTCGTACAAATCAAATACAATTTCAGTCAGATCGAATGCGCCGCCTGCGAATTGTTCATCGGCGCTAATAGTAAAAGAGAATGGTCCGGCAGCCCCATCGCTACCGCTTAACCAGATAGATACTGGATCCCCATTAAATGTCAGGCCATCGTTGGCGGTAATTGTAAAGCCGTTATTATTCTCGCTTACCCAATCCAAATTCAGATCCTGATTTAGCGCCGGGGTTGCAAAGCTTGCCTCCGCCACGAACGTTTTATCAAAGGCAACTGTAATCATGACTATCAGCATAAAAAAAATAAGAGAACTCTTCAATCTATACCTCATTTTTTCACCCCTTGTCAATTGGCCCGGTTCCCGGCAGCCACTGCATCTCGCAATAGACTCCATTGTCCTCCGTCACCCGGAAACCCAGCCCTTCATAAAGCGATCGGGCAGGCCGGTTATACCACGCCGCCTGGAAACGTACCGGCCTGCCCGCCGTGGCAACCTCCCGCAAAATTTTTTCAATCAAGCGCCTTCCGATCGCCCTGCCCCAGTATTCGGGGGCCAGGGCGATAACCAAAATACGCCGCTCCTTCTCCCCGCGGTGGAGGTACAACCTCCCCACCGGATTTCCGACCCGGAGAATAATGCTGTACCGGGCAGCCGGATAATCCTTTCTAAGCAGTTCCCGTTCACACCGGAACTGCTGCCGCTCTCCATCTCCATAAACAACCTGTAATCATTAAGGGGCATAACCGCCTTGATATAGTAATCCGCGCGATTATCCATCCGTGCGCCTCCTTTCCGTGCCTGACACTTGATAGACGGTTTTCTTGCAACCATTGTAAAGCATGGTTTTGAATTGCGCCCCGTCCGAATGGACGGTTTTTATAAAAGTACATAAAAAAACCATCCTACAAATTATGTAAGACGGACTCTTATTTCACACATCATCCAAATGGGATAGCACCTGACAAGAATTTATCCGCCCACACCGCCGCCCCTTTAGAGTGGTTTGAGCCTTTCCGCCAGCTTCGCGCGGCGGTCCACATCCAGCTTTTGAAATATTGTACGCAGGTGAAAACGCACAGTATTTTCCTTAATCGACAGTTTTTCCGCAATCTCACCGTTGCGCAACCCTTGGGCCGCAAGCAACGCCACCTCCCGCTCCCGTGCGGTGAGTTTCCCCGGCAGCTCCGCCGGGAGCAGATCCTGATACAGCTTCGTCCAGCCCATTGCAAAACGTTCTTTCGTTGCCTGAAATTTTTCAAAAAGTGCCGGATATTCCCGCTCAACCACTTCATCGGTCAATCCTTTGGTTAACCATGAAAAGGACGCAAAGGGGGAAATCAGTCCGTCGGGCAATGCAGCTTGCGCGGCACGCCGGACAAATGCCGAAGCCTGCCCGGATTCTCCCATTTGCATGTAGCCGGCGGCCAAGGTAAGAGATAAAAGCATAGTCAGAACAGGGCCGTTTCTAAGGCCGTCCGCATGTCTGGCCCCGGCAAGTCCGATGAGTCGCGCGAATTCTCCCTGATGCAGCAAATAGACCGCGTGTACGAACAGGGCCGGGGGAACCATGGCGGGCAGCAGCCTTGATGACGAAAAATCTCCGTTCTTGAGCCAATCGGCAATGCCTGTAAGCTGCTGCAGCTCAGTGAGCAGCATACCGCGCATAATATCCAGGGCGGCCCGGACGACGAAGGAGTTCTGCGCGGGGTAGGAGGCGGCCCGCTCCATTGAGCTGATGGCGCGCTGCCAGCTTGCCGTGTCCGCCCTGTGCAGGGCAATTTGCGCCAGTTGCAGCGACGCTCCCAATTGGACGATGCTTTGCTGCTTACTTTCGGCAAGGAAAGCCGCCTTGTAAGCAAGGATCTCCGCCTCGTTCAAATTCCCCCTGTGATAAGCAAGCTCCGCACGGTACAGCACGTCCGCGCCGCTGCCGTGGCCATTGGTCAGCCTGGCGTACAAGGCTACGTATTCCTCCAATGCGTCGGCCTTCCGATCGGCTTCGCCCGGCGTGATATGATAGTCGGCCAGCGGACCGCAGTTGCCGAAGCACCAGGGCGCGGCGGGCAGGATCACCCGCGAGCAGGTCCCCTTGAAAAGGGAAGCAGCCTCCCGAAGGACAGCGGTTATTTCGTCCAGGCGGGGATGGCTTTTAAAAGAGTAAAGCAGCATCCATTCGCCAAGCAAGCCGTCCGCGTCGTTTTCAGTGCCAAGCGTGCTGCGCAGTTCTTCCATCAGTACGTCAAACTCCGCGCTCATTCCGGCCGTCAATAGCGCCCACGCAACGCACAGCATGGAAAGAGGGTATTTCCTTTTGATTTCAGCCGGGCAATGCTGCGCAATATCCAGCGCCAGCGCAGAAAAAGGTGTGCCCCCGATTTGCTCTAAAATCAAATGGGAAAGGTCGAGAGCAAGCATCCGCTCATAGTCCCTGAGCCGCCAATAAAAGCCCAGCGCCTCCGGGGTCATGCCGTCATCCCGGCATAGATCGCCTGCCCGCAGCAAGCATTCACGTTCGAACGACTCGCCCCGCTCATGGCATTTTTGCGCCACCAAACTATGCAGGATACTGTGCAGTTCATACCGCCGCCCAGCCGGCTCGCAGCGGATAAAGGGGATTTCCAGCGCGTCCAAGGCGTAATCGGGTAAAACCTCGCAGTCAAGAAGCACGCACATTTGCCGCATGGTGGCTGTTTCAAGGGGTGAAAGACGCAGTAAAAAGTCCTGCTGCCCGGGCGTCAGCTTGTCCCACACCAAATGCTCCATCAGAGTCAGAATGTCCTGCGTAACAGAAAAAGATCCCTTTTCCCGGAAAGCGCGAAGCTGTAAATAGACCGCGATGATCCAGCCGCCGGTATAGGACGCGACGTCCTCCGCAGCCTCCGGAGTAATGTTCACGCCGGCAAGGGAATAATAGCGCCGGATATCCCCGGCATGCAGCCGTAGATCGGCGGCGGTGACGTGCAAAAATCCGTAGCCCAAAATAGCGGAGAACACATTCCGTTTGAGCATATGCGTCAAAAGGATGACGTGCAGCCTTTTGACGCCGTGTTCAATCAGCGCGGTGAAAAAGGAGGGCGGCAAAGCGTTATGCAGGTATTGAAAGTTATCAATTACAAGATAAGTCTCATGATGGCACCGGATGGAACGCAATGCGTCGCAGGCTTCACCAATGGTAACGGGACCCGGAAAGCCGATTTTCAAAAGACGCTGTCCCACGTGGCCGTCTATCTTATCGATCTCCCGGGAAAAACGCCGGAAGCAGGCGGCAGGCAACTCGTCCGTGGCGGTAAACGAATGAACGGGGATATTTCGCGGCAACACATTCTCCAGGTAATCCCGTATTGCCGTCGTTTTGCCATAACCGGGAGGGGCCTCTACAATCGTGGTGGGCACAGCTCGCAGGCCAGCCAGCTTCTTGAGCAGCCGGTCTGAATAATAATGCGGTTCACTTTGAAGCTGCTCCTTTTTCCCCATCCGACCGCCTCCTTTAAGCACATCTTTTGTTTTTATTCAATGTATTGGAACGCCGTTCCTTCTCAAAAAAGCAAAAGCCCCTGGTTTAACCCAAAGGCTTTTTAAAGATATCTGCAACGGCGACCTACTCTCCCGTAAGTCAAGGGACGGTTCTCTGACTCATCACCTGACCCTTTGAACAATATTCATCAGGAATGAGTCGGAGAACCGTCCCCCGACTCTCGACTCTCTTAATCCTGATCCTGCGCATTTTTATTATGGTGTTCATATAATAGAAGGGGTGGGAATATTGAATATACAAGTAAGGTTGTGAGAAATAATGAGTGACATTTTTATAATAGCCGAGGCCGGAGTCAACCATAACGGGGATATAAAGCTGGCTAAGAAATTAGTTGACGCCGCAAAAAGCGCAGGTGCGGACGCGGTCAAATTCCAAACCTTTAAAACGGAAAGTCTTGTTTCAAAAGCCGCGCCAAAAGCAGAGTATCAAAAGCAAAATACTATGACTGATGGAAATCAACTGGAAATGCTTAAGAAGCTGGAGCTGTCTTATAACTATTTTAAGGAACTTAAAGAGTATTGTACGGAAAAGGGAATATTATTTCTTTCCACGGCATTTGACTTTGACAGCATAGAATGCTTAGAAAGTCTTGAAATGCCTGTATATAAAGTGCCGTCAGGAGAGATAACCAACCTGCCGTACCTGATGAAAATCGCCGGCACCGGCAAGCCGGTGATAATTTCAACCGGGATGAGCGATTTGGATGAGGTGGGATCGGCAATAAAGGTGCTCCGGGATAACGGCGCGGGAACGATGACTCTGCTGCACTGTAATACGCAGTACCCCACTCCTTTTGAGGATGCCAACCTCATGGCGATGCTTACTTTGCGGGAACGGTTTGGCGTGGCGGTCGGTTATTCGGATCATACCTTGGGGATTGAAGCGCCCATTGCTGCTGTGGCGTTAGGAGCAACAGTGATTGAAAAACACTTTACGCTTGATAAAAGTCTGGAGGGACCGGATCACAAAGCGAGTCTTGATCCGCAGGAGCTCAAAGCCATGGTGACGTCTATCAGAAATATTGAAGTTGCTTTAGGGGATGGCATAAAACAGCCATCGGCATCCGAGATAATGAATAAAGCAGCAGCCCGGAAAAGTATTGTCGCCGGTCGGAATATAGCTAAAGGCGAAATCTTTACTGAAGATAATTTAGCGATCAAGCGTCCCGGTAATGGAATTTCCCCTATGAAATGGTTTGAGGTACTCGGAATGAGTGCGGCGCGTGATTTCTGTGAGGATGAGCTTATAGATTTATGAAAAAATCAATCATTATAGTGACAGGTTCCCGCGCTGATTATGGTCTTTTAAGCCCTGTTATAAAAAAACTTCTGGCTGATGATAGTTTTGAGTTAAAAATTGCGGCAACGGGGACGCACTTGTCCGAGGACTTCGGATTGACTTTACAAGAAATAGAAGCGGATGGCATCTCAATAGACGTCGGAATTGATGTTTTGCAGGATGATGATTCAAATAAGGCAATGTCCAAGGCCATCGGGACCGGAGTTATTTGTTTTGCAGAGTATTTTGAAAAAACCCGGCCTGATATGGCCGTCGTGCTGGGGGATCGATTTGAGATATTCGCTGCCGCCACAGCAGCCGCGGTTGCTTGCATACCGATTGCCCATATTCATGGCGGTGAAACCACGGAAGGGGCGGTTGACGAGTTTCTTCGCCACTCAATTACAAAAATGAGTTATCTGCATTTTACTTCTACTGAGCAATACAGACAGCGGGTTATAAATATGGGTGAAGCACCGGACCGGGTTTTTAATGTCGGCGCCATAGGTGTGGAAAACATTTTGAGTATGTCTTTTATGGCCAAAGATGAGCTGTCGCGAAGCATAGACTTTGATTTGCATATTCCATACGCTCTTGTAACCTTTCATCCGGTAACATTGGAGAAAAACACGACGATAAGGCAAATTGAAGAACTTTTATCGGCTCTGGATGAGACGAACGGGCTCCGTTATATCTTTACAAAAGCCAATGCCGATGCAAACGGCCGGGGAATAAATAAAAAAATAGATGCCTATTGCCAGAACAAAGACAATGCGATTGCCTTAACATCAATGGGCGTTTTGCGTTACCTCTCCGCGATGAAATACTGTGAGTTTGTCATCGGCAATTCCTCCAGCGGCATTATTGAAGCCCCGAGCTTTAAAAAACCCACGATCAATATTGGAGACAGACAAAAAGGCAGGATTTGTGCAAAATCAGTCATATCCTGCCGGCCGGAAAAGCACGCTATTATGGGGAGTATCAATAAGGCAAGATCACAGCAGTTTCTAAACGAAATAGCTAATCAGGCCAACCCCTATGGCGATGGGAAAACATCCGCAAAAATAGCGGCGGTAATCAAGGATTTTCTGGATAACGGCAAGATAAACCTAAAGAAGAGTTTTTATGATGCGAGGGGATATGACAATGCTCTGTGAGCGCCGAATCATCGCCATAATTCCTGCGCGCAGCGGCTCCAAGGGGTTTCCCGGCAAGAATATCCGCCTTCTTAACGGGAAGCCCTTAATTGCCCATAGCATAATTCAGGCTCAGGAGACGGGAATAATTGATGAAATATTCCTATCAACAGATGCGCAGGAATATGCTGACATTGCAATAAAATATGGGGCGAATGTCCCATTTTTAAGATCGGATGATCTGGCTTCAGATTCTGCCTCGACATGGGATTGTGTCAGGGAGGCACTCGGACAGTACCATACATTAGGCAAGGAGTATGATATCTTTGTCGTATTGCAGCCGACATCACCATTGCGTACCGCGAGTGATATTTTCAATGCCATTAATCAGCTGATACTTATTAATGCCGATGCGGTAGTATCGGTGTGTGAGGTCGCTCATTCTCCCTTATGGTGCAATACATTGCCGGAAAATAAATCTCTTAAGGGTTTTGTCCGGCCGGAAATCATGGCTAGAACCAGACAGGAACTGTCTGCTTTCTTTAGGATTAACGGGGCAATATACGCTGTAAGCACATCATATTTTTTAAAAACACAGAATATCTATGACGGAAATTCTTTTGCATACATAATGCCGAGGGAAAGATCCGTCGATATAGATACCTTATATGATTTTACCTTCGTGGAGTACCTGCTTACCCTAGATAATACAGGTCAAGGAACGGAGAACCCGCATACTTAAATGCAGGTTCTCTCATTTCATTCCTTTTCGGGAACTCCTATTCCCAACACACGCTCCAAATATCTCTTATTGTGCAAAATCTGGTTATTTTTCGGAGAATACTTTCTGGCAATCTCATTATGCTCATAGGCTAACTCATGCTTGCCCATCCGGTCATAGCAAACGCACAGTTGTATATGCGGCAACCACATCAGTCTGCTGCCGGCAGGCTTTTCCAATTGAGCCGCCAGTTTGTACCAGAAAATTGCCTGTTCATATTTCTTGATACTTTGAAAGTATAAGCCCAAATGACAGCAAAAGTTAGCTTTGGGCGTATCATACTCGAATGTTTTAAGGATATACTCAAGCTGTTTGTCTGTTTCACCGGAAAGCTGATAATACTCAACCAGTTTTCCGCATGTTGAAATTTTATCTTCGACCCCGCCCTGTTCTGTCTTCAAGAACTCCTGATACGCTTCAATCAGCCGCTTATTGCTTTCTATCAGCAATTCCCTGAGTTCTGTACCGGAAAGACAGTCATGGACGCCGAGTTCATCTTCCACAAACTTCTTCTGCTCCTCGCTGATAACCTGCGTAGGACCTTGAAACATTGCTGTGGCATAAGCACCGATCTGATAATCTTCATACCTGAATTCGGAGGGCATCAGCGGTTCTCCTGTATTTTTAAGAACAGCCGGATCCCCAAAAATAAAAAAGGGAATACCCATCTCAACGGCATAAAAAGAATATGAGCCTACTTGATTAGACGTTGCATATTTGTGACTCCTGAGGATATCGTAAAATTTCTGTACAAACTCAAAGCCCAGCACCCAGGCCGGCCCGGCGGATACAACATTGAACCCGTTTTTTTTGTATAGTTCGTCCTTCTTTCTTTCCAAATCATTAGAGTGCAGACATATTGTTACCGGCTGAAACTCGGACGGAAGATTTCTCAGTTGCTCACAATACTTATCGATATCGAATACAGAGTCAATTTGCCGAGTCGTATGGGCGGGAAAGGCAACCGTACCGCGAGAAGCTGTATCCTTCTCGATTTTCCGTGATTTTCGGTAGTGTACAAAAGGCGCCCCCACAATGGCTGCGGGAATACTACTTTTTTCATTCCATATATTTAGACGTCTCCTGCTCCAGACTAACATCAGAGGTTGATCAGTTCGAGCATCATACGGATTAGGTTTTGGTATAGGATCCCACCCGTGCTCATAGCGGCATAACAGAGGCAGTGTCGATGTACAGTTGGCATATTCTCTTATGATCTCATAAAGTCCGTAGATTGAATACCAAATCATGTCTCACCCACCTATTTATAGTTATAGCTTGTATTGTGTTAATTGATGTTAGATTCTGTATTTACTCCCCTTGAATAATTTCTTTTTTCTCAGGTGCTTCTATGCCTAAAATACCCTCCAAATAAGTCTTGTTGGACTGAATCGCTGTATTTTCCGGACAATACTTTCTGGCAATCTCATTATGCTCATAAGCCAGCGTATGCTTGCCTAAGCGATCGTAACAAACACACAACTGTAAATGCGGCAACCACGTCCAGGAGGCTTCGGTCATGAATCCTGAACAGTCAGCAGGTTTTTCTATTTGAGTAGCCAGTTTGTACCAGAAAACCGCCTGTTCATATTGCTTCGCATTCAGAAAATGAAAACCCAGGCGACAGCAAAATTCTGCCCTTGGAGAAGCATAATCAAAGGATTTGTAGATATATTCAAGTTGTTTTTCCGTTTCTCCCAGCGATTGAAAACAATCGGCTAATTTACCGCAGGCAGAAATTTTATCTTCAATCCAGCCCTGTCCGGTCATCAAATATTCCTGATAAACTTCGATTGCCCGATTATATAACCGATGATCAAACAATTCATTGGCATAGTAATATAAATCCCGCGGGGAAAACGGCTCCCCCTTGCTCTTTCGCCTTTCATATATATTCAGGTTGCGAGTGGAATTACCATTCGAGATACGCTTATGCGTTACACAAATGTCTGAGTTTAAAACATATCCGGACACTTCTAAATACTCGTGTACAGCCCCTATCCACCGAAAGTTTTTATCCCGTCTAACCAGGCGATTGCGTCGGAAACTAAACGATACCGCTCCAAACTGATCGAAGGCATAAAGATAGGGCATACTTACAACGTCCGTAAACGGATCCAGGCTTTTCTTCAGTTTTAAAAATTTCTCCTGATCGGAATCAGCTATAATATCATCCGCATCCAACCAGAGGATATAACGCATGGTTGCTCGGCCAAAAGCAAAATTGCGGGCAGCAGCAAAGTCGTCTATCCAGATAAAATCAAAGATTCGATCTGTATATTTCTCAGCGATCTCCTTGGTGCGATCGGTAGAGCCCGTATCAACAATAATTATCTCGTCGCAAATATCTTTAACAGAATCAAGACAGCGGCCAATCGTACGCTCTTCATTCCTGACAATCATACAAAGACTGATTGTGATTTGCTTTCCTCCCATATGCAATCTCCTCCCTTAAGAAAATAGCCTCATTACATCATATGCCAAGAAGTTTTAAGTTGCTTGAGCCGGGAAATCGGAAAAAATGAACTATGAACCTGCGGCAACTGTCCGCCGCAGCGGCTCAATAGCGCTATACGCCCAGTAAAACGCATTCGGAAGGATAATAATTGCCTCCGCTGTATCTCAGATAAAACTTATAGCCGGGGTCGATCTCGTCGATCATCCGGGCGCATTTCCAAATATCCTCATTATTGTGATAGACAGAAACCGCAAGCTTCGGATGTGTCGCTTGAATGTGATTTTTACAGCCGAGGATCGCTTTCTGTTCTCCGCCTTCAATATCCATTTTGATAAAAGTCACGGGTTCCGTAATATCTTCATCAAGTGTGACAACAGGTACTTCCGCCGTTCCCGCGTCCGCCAGCTTATGCATTGTATCCGAGGGTTCCTCGTCCGTTATATACATCATACCGTTTTTGTCTCCCACGCCTTTTTCCCGCAATTCGATATTCGGATACCGTTCAAGACTCTGCCTGAGCTTTTGGTAGATATGAGGAACAATTTCATAACAATAGATTTTCTTATAACCAATATAGCTGTCCAGATAATTCATCACGGTATCGCCGGTATACGCTCCTAAATCGATAAATACTTCATTGGCGTCACATTTCACTATATCCAGATCAAAGTAGTGACAGAACGTTTTTTCAATGATCCTGTCCAGACTCGCCATACTGAATGTCAGCCAGTTCTCCACAATACCGAATAAGGTTTTCTTGGAACGATAATCGCAGAGCCTGCCGTACAGCCATGTGAAATCGCCATGGTGTTCTTTCATCGCTGCTCCGCGGTTTTCGATCAATTCATATACATTATTCTCAGGATCCAGTTTACCCCAATAATTGTACATATTATAGCATTGCAGTATCTTTTGATAATTCTGGGCATTCTGTTGCCGGATATTTCCAAGGTTCCTCTTCATGCAGCTTTGTATATCATCCAAACTCGCGCCTGCCACATAACTCATGTATTCGGTAAACTTTCTGTCAACAACGAAATCAATTTCCTCAGCAGCTGACCTATTTGCATCTGTCATTAAGTTTTTCACCTTCCCGAATGTTTTTTTGCAGCAATATAAAGATATTATATGCCGCGTCCATGAGATAAGTGATTAAATATCGGCGCCGAAGCCTGGATGCCGACCTATCGGAGCGCCATTGAAAACCGGGCCGTTAAAAAGACGCTAACCATTCCTAAATGGCTAAATGACCTAGCGGAGCATGAGAAGGTTAATTTTTCACAAATTTTACAGGAAGCACTTAAACAGAACCTGGGCATAACTAACCGCTGAGTCATATGCAGCATTCAAAAAGCACCCGTAAGGGTGCTTTTTGAATGCTGCATACTTCTTCTCCTTTTGGAGTTTAGTTTTTCAGAAGAATGGAATAGAAAACGCAAAAACGGCTTTAGCTCTTGCTATCACCAAGCTGTCCAGCCACCATCTACCAGCAAATTTTGGCCAGTTACATAACTAGAAGCTTCACTGGCTAAATATATTGCCGTCCCTACGATCTCGCCGGGAGCGGCCATTCTACCTAACGGAGTACGTTTATTATAAGCTTGAACAAAGGTTTCCGGCTGATGATCAAAAACACCTCCGGGGCTAATACAGTTCACTCTAACGTTATAGGGTGCTAAATATGTTGCTAAATATCTAGTTAAATTGATAATACCACCTTTTATGGCCGCATATGCTGCCGGAGTCGTCATATCTGTCCCTTCATAAATAGGGAAATACGGTCCAACTATACCGTAAATAGAGCCGAAATTAATAATGCTGCCGGATTTTTGCACTTTCATCTTATCAGCAACCTGCCGACAGCAAAAAAAGCAACTATTCAATTGCATATCGACATTGTGCCTCCATGATTCAATTTTAACTTGCTCAAGTTTATGTCCCCAATCAGAAGTTCTGGGGTAAGCGGAATTAATCCAGACATCAATCCGCTCATATTTTTTAATTAATTCCTTAATAGAATCTTCACTAGTTACATTAAGCCGCTCAGCTTTGGCTTTACGTCCTATACTATTTGCAATTTGCCGCACTGCTTCAAGATTAACATCAGCTACTACAACAGTTGCTCCAAAATCGCCTAAACCTCTAGCCATCTCTTTTCCTAACAGCCCAGCACCACCGGTTACTACCACGGTTTTGCCGCCGAGGGAAAATACCTCGCTATAGCTCTCCATACTTGTTCACCCACTATTTCTGCTCGTATATCACATCCATTGTGGCTCAAACTTGGATCTCATCAAGAAGTATCTGCCGCTGCTCGTGTTTCGATACTCGTCCGGCAATCAATATCCGCATAATATCTATTGTTAGCCTGGGCGGTATTATTACTTTTTTGTTTCTTACGCTATTAATAAAGTGCCATAAGGTTCTTCGAAACATGGTAAAATTATCACTAATCTCCCATTTACCACTCTTATTGGAGCCCCATATTTCTACCGAAAACTTGGCGGGGGATCGGCCAAGGCAGTCTATCTGTAATAACGATCCATCGTTCATAGTAATTGCAGCGGAAGTATGATTAGCTCCCAGCATCATTACAGAAACAGGTCTTGATGGCACAATATTAAATATTGCATCCAGCATATGTACCCCGTATTTTTCCCAAGAATTAGGTGCTGTACATCTAACCAGGTTAATATGACCGTATTCATCTATGGTACTTCTGATGCTATCAAGCTCTCCGGCATACCTCATGCCTGAACAGGACATTAGTTGACCGTTCTCAAGAAACGGGTGAAATTCTTTTAATTCTTCAACATTTAAAGCAAGGGGCTTATCGACAAAAACGAAACCACCTGCCCCCAAAAATGGCATTGCCATGCTAAAATGGGTCTCATAATCATCGCGAGCTATGATGACAGCATCAATCTGTCCAATCATATCCTCCCATTTCTCGATCATATTGGGAATAAGACTAGCTGTGCAAAGACGTTTTGTTATTTCTCTGTCCTGAGTCCATGCATGTGTTACTTTTGCTCCCTCTATACCAAAATCAGCTAAATCTTTTTGTCGAACATAATTGTAAATAACAGGCCAACCCGAGTTTTTTAAACCTGTATCAGAGTAGCCATTGATGATGGCTGAAAAAGAATAAGGATGTCCATTTCCTTCACTTATTCCCAAAATACCCAACTTTATTACCAAGCGGCCCAGCCCCCATCAATGCAAATGTTTTGCCCTGTCATATAGCTTGAAGCATCTGAACATAATAACGCTATGGCTCCCTTTATTTCATATGGCCGGCCAATTCTATTTAATGGATTGCATGCAGATAACCGGCAAACAAACTCCTCATCCTTCTGGGTTGCCGGTGTGGGAAAAGGACCTGGACTAATACAGTTAACTCGAATTCCATCCAGAGCCAAAAAGC
Organism: Desulfoscipio sp. XC116; assembly: GCF_039851975.1. Classification (GTDB taxonomy): domain Bacteria; phylum Bacillota; class Desulfotomaculia; order Desulfotomaculales; family Desulfallaceae; genus Sporotomaculum. The sequence continues at coordinate 2,835,639 of NZ_CP156660.1, forward strand.
TAGCTAAGTATTTGGTAAACTGAATTACACCTGCTTTAGCTGCCCCATAACTTGGTGGGTTTGCATGCAGATTACCGGTATAATTTCGGTAATCAGGTGCTACATGCCCGTACATAGAACCGATGTTTAAGATAACACCTTTATTTTTTTTTAATCCTGGCCATGCAGCTTTGACACATCGAAATACCGAATTTATATTAAGCTCAATATCATAATCCCAATCATCATCTGAAATCGATTCAAAACTGTTTTTTATACTCGCTCCGGCATTATTCACTAATATATCTAAACCACCGAATTGATCATTAATTATGTTGAAAGTCTCTTTTATCGATTGCCTACTCGTCAGATCCAACTGCATTACATTCACTTGTATCTCCGCAAATTTTGACTTAATTTCTTGACATAGCCTTTGACATTTATCTGTGTCACGGCTGGCAATAATTAAATTTCCAGCTAACTCCGCCAGTGTCCAAGTTATCTCTGTACCAAGATAACCGGCTCCTCCCGTGACTAATGCCAACTTGTTTTTTAAACAGAACAGTTCCTTTAAGCTTGGCATTGTTGCAGTCTCCTTTTCATCAAGATTTCTGCTAGTTCCCAATCAATTTCATCATCAATATCTACAGAACGTTCTTTGGGTATCATTACAGCAGCTGTACGACCAAAAAACAGACTCATTTCTGCTTTATCCATTCGATCTGCCCTAAATGCATAGACAGCACCATTCAATTGGTAAGCTCTTGGGAGTTTTTGCCTCGGATACCAGGGGATTGCACCGGGAATGAACGTCTTTGCCTGTCCATTGTCAATCTGCCATGCTCGATGGGGATTCAACTCCGCGTCCTTAAAAGTAGCAACTGAGTCAATACATTGTCCTGTCAATATACGTATACAATTACTAACATCAGTACTCAAACGTAGAGGACTGGTAGGCTCCAATAGCACCATATACTTAGCCTTTTCCCCCTCATCCTGCAATTCTTTAACTAATAGTTGTATGGCATGTATTACCAGAGATTCATCCGTTGCCAGATGTGCGGGACGTTTGTATACTTCTGCCCCATAACTTACTGCCACAGACGCTATTTCATCGTCATCGGTAGAAACAATGATACGGTCAACCTCCGGAGTTACTTTGGCTGTTTCAATTGACCAAGCGATTAATGGCTTGCCGGCTAAGGGTTTAATGTTTTTCTTAGGAATTGACTTACTGCCGCCGCGAGCAGGTATGATGGCCAAGACTCGGCTATTGTTGAACATTGTGCCCCCCCTAATCAGATTTACAAGCAGGTATCTTTATACTGTTTATGCTTAATTGTTGATTTTATTGAACCCCATCCGTTAATTAATATTATATTGCGGTGGGTAATTTAAAACTAAATTATCATTGCCAATTATAGGAATACCAAGATTTGCAGGGTCATGTTTTTGCATGTCCGGATCAGTAATACCAACAATATTGAAGTTATAAACGCTAAAATAAAAGTGAGCCAGAAATAAGGTATGAAGAAAATGTGAGATACCGTCTTATTAAATAATAAAAACATTTCTTAAATAAAATAAGGCTTGAGGCCGCAATCCTTTTAATTGCGGCCCCAAGGGAATTGGATTGGATCAAAACTCACTTATTTGTTATATATTCTATACAGGAACACGGCTGCTTCCGCCCTTGTGGTGTTGCCCTGCGGATTGATCTTACCGCTGCTACCTACAATCAGTCCTTCCTTGACAACAGAGGCCACACCGTTCACGGCATAGGCTGCTACGAGGGACTTGTCGGCAAACTTGTCTAAATCCGAAGCCGTACCCTGCGCTTCAATCTTTTTCAGCATTCTCAAGGCTCTTTCTGTCAATACCATCATGTCCTGCCTGGTGATGCTTGCATCAGGGCCGAATTTGTTGTCTCCCATGCCGCTGGTGATGCCGAGCTTTTTGGCCATGGCTATCTCTTTGTAGTAATAGGCATCGCTGCTTATATCATCGAAGTTCCCGTCAATCTTTGCATCAACACCCAGGGTTCTGACCAGGAAGTAGAGGAAGTCCGCCCTTGTAATGTTTGTTTGAGGGGCATATTCTGTTTCAGTTGCTCCCCTCAATATGCCTTTGGATGCAAGGACTTCGATCGCCTTCTTTGTCCAGGCTGTGTTTCCCAGGTCGTTAAATGACCTAGTAACAAATGTAACTGCGTACTGACTGAAATGGGTGGTGGTAAAGGTGACTTTCCCGGTTGCAGGGTCATATCTTCCGTTGGGAACAGCTACCGCCTTGCCGCTACCGTCAATGTACCATACCGTAATGTGTTCGAGGTCTTTCAACTCCTCCGCTGTCGGCGTGTAGGGTACGATTATGGTCACAGGCGCACTTTCATTGCTCCATGAGGTTTGTTTCCCATCAATCTTCATGCTCAGTTCTATGACAGGCCGGTCGCCTATTTGAGCTTGTACTGCCGCATCCAGCTTGTTCCTGTCACCAGCGGCTATTGTTAGCGAGACTTTTTTCGTCCCGGCTGCATCTGACATGTTAAGCATGCTGCCCGACAGAGTTACTGCCGCAATATCCGTATTGATTTCAACCGTTTTTGTTACATATCCCGATGTCAAAAAGCTGGCAGGCAGGATAGACTCATAAGCATTTGCCCCATCTATTTCAGGTATATCAACTCTTATTGCCTGAATCCCTTTATCATTTAACTTTGATTTATCAAATGCGACATTTAGCTGAGCTGCGTCTAGTTCCATTGAAGCGGTTCCGGTGCTGTTGTTCATTGTTACCGGTACATCCTCTATTACATTTGCACTGTCGTCCGACACCCGGACTGCCGCTTTCAGTTCCGGCGCAAAAGCGGGATTAGAGTTTCCGTTGTTATTTCCACTGCTGTGACTGGAGGAACCACCGCCGCTTGGTTTTCTGTTAACTGTAACGACTGCCTCCCTGTTTGCAACCGCCACTCCATCCAAGGTGGCCGTCATGGTGTGTGTTTTACTACTGGAGCTTGTGTTTTGTGGAATGACAACACTTGCTGTCGCGTTTGTTTCACTATTGATGGTTGCTATCGCAGCTTCCGCACCGTCAAGAAGCACTTTGATCTCATGTCCTGAAAGATTGACACCTGTAATGGTGACTGTTGCATCGCCGCCGGAGTATGCCAGAGCGGACGGATTGGCGGAAATATCTGTTATGGCGGCTACGGCCACGGTAAAGCTTCTGCTGTGCTCCGCAAGCTCATTATCGGCATTATCTTTAGCAATGCCGGCTTTAACCTCCAAAGCATAACTGCCGTTTAGGAAGCTATCCACTGGAGAGACGGTAATGATATGGGTTCCATTATCATAAGAAAGGGTGAAATCGTTAAAAACAGCGCCATCTTTTGTTATTTCAATTAAACCTATATCATTAATATTAACGCTGGTTACTTCCTCACCACCGTCTGATTTATAAACGGCTTCACTAACAGTCATAGTAAGACTTTCAGGAGATGAAGCAAAGGTACAATCAGCTGCAAAACCGAAGCTTATTACCGGAGGATTGGTATCCGGATTGCCCATCGTAGTGAAGCTATGACTGTTATCGGGGATCATAATATTTCCGGCAATATCTTCAAAGCTTGAAATCCCTATATTGTAATCGGTGCCATAGACCAAGCCCGACACAGTATATGTAATAGTTTTATTACCATCGCCCCATGTTCCGATACCTGATAGTATTGCGCCATTGTCAATGGATACTGTGCCGGTGACTGCGGTATCCATCGGCTCATTAAAGGTTATGCTCAGCTCCGGTGCGTTTACAGATACGTTATTATCATTGGGCAAAACCGCAGAAACAGTTGGAGGAACCGTGTCGCCGCCTGCCGGGTCATCAACGATTATTATAATTGTCTTTCTACCGTTATAGGTGATTGTGTCGTCAAAAGCAAGTTCGGCTGTTCCGGTGCTTATCGGTGTGAAAGTGATTTTGTTGCCTGATACGGTAAAGCTTGCTATGTTATCGCTGCCGCTTTGCAGCGTCACCGGACCCGCATCGAGAATATCCTCCAAAAGCATGATTCTGCCATCAACCGACTGGCCATCCGGTGTCATGGTAACCGTCCTGTCCTCGCCCACCGTCAGAGCAATGGTATCGGGAAGGTTACTCAGCGTAAGGGACTGACGGGTGGCGTAGTTTGTGTGGCCCTCTTCAGGGTGTATGTTGTCGCCGCCCGAGAACCCGCTGTAGACGCAAAGCTCCGGATCTCCTTCTACGAAAATTGCCTTGACGCCCTCCGTTTGGCTGGCAGCCGCACCATGGTACAGCACGGTTTGGCTGATCGAGCCGAGCGACAAGCCATTGTCGCTCCCGCCTGTCACGCTGCCGCCCATCATGGACAGGCTGCCGGCATTGTTGATGCCGATTTCCGTGCCAAAGACCGTACCGCCCCAGATTTCCACCATGTCGCCAATATTGTTCGTCACAATGCCAGTGCCGGAGCCGCTTACATTGCCGCCGTGCATAGTAAGCTTGCCGCCTTCCCCGATCTCGATGCCATACGTGCTTTCGCCAGTCACCGCACCACCGTTTAAGTGCAGCATACCCGAGGCCAGCGTGCCTTTGCCGCCGGTGACGGTCGTTGTCTTTCCTTCGCTCTGGCTAACCGTAACAGTTGAGAACGGAAGAACGCTGATGCCGCAACCGCTCTCACTATCACCGCCCAGAACAGATGCGCCATCGATCGTCACGGTCGAGCTTTGGGACAGCAATAGGCCGCAGCCGGAGGCTGAGGACGACGCGTCGACGCTGCCGCCGGTGATCTCCACATCGCAATGATTTTCAGCTTTGACGCCGATTTCCGTTCCTTTTACGGTACCGTCTTCGATGGTAAGCAACGTACTCTGTCCGCTCGCACCCTCTATGTAGACACCGGTGCGGCTGATGTTGACGGATTCTCCGCACTGACCTGCCACTGCCGTTCCGGTAATGAGGACCTGCAATTTTTAATTATTTCGGACATCCTACACCAAGACCACAATATCTGTTTTTGGGTCTCCTTTAGAATAAAATTTGATATTCCATTCTTCTTTGTCTTCGGCTGTCTTAAAATTTATATTGCTACCGACTTTAGTGGCGTTCTTATCTATAGGAAACCATGAGGGTATCCATTTAGGTTTTTCAAGATATTCTACTGTCCTGAAGTACCTCCATAAAAATTGTTTTCAGATTAAAAATTTCTTTTTGATTAGCTTTTCTACCAATAGGGCCACATAGGTTTTTGCCCCTTCGGGGATGTCCGGGGACTTTTGACCGCCGTTTACAACGACTTCATACCCTTGAAATTTTCCCGTAAGGGTTGCAGAACCCATATCCTCCATTATCATCGTGTTTTCATTTTCCAATTCCCAGAGTTCTGCATACTCCTTTATTACCTCTTTCGCTGTACAGGTGGTTGCTATTTATACCATTTAGGAATTTACATTTACTTTTGGTCTTAAATTGTGAACACGACGACTCCGTGTGTTATTTTGCCGTCATCATCAGAAATAGAAAAGACAATTGCTCTTTCAAAGTTTTTGGAGAGCGATTCAGTTCCCTGTTCTATTCCTGAAAATATGGCAAGTGGATTTTTTAAGTTTTCCAAAAAGAAGGTTTTTCCGGTAAAAGCCTGCCTTGTTGCATTCATCAGCTGTAGGTTATCGGAATTGTGTTCATAAATATTGCATTTGCCCTCAGCTAAATCCTTATATCTCATTTTTGTTTCCTTAATAAGAGCATTGTTTGCCGCTACCAGTGTTCCCTGCTGTGTAAATACCGCAATGGGATACGGGCAGTAATCAATGATCTGGTGAAATAAGCCTTCATTAGAGGTAAGCATCTGGAATTTCTTAATCATATGGTCCTGAAAGGCTACTTTTTCTTCCAGCATTTTCTGGATTTCCATCAATTCTGCAAGCAGCTGTTCCTTTGTTTTTTCACCCAAAAGGACACTCTCCTTTCTGAGTAGTTTCATTTTAATTTTAGGGAAAAGCCGCTTACAAGGATAGGTGATATAAGACCGTTATCAGTAAGAAAAATACCATTTGAGGAAAATAAAAAAACAGTCCCTCGGAAACGCTTCTGAAAGACTGTTTTCATCTTAATGGGAACCGATTATTTTTTATATGCCTTACTCCGGTATTGGGAAGGAGAAAAACCGACCCTTTCTTTAAAAACCTTTGCAAAATGACCGCTGTAGTCCACGCCACAAGCGGCAAATATCTGTGCAACGGAAAGGGCGGAATCGGATAATTTTTCTTTGATTTTGCTTATTTTTAGGTTTATATAATAGTCATGGGGTGTCATGCCAATATGTTTTTTGAACAGTCTCACAAAATGCGTCCCGCTAAGACCTGCCGCCTTCGCGGTTTCTTTTACATCAAAGGAGTCTAGCCAGTGATTTTCCATGTATTCCTTCGCCTTCGCAATTTCATCCTTATATCGGTATATCCGCCGGTTTATGAGAAGCACCGCCACGAAGAATGCTTTCCTGTCCGCAGTAGGAATAGGAAAAAGTGTAATGTCCTGGTATACAGCCTCTACGTTGAAATCCTGTATTCCATGCAGTGCCGCGATATCCTCCAGTGGCACCCGGATATCCTGAAGAATCACGGTCTCACCCCGGAAAGCCCGTTTTATATCATCCATTATACCTGCTTTGATAATAAAAGGTTCTTTTAATACGTTAAATTTACCAATAACCTCCTCCGGCCCGTGAATATTGAACTCGTTCAGCATTGCCCGGTTGACCATCACTGCTTTTCCGTCGGAAGTGTAAATCAGGATAGGATATGGAAAAAATTCTATGATCTTTGCAAGAAGCTCTTCATTTCCAGAAACGGCCTGAGATGACTCTATGGCATCATGCTGCATGCCTTTTATGGTATCCTTCATGTACCTCTCCCCCAATTCAAACAGTATGATTATACAATATTATACAACTTATGTAATATCAAATAATTGCGCTCTTTTAAGGCTACAAGCATTTTAGCAAATAGAAATGCTAACGGAAAGCATAAAAGGAGCTTTCGCTCCTCTTACACCGTTTTGGATAATTTTCAATTCCCGCGTTGCTTCCGATTCTCTTAATTATCAGCTTTATAGCAAATATGGCAATAAAGCAAAGCACTTTTTTCAAAAAAATCCCTCCGTTTCTTTTAATTTTAAGGAAAATAAAATCGGGGAGATAGGGGATATATGACCGTTATCAGTAAGAAAAATACCATTTAGAAAAACAAAAGCAGCCCTTTGAAAATACCCCCAAAAAGCCTACTTCATCTTAATGAGAAACGACTATTTTTGCTTGAGCATATTCCGGTATTGGGAAGGCGTATATCCAATACTTTTCTTAAATACCATGGCAAAATGACCGTTGTAATCTACACCGCAAGCAGCAAAAGCCTGGGATATAGAAAAATTGGAGTCTGATAATTTCTCTTTGATTTTGTTCATTTTAAAATTTATGTAATAGTCATGAGGTGTCATGCCTGTATGCTTTTTAAACAGCCGGATAAAGTGCGTTTTGCTTAAGCCTGCTACGTTGGCTGCACTATTGTTATCATACGGCTCCATCCAATGGGTTTCAATGTGTTCTTTTGCTCGAATGATTTCATTCACATGGCGGTACACCCTTCTTGGATAAAGAAACGCTACCACAAAAGCCAGCCGCTCTTGAGAATCCTTAATTGGGAAGATCGTAATATCATGATAAATAGCCTCCAGGTCACAATCATTGATTCCATATCGTTCAAATACGTCTTCAATTGGGGCTCGAATATCACTAAAAAAAACGGTTTCACCCTGGAAAGCCCTTTTTACCTCATCCATATACCCCATAGCCTGAATGGATGAGTCTTTCAGTAAATTGTATTTGCCAATCACCATATCTGCACTTGGGATATTGAATTCTTTTAAGGCGGCCTGATTGACCAACACGGATATCCCCTCCGGATTAAAAACTTCAATTTGGAAAGGACATAATTCAATGATTTTTGCAAGAAGCACTTCATTCTTAAAAGCAGATTGAAACGACTCTATAATACTGCTCTGTTTTTCCTGTATGGTATCCTTCACGCGATTCCCTCTCATTCGTAATACCGTTTGAGTTTATTCCTCTGAAATGTTGTCTTCCTGCTCGTAGTAGTAGGAATAAGTCTACGCCTTTCATAAAGACCTCACGGTCGTTAATTTTATCGGTTAAAGCCGATTTCAATAAGGCTTTCATTTGTGCCGGACTTGAAACGCCTTTCTCCATAGCGGAGAGGTAGTCTTTCTTGTTGATTTTACTCCAAGAACATTCGCCGCGCGTTTTTTCCCATCGGGTGCGGTGAATTTGAACCGGGTAGTCACACTACCCAGTTGATTGTTTTCACGCTTCAACTTTGCTTTGAGGTTTTTTATTTTATCCAGCGGAAATGGCGCGTTATCAACAGAATGGTATTCAATACTTTCTATTTGCGCAATAGTCTCATGGTTATCCTTCCCGGCCGGAACAACAACATAGTCCTCTGCTTTGAAATTATCGTCATCGGTCAGATAACAATATGTTTTTCCGTAATCATCAAACTTCACGTTGCAAAAAATGTAATCCGTCTGCTTGCGCAGTGGTTTTCCATGCACTGCCGGGTCAAGAATTTCGCCCATTCCGTAAAAGCACATAAAATCAAACACTGTTTCCGCAGAAGCTGAAAAGTCATCGGGAAGTCCATTTTTATCAAAGGTGCCGGTCAGGACTTTTTGTTCGCCGTACAGGTAGTCAACCGTGATTTTATAGTCCTTTGTTTCAAGCGGATTGATGATAACATCAGGAGGATTCCCTTTGGTATGCGCAAAAAACTTATCCGCATCAATATCATCCAAAAGCGCTGTAACGCCTTCCTCAACATGATATTTTCTTGACACCTGACAGCCACTGCCGATATTTTGAATATGCTCCAAAACCTCGCTTTTTCTGTCTATGGTAATGTGTTCGCTATAATCCCATGTTGCATACTCCCAAGTCGAACCTTCGGGTATGAAGCCGGGCTTAATCTTCGTTATGCGGTGATAGTCAACCGCGATTCTTTCAATTCTGTCTGACTTCGCCATGCCGTCAAAGACGAGCAGTTCCGGCATTTCAAGATTGAACCGAATGGTGTCAGATAAATTGTCCAGTTCATCAGAGCAACCGGTACAAAGAGAGCCTCGGAAATGATATGATACATTCTCTGTGTTCGTAATTGTCATTTCCCAGTCGCCAACATCAGCGGCAAATGCCACATCGTATTCATCAGAAAAGTAATCACCGACAATTTTCAAAATATAAGCGGCTTTTTCGGCTTCAATTTCGAAGTTCCTTGTGCAGGTCTTGATATGTTTCGTTCCATCACCATAAGCATATGCAGAGAAAAACACTCTCCCGTCTGCCATAATGGAAAGACGCTGTTCAATTTCGTCGTCAGGCAATGGGCGCGGGCCAAAGCAGACATTGTTGGAGGTTATCAATAGTTTTTGGGTGACTCCTTTAAAAATAAACGAACTTGCTTCGCCATCTCCCGACAGGCGTTCCAGTCTGCCAAGCGCCGTAATAAACCACGACCTATTCTCAAATGAAAGAATATCCTCGCCGGGACCCGCCCAATGTGTAAAATACCGCCACCGCGAAAAAAGGGCGCAGCCAAGGAGATGAATATCGTCGATACTATCAATTATCTTATCAAGTTCACGATAGTCGCTGAAAGCCTTCATGTCGGGATATGCGGTTTCAAAGGCTTTTCCACAGTCCATTTCAAAGCCAAGCGAAAAGCACTCGTCGGCGAAAGCAGGGTCTTCAACTTCATGAGACACAGTTTTTATGTCTCGGAATTTGTCAAACCATTTCACTGCAAACGCATTAACATCTTCATTTGCGGGCATAATTCCATCCCCTCTTAAGCGTCATTGTCGTGACGCCCTGAATCCGTTTGTCTCTCGTCGGTAATATCCTTAAATCCACCGCCGAAAAACCAACCGTGTGCCTCTATAAAACGGATGAACATATCGCAAAACTGATCGCTCGATATGGCGGGATGAATTTCGGCGACTCCGTTAATCTCTACCAAACGGCAGTTCGGAATTGCGTCGGCATACGGCAAGGCGTCTGAAATCCGGTCGGCGGCCAGTTTGTATTTTTGAACCCGCGCTTCATCTTCTTCACTTGGATTTTGGATACGGGTCAGATCCATATTATCAATTAAATCCGCAAGTTTCACACGGCAGGCAAGTTCGTTTTGCAAAACACGACTGATGAAATCATCATAAGATTCGCCTTTTCGCTTTGTCAAACAATCCAGAGCAGCGATAATCTCATCGCCAAATCCCCGCGATTTTAAATCCTCAAGGGTAATATTCGTATCCTCTATCACATCGTGTAACACAGCGCAAATCTTCTCGGCTTCACTTTCGCAATTCATCATCACCCGGAGCGGATGCAAAATATATGGATGGCCCCCTTTGTCGACCTGCCCGTCATGTGCCTTCGCGGCGATCGCAATCGCTTTGTTCAACATATAAATTTCCTCCCTTGCCTAAATCAAGCGTCCCGTGCTTTTTAAGCCACGAAGCAAAAACAGCCTGTCATTGTTCGCCGGGACTTCAAACCACTGACGAAATACTGCGCCTTCAGATCTTAGAATGCATCCGCCAGAGAATTAATGTACACTATCGCTTACCGTGCCTTGAGAAAGACGAAATTGACGCTTATATCCTTCATCACCCAAGGCGCGCTCCATGTGAATTTGGCATGGAGCGCCTTGTTTTCTTGCATTTTAATCAACTACATCCAACCTATTCACACAACCTCAAAAAATCTGAAAAAACATCCAACCTGAACACTCGCAAACGCCTAACATCTAATCTGACCACACGCCAAGCACCGACATCTAATCTGCTCTGTCGCACTCAAAATCACTTGCTTCGACTTGTTCCCACGAACCCGTTTTTATGCGATTTTAGTTAGTCGGAATTTTACTCTTAAACTCCGAAAGGCCCTTATTTACTGAGTTTCTCACGCCATCATGCTTTCACCCTCGACATCAATACTACCGTCTCCACATGGTTTTTAGAAGGAAACATATCCACCGAATTTTATGTATAATTATGCAATACAGGAGCTTTCCATCGTTCACTCTTATTCGGTATGTTCTTTATTAAACTTTTTGGATTTAATCCAGGCTCTTTAGCTATTTTAATATCCTCATTGCTTAATCTGCATTTCTTTTTGGCTTCCTGCCAAAGTGCATCACTGTATGCCATATATAACGCCTCAATTCTATTTTAACTTTATGATAATAATAACTCATAGACTCTTTTATTTTCGGTAATTATCCGTTCAAATTGCTTATGCTGCAACCCTTTTTCTTCCTCTGTGCGGTCATCAGTGTATCCAATACTCTTACTTACCTCATCCCAGGAAATAAGCTCTGCTGTGCCATTTTCAATTTCTTCATGGCGTTCCCTCAGTATTTCAATTTCCTTCTTGGTATTTGCCTCGACATCAGCAACATCGTATCCGAAAAAAGTAATCTCATATAGGGAATGTGCAACAACCGCCGCTGCGCCATATGCCTCAATGCAATTTTCTATAACTTCAAAGGATAGCCATTCTTTCCAAGGCACCAGTTCTAATGCATAATGATCATTATCACCAAGTTTAATCCCGAATACATCAAAAATAAAAGTACCGGGTTCGAACTCATCTTCAATCCTTGCCACAACCAAACGAAAATCATCATGATTTGGCTCCGGCGTCAATTCCTTCAGTTGATTGAAAACCCTTAGGTACGCCTCAAATGCTCCGTCTTTCATGGAATATTCTTTATTCAGCTCTGTCCAGACATCATCAAATACAACTGATTTGATCAACTCTTTAAAGATCATGAAATCACCACCTTCACTCAACTGCCTTATGCTCTAATTTGATTTAGAACATTGTTGTTACTGAGGCATCTCCTCGCAAGCAGAAAATCGTGAATAACCTCAATATCCTCCGGCTGAGAAATACAATATAGATCATTCAAGTTTAAAACATCCGTATTTTTCAATAACCTGATTTCTTCAGACAGGCGAATATCCGATGCGCTGTACAATGATTCAGCCTTCGGCCTTTTATTCATCAAAAATGGAATGACGGCGTTCTCTATTCTTACAATTTACACAGTAAAGGCTCATACCTCTGCTGCCTATGCCAAGCTGGATGTAAACAATGCAATGGATGCTGTACTAAAGGCCAGGAAGCTGGGTTTGATTGATATTAACAACCTGACCGGTCAAAAAAGACCAAACACTTTATCTTCTAGGTTTAAAGGGGTAAGCCAGCTTCAAGATATTCCAAACCAGCATTTAGCAACTTGTAATACCTTTCTAAAAATCCTTCAGACAAGTCTTCTTCAGTACTAATCCATGCAGCAAGCCATACTCCGGCAATTGCACCGGAGAGGTTGCATACTGCGAAGTCATCCTGTCTACGTCCAACCCGTTCTGCCACCATTTCGTTAATTAATCGAATTTTCCCCGCAAAATGGTTTAGTGCAGCAGTACGCAGCTCAGGGACCGTACGCAATAATAAGTGACGCTCTTTTATCTGTTCCGTCTTTTCACTCGGACTTTCCAAGAACACTTTGTATAGCGCATTTCGCAGGGCCTGGATTGGAGTCATTGCTGAAGGTTCCGACAGGGTAGCCTCCTTAACCGTATTATCAATAAAATCAATATCACAAAGAACAACCTCGGCCTTCGTCGCAAAATAACGAAAGAAAGTTATGCGTGAAATATCCGCAGCTTCTGCTATCTGTTCTATCGTTGTCTCATTATACCCTTGTTCTTTAAACAGTCTCAATGCTTCACGCTGAATAGTAACCCGCGTTTTAGCCTTCTTTTTATCAATCCTACCTAGAGGTGGCTGAATGTCACCATTCAATCCTTTTTTTTCTTCCGCCCGTCTCTTTTCCATTTTTATTGGTAATTCCTTTCATAATCAATTGGTTAAGTGGAGGTAGATCATGCCCTCAAACGAAACATGATCTGCCTCCACTTAACGATTTATACTTTTATTTTCTGAAGAAATCTTTGTGCTGAAGCAGATGCTGAAACCTAATCTAAATAAGTAAAAGGAATTTTAATAGGCAAATATTTCCTCAGTTCTGACGTACCTGTTTCACGTTCAGCCGCCATATCAAAATGCTGATGCATCATATTATGTTCTAGAGCATCTGCTAAGATCTTTTTCCAGGGACGTTTCGTAATCTGACTCGCCATATACCGGCATCCGCGCGGTCGTTTCATCATCTCTCGCGCAATTTCCCATGCTCTGTCAAGCAATCCTTCTCTGGGTAGCACTTCATTCACCAATCCGAGCTCCTTAGCCGTCTCTGCATCAATGTTTTCTCCCGTATACATATAGTACGCGGCTCTCTTCAGTCCAAGGAGCTCTTGCATAATTAGATACATTCCGTCACCGGGCGCAACGCCAAAAATGAAGTGATTTTCGAAGAAATATGCATCAGTAGCACACAGCGTCAGGTCACATTGCAGTGCAAATTCAGTATGTGAGCCGGGGCCGTTGACAACCGCGATTGTAGGGATGTCCATTTGAAAGACTAGATTCTCAAGATTTTTGTAGGACTCCTTGTATTGGCGCATCATAAGGTCGGGCGACCATTCTCTGAAAGGAAGGCTTTCCCAATTTCCCGCGGTCTTCCGTTTTTCAGGATCTTTCGAATAGGGGATCGTATAGAATTTGTCTCCCGTGCCAGTGATAATTAGTACTTCGTTTTCCGGGTCGTTGGCGATATCCTGCCATGCCTGACTCCAAGAGGAATGCCCTGCCCAAGTATGCTGAAAAGGGCCGCCGTCTGTATGCATTCTCGCCTCAATGATCCCATCTTCTCTTTTCATAACAAAGAAATCTTTATACTTTTCCGAGTATTCTTCGAAGCTTAAGGGTTTAACTTCACCTGCAAAATGATCTGACATTATTATTCAACCTCCGTAATGATACTAGTATCAAATGATGCTAGTATCATTATAAAAGCTTTTTATAAAATTGGCAAACCTTAAAAAATTATTTCCATGCCCGTACCATTAATCCATTTCCACAATCCTGACCACATCATGTCCACAATTTCTGCATTTTCCTTCCAAAACGATCCCAAAACTATCATAAGTAAAATGATAATCAACTATAGTTGCAGCATCTCTACATGCCACGCACCACACATTTTTTAAAATTTTTTCTCTGCTATCCTGATGAATTTTAAGCCATTTTTCTTCCGCCGTTTCATCCTCCTCAGCACTTTTACCATCAACAGGTTCTTCATATTCTTCAAGCCATTTTAAATTCAAATATGATTCATCAAATGAATCTCGGATACCCCAGCCAAAATCATCTGCCCTACTAATAAGGTTTTCAAGCTCGACTCGGTACTCTAAAAATAAATCAGGTTTATCTTCCTTATTGAGCATTTTTACTACTGAGTCAAACATGCTACAGAACCAGCTAAATAAAACTGGACAAACAACTCTGCTTTCTTTTTGAAATTAGATGTTTGTGGTTGTTCACCATTACCAGCCATATCTGCGGAATAAATAGAATTACCTAATTCTATTAGAATCTCTCTGCATTGAACTCCTATTGACTGAAAATCTTCAATTTCAACGGCAGAATCAATTAATGTGGCTACGCTCTAAATGAAATTGCCAAATGAACTCACCCCCTGGTCTAATTATCCTCATTTTCTATTAGCTCAAAAAGGCTTTAAGATATAGCTCCTTTAAGCTTGCCAAAGCCTGCTCCCAGGTTAAATCACAGCATAGTTGTTTTTCTGCTGATATCTGCTCCACAAGTTAGTAAGTACCTGTGATTGCTCAATTTCACCCATACGATCATGTCTGGTTTCCAAGAGGAGGCTATAACTGCCTCTTTTTTCTGCTGTATTTTTGAAGGCTTCGGAAAATAAGTCCCAATTAATATCCTGATTTCTTAGCGTAGTCAGTATGTAAACATCGTAATAATCACGCATTCTTGTATTGGCAGTGCTTCTCAATAAAATGCTCTCAAGCTTTTCAGATAAAACCGTTTCAAGGTTATACGCTAAAATGCTGATATTCCTGTTTTCAAACAACAGCCTGAAGGAGTATTCAACTGCTCGCGGAGTAATACTGTCTCCGGTTGTAAAATCCACCTTCATGACTTGCCTTGTTTTATCAAGCACCGACTCAATGGAAACACGAATTCCAGGGTAATCAGATTTATCCCTGATATTCTCAAACCCCTTTAGCGTCATTGTTACGCTATCATCTACAGGGGTTTGCAAGATTACCTTCAGCGCTTCCTCAAGCGCTTCCTCGGAAAATGCAAGCCCTTTTATTGTTGCGTCCATATCCATCGTTGAGCGAGTGTCGATACCGACCATGGCCGCCACCAGCATCCCGCCCTTCAATATAAATTTATCGCGATAAGGGGACAGGGATATCCTCTCCAGCAAACGCTCAAGCATGAAGTTTCTTAATATAATTTCAGCCTGTACGCTTTTTTCCTTTGATAGGTTGCGTATCAGCGCCTTTAGCTGAGCTGATGTTTTCAAAGCAGCACCTCCAGATAATTTCTTAGAATTTTCTCTACTCTCAAAATACCGGCATATTTCATTGCCTTATTAAGATCCTTATCCTTCCTGCGGACATATCTTTTAAGCGCATCTGACAACACTGCGGCATCCTGCTTATTTCTATCCCGAAGGATATCGCAAATAGTACGCTCCATATCGTATACCCTGATGTCGTTCCCGAAGCTGGTCTGCTTTGTACAAACGCCAAGGCCAATTAATTCCTTTTTGACAGTATGGACGATCAAGCCGTCCTGATTTAATCTGCTGGTGTTATAGCCTGCAGGAACGGTCACACAGTAGGCAACCGGATCTCTGTCGGTTAAATCATGCAGATATAAGGCCGTTTCATGGGAGTATACCATTTTGCTTTTCCGTAGCTGATGTAGCAGCATCTTATCCTCCCAGACCTCAGGCGCGATGTAGATGCCATGGGAAATTCGTTCAAGCTTGCCCTGTCTTACAAATTCGCTCAGGTATTCTCTATGGATGCCATGAGCATCAGCAAGCTTGGCAGTGACTACACCCCTGCTGCTTTTCAATAAGTCCTGCAGCTTATCGGTTCCAGTCATCCTCTCACTCCTTGCTTGACAATTTTGCTTTCATTATAAATAATCGAAGCATAATTGTCAAGAAGCGCTGGAGCCTTGAGGTAAAAAATACAGAGCTTTATCTGACAATGCATACTGAAAATTCAAACGACAAGGAGTATACCGAAATCGCTTAAGCACAGAAAGGAAAGCACAATTTACATCCAACTGGTCACACATTCGATTGATGAGCAAACCGGTTATCGAGACACATATATATGGAGATATTTCAGGTATACCTGGTCCATCCCGTATAAATCTATGCCGGGGCGAAACCTTTTTTACCTCGTCAGGGATCGCGCACAGGAATTTCATCCGGTCATTGGAATCTTCGCATTAGGGAATGCCGTATTAAATCTTACGGTACGTGATAATTAAATCGGCTGGACGGTGGATGCTATTCGCTGAATATTCTTGTGCGATGAAATCGCAGTTCCGGAGAAGTGGAAATCACGTGTCCGGAACTGGAAATCCTCTAAGTGCGAGTTTACTCGCTTAAGGACTTATCAAGTCCATATACCTCACGCATTGATATGTCCTTTGATGGGTCAATGCTTTCGATATTGATTTTATATGCATCATGTACAATCCTGTCCAGGATGGCATCTGACAGAGGACTGTCGGAGCCACCCAGCTGGTCATACCAGCCTTCGGACCGGTATTGGGAACAGAAGATAGTGGATGATTTCTTCCTTCTCCAATGGAGGAGTTCAAAAATATCCTTCTGTTCATTCTCGCTTGGTTTCAACAATAGCCACTCATCAATAATGAGGAGCACAGGGTTGGCATACTTAGACATAACTTTCTTATAAGTGCCTTCGTTCCTTGACATCTCAAGATCAATAAGAAGGTCGGGAAGTCTGACGTATTTCGTGTTGTAGTACTGTTTGCAGGCCTCCATGCCAAAGGCACAACTCATGTATGTTTTTCCACAGCCTGTTGCGCCGGTAATGAATAAATTCCGGTGCTCAGTGATATATTCGCAGGTTGCGATTCTCTTGATGAGGTCTTTATTCAACTTGCGGCCTGAGGTGTAATCAATGTCCCCGACATAAGCTTCAGGCTGGTCGAATTCAGCTTTCTTAATCAGCCTTTTCAGGCGGTTGTTCTTACGATTGCTGAATTCGATATCAACCAGCATACCGAACCTGTCCTCAAAAGGGACATCCTTCATTTTGGGGTCGTTAAGCTGGTTGCGGAATGCATCTGACATGGAAGTCAGGCGCATCTCAATTAATTTATCAATTGTACTATAGTTAGTCATGGTGCGTTACCTCCTGTAATAATCGGCACCCCTTGTGATGCCGTATTTATTCTGTGTGGTTTTTGGTTTCGGGTCTTCCTTTATCGGCTTGTCCTGCCCGGCGGTGAGTATGTTTTTAATACTCTTGTAACTGGGAGTTGCTGTATAGCCGAGTGCCTTTTTACAAGCCGCTTCCAATCGCACAACTGAATACCTATCAGCGAGCTTCAGAAGCCCCATACAGCTCCTATAGGTCTGCTGTTCCACACGTTTGGAGGTAAGGATCGCATCTACTACTTGGTACGTATTATTGCCAATCCGCTCTGCCCACTTACGGAAACGATCACCGTTCCATTCCAGATATTTCTGGTGATCCTCTGGCATATGCTCTATGATGGTGTCATACTGTCCTTTGCGTCCATAGAGGCGTCTGTGGGAAGCAATGCGGTTATGGTTGTAGAAAATTTCTATGGTTTTATCTGTTACCCTCACATCGACCTTGCGTTTAATGTACTCAAATGGAACTGAGTATAGCATCCCATCGAAGGATATGTGATAATTGAACTGAACAGTGGCTTGTTTCCATTCCGCCAGTTCATACGGGGTAGCAGGTAAGGGAGCCAGCAATGGCAGTTCTTCGTCGCGGAAGAGTTCCAACCGGCTGCCCTCTTCTTTTGGAATGGCTTGGCGTTGAAATCTTCCAGTTTCTCACGGATAGCGCTGTTTAACTCGGCCAGTGAAAAGAACTGTTCATTGCGCAATGCAGCAGTAATCCAGGTAGATATCCCATTGACAGAGCCTTCCGCATTGGGTTTATCTTTGTTATCTTAAATTTAAGATAACAAAGATTATCCTCAAAATGGTATTATCTTTAAAATCAGCAGAACTACCTTAAATCACATGGCAGTTCCGCCGTGTTTTGAAGATAATAAATCAGCTTAATCCGCAGTACTCAAGTAGATACTGCTCCTTGCCCTTCCAATTTTTCTGCTTTGCAACTGTTTTACCGATGGTTCCTTCAAGATCAATAGACTCTAGTGCCTTTGTGATGGTTTCTTCGTCCGAATAGGAATAAACAGTCGTTGTTTCAATACTGCTATGGCCAAGGAAGTCTCTTATATAAGAGATAGGAATCCCTTTTTTATGCATAGCCATTGCAATGCTGTGCCTTAACATATGGGCATGCAGTCCTTCCGGAAAAGCAGTATCGGCTTCATGAGCGAGTTTTCCATATTTCTTAAGGAAATAATCGACTGTTCCAGCTTTCATCTGTGTTTTCTGCGCATCATGTATAGTATAGAACAGTAAAGCGTCCAAGGGACTTCCTTTATGGAAGTTTGCAAGATAGGCGTCCAGATGCTTTACCGTTGATCCAAGAAGAGGGACATACCTTGTTTTATTTCCCTTGCCATGGATTCTGACCCGTACACTGGTATCGCCGCGGATGATACAGTTCAACCGTAAATCAAGTAATTCCTGAATTCTTGCGCCCGTTTCATAAGTAAAGATCATAAAAAAACGGTCACGCCTGCCAAGTCTTGTTGTCACGTCGGGCAATGAGAATAAAAGTTTCAGCTGTTCCTGTGTCAGATACTCAACGCCTGGCCGCTTAACGCCTTTGAATGCGTGGATGTTGGCAACATCGAGATATACCGGCATCAGTTCCATGTCTTCCTCACTACAGTATTTCAGGAAGGATTTAATGGCTGACAGCCTCAAGTTAAGTGTCTGCGTGGAATTTTTCTGGGTGTTCTTAAGCCACATCAGAAATTCGTAAATGACGCTCCTTGAAAAACAGGAAAACTCCATCTGATCAAAGCGGATACTTTTTTCCTCTCGCAGATAATTTCGTAGAAGATTTAATGATTGCCGGTAGGCTTTGGCTGTCTTGTCGCTGAAGTTCCTTTTTGTTATGAGATAATCGGTCAGAAAGTCACGGAGCAACTGGTAAAAGTACATTTCATTCTTCTTCATGATGCACCTCCGGCAGGATGTCATCATTCACTGACGAAAGCCGTTGTTCCATTTCAGGGTAAAAATCTTCCACAAGGGAAAGGTAATAATCCGTATCAGCATAGTTGGAATGCCCCATATATTCGCTCAAGTAAGGATAGAGGGCGTTTATGTCATGACCTTCCTTTACCCACTGATTCAATCGGTGAACCGCATACCCGTGACGGAAGAAATCCAAACGTTCGGATTTTTTCAGTTATCCGTACATAAATAAAATCCGAACCTTTCGCCAAAATCATGATAATCAAAGAAAGTTCCGAGCAAAAGGTTCGGATAATATTTACCGCTTCATTGCTCGCACACCGCAGAACATGGACAAGGTGCCGTCTGCATTGCGCCACTTTTTAGGTGTAGATTTGTCGTTATCATCTTCGAGCGTTGCTAATGCCTTTGCCTCCTGCTCAGTGGTTATGTCTAAATAAACCATCGTCGTTTGAAGCTGAGCGTGACCAAGGAGGAAAGATATTTGGACGATATTCATACCATCTTCCAACCAGTGAGAGGCTTTGGCGTGCCTCAGCTGATGGGCGTGAATGTCTGTGGGGACTTCGTCGCAGACTGATCGCGCCACTTGTGCGTGCTTGCGAAGCTGTTTGTTCACAGCATTTTGGCTCATCTTCCCTGTAGAACCCGTGTTCCTTGAGTAGAACACGAAAGATGACGGATTAGGTGCTGATCCGTGAAAATCCTTGATGTACGCCCTAAGGTGGGCTGTGGCCTTTGGCAACAAATACAACGTTCGGATTTTGCCCCTCTTGCCGATGACTGTGATGTTTGGCTTATCAACATCCAAGTGTAGTTGCTCAACTTTCATAGACAATATTTCGTCTATCCGTGCGGCGGTGCTGTACATGACGACCATCAAGGCAATATCCCTGCGACCAGCTTTTGTAGTCGGATCAGGGGCTTCAAGCAAGGCACTCACCGCTTTTTTACTCATGCCAGTCACTTTTTTGGCGTGTGCTTTCCTTCGCTCAATCTGTGACGCGCCCTGCGACAAGTGAAGGTATGAAACGTCTCTGCCGCCTAGGTACTTGAGAAAAGCCCTAAGCGAAGCCAACCGATTGTTGCATGTTTCAGGGCTGCACGTACGACTCTCCATCAGCCAAACAAGCCATTCCTCAATGTTAACGGCGCAAAAGCAAGCACCGTTGAGAGTGCTTGCTTTTATGCCTTTTTCCGTTTCAAGAAAGCCGACATATAAACTGAGCCCATCACTATATGCTTTCAATGTGTGGGCGCTCCTGGTCTTCTGGGAAGGAACATATTCGTTCAGAAAAGCGTTAATGTGCCTCGCAATAACGACGGACTCGTTAGTAGCTCTCATAGTTCACCTCCGGGATGACATCGCCCTCGTCGGTTTGAGCTTCAATGATGTCGGCCAGCCCAGGAACAAGCGAATAGTAGTATTTCGTACTTTCCAAAACGCTATGACCCATGCTCTTGCTAAGGTAAAGCAGTTTCGCGTTAAAATCAAACCCTACGCCCGTCCAACCGTTGATGTTCTCAACGGCATAATTATGTCGGAGTTCGTATGGGACAACGTTTCCGCAGTTATGCTGACGCCACACTTTGTGGAAATTTCGTTGTACCCAGGATGCTCTGTGGAAGCCTCCGTTTCTTTTTCTGGCAGGAAAGAAGTAGACCCGGTTCGGGTACATTTTATCAATGGCTCCATCGTACTGCCGCATCAATAAAAGCATAGAATCATGCAGCACAATATAATGCTGCGCATGACCCTTGGAGTAGCGGATGTTCACAACACCGCTGTCAAGGTCGACGTCTTCACGCATCAGCGCCCGTGCCTCATTCGTTCGGATTCCACTTGAATACAGCAGCCGGAAGAATACGGGGACTGTTATCCGCCGCGACAACTGTTCTTCTGTGGGCGGATCGGCGGATATTGAGTCACAAGCCATAAAGAAGTTCTGTAGTTCCGCTTCAGTAAACGCGTGTGGGATATAGTCTCTCGGCTCTTTTTGTGGTACTGTTGGCTCCGTAACGAAAGTCATCCCGCGTTTGCGCAGATAACGTATGAAGCTGACAACAGGATATATTCTTGATCGGCATGAATTGTTTGCTTCCGTTTCGCGCTGGGCGCACCATGAATCCGCCATGTCCTGTGACAACTCAGAAACATTGGGAAAATGCTTATCACAATACTTGTCGAACAGACTCAGATTAACTTCGTAAGAGGCTTCATTCCAACGTCCAGAAGCCTTCCGAAAGGCAACAAACGCACGCATGAGCGGTGCAATGGAGGATATGAACTCACTCATGTGCAAACACCCCCTCCGGCACTGGAAACCGTTCTATACTGAGCGCACACTCTTTGAGATGTTTAAAGTCGGCGCTGAGATATGCTTCCAGGGAATCGGGGGACGTATGACCAAGTGCTTTGCTGATAACAGGTTGCGGGACACCGCCGCCAAGAAGCTCTGTTGCCACGCGGTGGCGAAACATGTGAAATCCCTTGCTGTCGCCAGCGTTTTGTCTGATGTTTGCGGCTTTCATTATCTTGTCGGAAATATTGCCGATGCTTCCGCTCAACAAACGCCCATATGGCCGATTTTCAGAGATAAATATGAATTCACACTCGGTTTCCGGGCGTTTGGACACAAGATAGTCATAGACGGCATTGCCTACTATAACAGAAAGCGGCAACTCAAGGGGAGCGCCAGTCTTCTGCTGTTTGATACAGATTAGCTCTTTTTCCCAATCAATATCATTGACTTTCAGACCTGCAATGTCACAGCAACGCAGCCCGGTATAAAGAACCAGTGAACCAACCGCCCTGTCTCTGAGCGAAAGCCTCGAATACTCATTTTCGAGAGCCTGTTTTATCTGATCCGTTTCATCCGGCTTCAAATACTGGATGTTCTTGCGGTGTTCGCGCAATTCAGGCAGGTAAGCCAGTATTCTCGTAAACTCAGAGTATTCAGGGTTCTCCCTTATGCAGGCTTTGAGAACTGCTGCGATGTCTTTTTTGTATGAGCAGCTCCGGCGCAGTGTGTCGTCCTCGCCAATGAAAACAGATAACACATCCGCCTCTGTAATCGCACCGAAAGTATTAATGCCTTTCTGCTGTAAAGCGTACAAAAAACTCGCGCCGTGACTCGCTTCGCATATGATCGTGGTTGCCTTCTTGTTCCGCCTGCTTTCTGATGCCCGATAACAGTCAACTACCGCTTTGAACTCCGGCAACAACAAGTGATACAGGCCGCGCTTGATGATCTGCTGCCGATGCCGTCCATCAGGGTACTGACCGCGATTGTCAAATCGCTCAATAATACCAAGGCAATTTAGTATGTTGCGCAGATAGCTCCGGGAAGTGGATTTATTCGCGTACTCTTGATAAATATCCTTGTACGACGTCCAACCATTTGAATCCGCCCTGGAGAGAATGTGGTTTATCTCGCGCCGCACTTTTATTATATATGTGGCACTATAACCGGCCCTTTCCATGTAGCCGATTAGTTTGGGATAATTATCCCTTAGATTTTGTGTATTCATCTGTACACCTCCTGCTCGGAGTATACAGCATGAAAATAAAATCCATACCTTTCTATTGGGGAAAGGCTTATTATTACGCTGTTTTACTGAAGGTTCGGATTTTATTTATGTACGGATAACGGAAGTCGTGCACTCTTGCGGGGTTTCCTGTAACCGCCCTAGCTTCTGGCAGTTTGTCCCAGAACTCATGGAACCAGCAATCAATAACTGACTTATTGTAACAAGTTCCATCTTTATTCGAGAAAAATGCCTGCCTACCAGGCAATATGGATTCCATTATAGAATCATACTCCCTGCATACTTTCTGCAGATCTTCGCTCATGAATACGATCCTGGCTTTCCAGCCTTTGGATTCCCGGACGGATATTTTTCCTGTTTCGAGGTTAACATCCTCTTTTTTCAGTAGGCGTGCTTCCGAGGAACGCAGCCCGCAGCAGAATAGCATGCGGAAAATGACCGGCATGACATATCTCCTGGTCGGAGAAAATGGTGAAGGAGGGCAATGATCAATGGCCTTGAGAAAGGCTTTCAACTCTGCGGTCGTATAAATATGGGCCTCATACTTAACTTGCCTATCCGGGATATGACCGGGAATAACATAAACATTGTATCCGAGCCCTTTCATGTATTTACCAAGCTGCCTTACCGGAGTAACCCTCCTTAAAAGGCCGTTTGGATGCTCTCCAGGCTTTGAATGGATCCACGTAGAGCCCATTTCTTGTGTGATTGTGCTCTCTCCCGGGAACTTCTCAGCCACAAGTAAATCAAAGTGATACAGTATTCGTGCTGAAGACTGGTAAGGATAACCTAATGCCCGTTTCTGGCTGATAAAGTCTCTAATGCAAACACCAAGGAGGCTTTTAAATATATAATCAGTCATCAGAAGCACCACCCCTCCATGAAACCCTGCCTATGACGGATAGATTCAGAGCACACATCCGGAGCATGGATTCCTCCATGGACAGATAAGGCTTGTCGGATTCCTTTGAGGTATGTCCAAGCACATCAGTAATGACTTGGTGAGGTACTTTAGCTGCAAGAAGTCTATGTACCATGGAATACCGAAAAAGGTGCACGCCCGTAGCAGTACCGTTTACCGGCTTAATCCCCAGGCAACCAAGCAGTCCGGAACAGATTGAGTAAACTGAAGTCAGTTTATTGTGAGGCGCCTGTTTCCGTAAGAATATATAGGGGTAATGGTCAGCTCGTTTCGGTCTCTCATTCAGAATGTAATCCATTAGTGCGTTGCCTACATCCGGGAGCAATGGTAGTACGAGAGGTTCACCTGTCTTTTTCTGGATCAGCCTGATTTTATCATTTCGCCAGTCAATCGCCTGAAAAGTGAGATTGCAGATATCACAATCACGCAATCCCAAATTCATGGCAAGAAGAATTACTGCTTTTGTGCGTTTAGACTCTCTAGCCAGATATGCAACCAGTTCTGTCTGATCCTTTTCAGAAATATATGCGGCAACCGAGCCCCGCTGTACAAAACCTCCCATTACAAGGCCGGACAAATCCTTTTTGATCAGGCCAACTGTAAAAAAAAACGCCAACAGTGAACGCAGGATTGGAAGTATAGTTGCCATGCTCCGCCTATTGCAGATGCATGCAAATTTTGTAATGACAAGATGGATCTTTTCGGGTGTTAGAGATAGTAAATCCTTTAGAGTTTCTATCTCGGTGAACTCCACGGTTTTTCGGAATACATAATCGTGCAGGTCGATTGTGGATTTGCTGAGATTACGCTGTTCCAACGATACAAGGTACTGTGAACGAATAGATTCTGTCTCTAAGCTGTTGCAGTTGGCATCTCGGTTGATCATTCCCCACAGGAAGCACCCTGTATTTGCAACTTCCATCAGGACACGTGCCGCCTTACGGTTAATTTTCCACTTCCATTCCTTCATGGATCCACTATTACGTAAGTTGTTTATTTCTTGGATGAAGCATTTCATCAATGTTTCATCATATCCAAGAATACCAGCATCATAAAAATAGCGTCGTATGTCCATCCAGGAATGCTTGTATTGCCCGATAGTAGAATCCGTGAGATTGAGGTATTTCATTTCAATCTCAGCCTTGACAATGAGGTGATCAATACGCACGTCTGCTGCTATTGGGAACTCTCGGCCCTGAAAAAACTCATGAACTTTTGCATCATCCGGCATGGGTGGTTCGTTGAACGGTATGCCGTATTCATCTTGGGCTTGTGTACATGCTAATGCGTCAACCAGTCTTACGCAGCGAACATGCAGTGCGTGGCGTTCCGTCGAACCATTGTCATCTCTAATGAATGTATCATACAGCTCCGCGCACGGTTCCGTAATGCCAAGTGAATTAGCACACTTTAGCATTTGGTTGAAATAACGACGTCTAGACTCCCAAGTTTCATTGGCAAGTTCAAATTTCAACTGCTGCAAAAGGGTATTGATGACAGTTTCTAGTTTTGTCATATGTTATCCTCCTTCAGGCCTGTATCAGGCTGTCTAAAGGATAGCACTATATATGGATTATTATCTTCAATTTTCAGCTATTGATTGGCTATATGCTTAAGCAGTTTTGCTGATTTTAAAGATAATACCATTTTGAGAATAATCTTTGGGGTGGCAAACCCTTGCAGGTATAATGGCTGTGCTGTAGTGTTCAGCCATCTCATGGTAGACGGCATTTAGCTGCTGATTATACCATCCGCCATTATGTACCACGGCCGTTTTTGCGTTGTCGGGTACTAGGATTTTTGCCACACCGTTGAAATACTGGTACATGTGGATATGGGCACTGATCCATGCCTGCTGCTTTTCATTGATGAATGCTTCCGCGTAGGTATACTGGCTGTAGGTCATAACACCGACAAAGATGTAGGCTTTGATGATTTCACTGGTATCCGGATCAATGATGTGTGCTGGATCTCCCGCCCAGTCAACCTCAACTTGTTCCCCTGGTTTGCGGTTGATGTGCATGGTAGCACGGCGTTTCTGCTCGTCCTGCTGGATGTAATAGCAGAACTGCGAATACATGAGTGGTTCTTGGCCGTTCAGGCGGCAATCCTCCATGTATTCTGTCCACAGGAGCTTTTTGCTGACCCCATTACGGAATAGTTCTTTGCGGATGTAGGTTAGATTTGGCATCCTTTTGGTTCTAATGTCTTTGCCTGCTTTAGGAAACATCAAATCTTTTAAAGCCTTATCCGTCATGAGTTCGTCCAATGGCCATGCAAGATTTAATTCTTTTGCACGATGCTGGACTTTGACAACAGTTTTCTGTGCAACATTGCAGCTTTGCATGATGTTGCGCTGGGTGAATCCAAGACTGGTTAGCCTTAGGATTTCTCGATACTTGGTCATAATCATGACATCCTTATAATGGATTTACATCTTGCGATGCATAATTCCATTATAAGATTTATAGAAACTGATTTCCGTTTAACGGAATCATGATCTCCCAAAACCCGGAATGTTGATTTCCATGTACCGGACAGGTGATGAATTTTGCTCCGGAATACTCACGTCCTACCGGTGTACCATTCAATGAAAGTCCTGCTGTCTCGTATATAGCAGCCAATTGTGTTCCGACTAAATTCTTTGCTCTTCAGATACACCTCAAATCCGCTTAAATCAAGCACATGAACACACCCTTCCTTTATTTGGTGTGTTCATGTTCCCTCTTTATTGCTCACAAGTCAACTGGATACATAAGACTAATTATGCATTGTAATCGGCTTGATTTCAGGCATTTTTTGCCCCAATAAAGGCATTTATCCTGGCAAAAACTGACGACATAAGATTATTCTTCTTCGTTTTCCGGCTGTACTTCTTGATCATCTATTATTTCATACTCGGCTTCAATATCGCCATTTATCATCTGAAGGAAGAGCTTCTTCCTGGCTTGTTCATTTTGGCTGGTATCCAATATAAGCTCTTTCTTTTCAGACCATTCCTCCGGCATCCTGTTACGCAGGAAAAAGGATATTGCCTGAGCAGAGGGTGGTTGATGGCGTTTTATCTTTTCAATCTTGGTACGTTTCTTGCCATTTTTATCATCTTCAACAGTTGTCTTGATTTCTTCATACTCATAGCCGTTGCAAAGTTTTAAAAGTGAATTTTCCACCTCGTTACATAACACGCTCCTGCCCAGATTTACTAATTCAGAGAGTGTTTCATGCTCCTTACAATATCTATACCAAGTGTCAGGAGATATAGATAATTTCGAACATACTTGCCTTTACTGTATCTCCCTGCATTATCCAATCCTTAATGTCCGAGAATCGGGGCAATATGTCCGTTTCATACTTCCTTATTTTATTTGGAATTCCTTTTCTGCTTCCCATATCACCTCACCTACTCCTTCTGCAATTATGGCAACAAAAAGGAAGCCCTTTCTGAGGCTTCCTCATATTGTTTATTATTTTGTCAAACCAAACTTTCTTTTTATCTCATGTGAAACAGACTGTAGTTCTGGATATAATCTAACTTTATTATATCCAATTTGAATAAGCTTTTGTTTAATTTTTGATTTTGTACCCTTACTAATAATTAGTTTTTTTATATATTCACAATTCTCACCCATAGTATTTTTGCTATATTCTACAAACTTAGATGTTCTATTAACAATTGGAAATATAGAAAAATTACCATTTTGGCTTGTAATTCTTTTGTTATTTAATGGCCCAATCACAGCTAAGGGTAAAACACTATCATAACTACCTGTGTATTCTAACGGCTCATATCCATTTAACTCTTCTTTTTTTAACAGACATATATTAGGTATATATTTATAAGAAGAAATACATCTATGCATTTTATTACTTGAGTTTAGCTTTATTGGGTCTAATACCCATACAACTGGTTCCTTATCGTCTTCATCCATACTAAAATCATCTACTTTCAAGGCGAATGCTAATGCAATTAGTGGGTCTGTTGTCCAATCAAGTAACCTTGTTGGTAATCCATGATGCTGCATAATAAAAAGCCATTCCCACTCATTATCAGGAATATAATCTAAATATGGCCATGATAATGATTTAAATTCATTAATTAGCTTTATTTCTATATCATTTATCTCTTCTATTGAACAGCTATTCTTTAAAAACTGTACATAAATACTTGGAATCAATTCCCACTCAGCGCTCTGACCCCTAAACCATAGCAAATTTGCTTTTTCGTTATCTGGTTCGTTTAACTCATCATTTAATACACCAATTTTTTCTATGTATTTTTCAAGGCTGTCAATAATGCCACTTTTTTCAAAACATTCTTTGGACTTTTCAAAATCCTGCCCCGAGTAATTTACATATAATGGATTAATAAATTCATTTTGTCCTTTAAACACAGTTCCCCAGGATGATTTTGATAATTGACCAATATTACCTTGTTTAAGTCCCTTTGCGTATTTGTTTTTGTAGTCACCATTTATTCTTAAAAACCATTCTGAAGATTCATGAAAAAGTTCATTGATTCCTTCTGATTCCATTAACTTTATTAATGGTTCAATACTTTTCCCTTGTAATAATTTCCTGTCTGTTAAAATAATATTTAATAAAGGTTCACCTTTTTTCCTATTAATAAATTGAACTATATTTTCTTTTTCCACAATATTCACTCCTTTATGCAGTTAATATTCTGCAATTAAGGTATAAACCCTTCTATTAAACATTATTTTAATAATCAGAAAGCCCGCTTAAAGCGGGCTTTGCATCTATATTTATCTATCTTCATTTGATAATAAGCATGTATTTTTCATCGAACTCCCATTCAAATTAATTAATCAATATGCTCTGTACCCACTTCAGGTGTTTCTTATAATTCCCCTAATTTCAGAAGGAAATACATTTTCTTCCTTTACCTTTTCCGGCTTGCTTCCACTCCGAAAGGCCGAATTTCCTTCCAGGTTTTCAAGCAAAACCTTCCTGGCTATTTTATATTCACCGCCTACCATGCCTAGCCGGATAAGGAAAACCCGGAAGGTAAACTTGGGGTTATCACTTTCAGTTTTTTTTTGCTGGCCGTTTTTAAATTCAGAGCCAATTGATTCAGCAAAATGCAAAAATATTTATATATAATAATTCTGTTGGCATCCAACGTTGCCCTAAATAATTGGAACACAATCTTATCATTTTCAATTTTAATATTACCATCCTTAACGCCAAATGCCTTGAAAATCAATTCCCTTTTGCTTCCAAAGAGATTTATCAAATTATCCTTTGTTCTATCTGTATGGCCCGTGCTATCAATAGTCACTGTCAATTTGCAACTGTCATTGATGATAGCTTTTGCTCCATCCAGAGCCTTAAATACTCCGGCTAATTCTTCCTCCGTGCTTTCCGGAATACCAATGCCAACCTTGTAATCATCACCAGCATCTCCATCTGCTTTTTCCGGCGCAACCCCTCCGTCCATAAACACTGTCCAATCACCAATATTATATTGGTATGTAAGCCCACCCTTATAGGCCGGTTTAGTGTTCAGGTAGTCAGCAATTATACCAGCAGCCTCTTTCCTAGAAATGCCAGTCAATCCCATTTCAATTCTTACCATTAAAAACCCTCCATTTCTTGATTTGGTGTACACCATTAATCACTCTGAATGCACATTAAATCAAGTTAAATGAAGGGTTCTAGGCAAAAATCTATACTGTTGGTTTATAAAACATTTTATCAATCACTCTTGAGATAGGTCTTTCCAAGGGCAGATATACTTTCCCATAATTAATATCTTCTCTTCTTAGTGCAATTTTATGACAATTAAAACCTATAGCTTTTGCAGGGTTATCTAACCTTTGAAAAGCAGTTAAATCAGATTCCTCAGCTTCTATTATTGCTTTAATCTTAACTCTGAGCCTTTTTAGCATTTCATAATAAGTAGCGCTGGATGTAACACCAAGGAATGATTTTATTTTGTTTCTGGATGCATTATCATAAGGTATGCAAATATCTGGAAGAAGTATTGAATATTGTTTTGCCCGATATACGCTATCTGATATTGGAAAGCTGAATTCATGCATCCAGAATTCATCACACCAGTCATCACAGACCAATGATTTATTAATATTCAATGCTTTCTTATAAAGCAAATCCCATTTATTCTTCAAGTAAACAAGGCTTTCAACTGCCCCAACAATTCTTGGCGGCAATTTATTATAATCAATATTATCTTTATGTATAATGTCAATGATTGTATTATGCTTTCTGACATCAACAAACATCCGCAAATAACCAATTAGGATATCATCAAATTTTAGTCCGTCTTTTGGCTTCCAGTGGTATGACCTTTTATACTTTTTACAACTGCAGCTATCATCACAACAACATGGCACATATTCCCAGATTTCAACAATGGACGCTTGCTCTTGAATGGGATATAGGTTTCTATTATTTATTGCAGCATTTTTATTAGACTCATCAATTCTGAACCGAATTTCCTTAAAACTTAGTATGCTCATATTTTACATTCTCCCTACCATTTCCGATTATATCAAAATAAGCTATAAAGGAATAGAGGAGGAGAAGATTCCGCTTATATAGATACTTCATGGTATTCGTCACCAAGCAACCAGCCCATTTTTCAATTCCGAGTACTTATACTCCTGCCCATCTCTTTCGATAATCACATCATCGCCATTTACGCCATCCTTATAATTTATCCAGCGTTTCAATAATAACCTGGCAGTATTTTGGATCAAGCTCAGAGCCGTAGCAGATCCTATCCGTATTATCCGCAGCAATAAGAGCGGTACCACTGCCGAGAAAAGTATCCACGACAATATCACCATATTTACTGGAATTTTTAATAATGTACTCAATTAGTGGTACCGGCTTCATGGTCGGATGGACATCATTGGCTCTTGGTTTGTCAAAATTCCAAATAGTACTCTGCTTTCTGTCACCATTCCAATAATGTGATCCTGTAGGCTTCCAACCAAAGATAGCCGGTTCATGCTGCCACTGGTATGGTTGCCTTCCCATAACAAATGTATTTTTTACCCATATACAGCATTGAGAATGTTTAAATCCTGAATCAATAAAAGCTCTTCTAAATATTAACCCCTTGGCATCGGCGTGGAACACATAAAGGCTTGCTCCGTCATCGGATAACCCATATATTCTTTTAAAAGCATTAAGCAGAAAATTATAGAATTCTTCATCATCCAGGTTATCATTTTGAATTGTCAGTGCATCCTTTGTTTTACCTACATAAGAGATTCCGTATGGAGGATCTGTTACGGTAAGCCTGGCCTTCTTGCCATTCATTAGTTTTTCTAAATCCTCACCCTTGGTGGCATCGCCACAGATCAGCCTGTGTCTGCCAAGCATAATTATATCCCCCGGCTGAATTACCGGTTTATCCGGCACATCGGGAATTTCATCTTCCTTTTCATTATCATCCTCCGGCATATATTCATTCCAAAGCCGCTCCGCTTCGGAGAAATCAAAACCGGTAAATTCTATATTGAAATCTTTTTCCTTTAATTCATCCAGCAATTTTGCCAAGGATTCAAAGTCCCATTCACCGGAAATTTTATTAAGAGCAATATTTAAGGCTTTTTCCTTTGTTTTATCAATATCAATGATTACACAATCCACATCGGTATATCCTAATTCTTTTAATACTTTGCATCGCTGATGGCCACCAATAATGGTCAAATCAATATTTACAATAATTGGCTCCACATAGCCGAACTCTGTAATGCTGTTGCGGATTTTCTCAAATTCAGTGTCACCAGGCTTTAAATCCTTCCTGGGATTATATTCAGCGTGTTTTAAGTCATCTATTGTTCCTGCCGCCCTGTAATGCCCGAAAGCTGATGGTGTTGCCTGTCCAGAAGTTGCCATATATAATGACCATATCATGAAGAAAGGAAAGACGCCCCTTTTTTTGGTGTACTGCTGCAGCAACAGCAATACCAGGGGCGCCACCACGTATGGTCATTTTAACAGAATATGAGCTAATTGAAAACCTTGAAAAAAGTGTTTTTTGTAAAGAGCGCGGAGCAGATTCCCTGTCCCTGTTGTAACGGGCCACTGGATGTCATCGGCAGCCGGCAACGCAAGTACATAAATGGCCTTGGCGATCAGATCGTGCTCATCATTCGCCGGCTCCGTTGTGAACACTGCCGTCGGATCCATCACGAACTTCCGGATATACTCGTCCCGTACAAACGCCACAGCAGAAAAAGCATTGAGGCGGTCATAGCCGGAGACACCGCACTGACCGTCACCGCTGACGAATCCACATTAGGCCGTTGGCGCAGTTGGTTTAGTGAAATGTATTATCACTTCCTGGGTTGCCTGGCCTCCATCGCTACCTTACTCGGTAACCAATCTGTGAAAGAATCGTCCTGTCTTTCCCAGTCTGCGCTCACAAGGATTTGGGACTATGTTGGCAACGCCACCGGCTGGCTGGCCAGAGTTGTCCGATCAGTGGCAAACACAAATTGTTGGGTACATACCCGTTCTGCATTCCCGTCCTGACGGTCAGGATATAAACTCATGCTAAGCCTAAAAATTAGGGGGTTTTAGCATGAAAGACCAACAAAAGGCCGAAGAGATTGCCGCTCAGCGGATGCAACTACTATCCCCGCTGCTAGCGGACGGGCTTGATGCGGCCAAAATCAGGGAAATTAAGAAAGATATCTGCCAGCAGACCGGACTATCCGAGCGTACGCTGCGCAGATACCTGGCCCAGTACCGGGCAGTCGGCTTTAGGGGACTAAAACCTAAAGGCAAAGGCCGGCAAACCGAAGAAGCTATACCATCAAATATCCTAACTCAGGCCATCCTGTTGCGTCGTGAGGTGCCCGGTCGCAGCATCGCTCAGATCATTCAGATTATGGAATGGGAAGGGCTGATCCAGGAAGGGCGGATTAAACGCAGCACCCTGCAGGAGAAGTTGGCCGAGAAAGGCTACAGCACAAGACAGATGCGCATGTACTCCGACAGCGGCGTGGCGGCTCGGCGATTCCAAAAGAAGCACCGCAACCAGCTCGTACATTCCGACATCAAATACGGCCCCTACCTGCCAATCGGCAAGGATGGCGCTAAAAAGCAGGTCTACCTGGTCACCTTCATCGACGATGCCACCCGCTTTGTGCTGCACGGCGAGTTCTACCCGACGCTGGATCAGGTCATTGTAGAAGATTGCTTCCGTAAAGCGATTCACAAATACGGAGTTCCCGAAGCGGTATATTTCGACAACGGTAGCCAGTATCGCACTAAATGGATGCATCGCACCTGCAGCAAATTAGGCACCCGGCTAGTATTTGCAAAACCGTACTCTCCGGAGGCAACCGGTAAAGTAGAAAGGTTTAACCGGGTGGTGGACGCCTTCTTAGGCGAGGCCAAACTGGAAAAACCACAATCGCTGGACAAGTTAAATGAGCTGTTTTGGGTCTGGCTGGAGGAGTGCTACCACAACAAGCCGCATTCCGGGCTAGATGGTAGCGCCAGCCCGCATGCTGCCTACCGCAGTGACAACAAGGCACTAAGGTATTTGGATCCACAAACCATCGCTAACGCCTTTTTGCACTGTGAAAAACGGAAAGTGGACAAGGCTGGCTGCATCAGCTTTAACGGCAATAAGTACGAAGTCGGGCTGCCGTTTATCGGGTGTAAAGTGCAAGTCATCTACGACCCCGCTAACATCACTGAACTGACTATTGAATATGAAGGGCACGCACCCTGGACAGCTAGGCAGTTAGTAATCGGCCAGCGAGCCGGGAAACGCCCCCCGCTGCCGGAACACCTGCAGCCCAAGCCCGCCGAATCGTCGCGACTCCTGGCTGCAGCCGCCCTGAAAAACCAGCAGCGTAAAGAGCAGCAGGCTCCAGCCATTTCTTTTAGAGCCGTGAACAAGGAGGATAACAGTCATGTTTGAATCCTTCTACGGCCTGTCTAAAACACCGTTCTCCCGGGACATCCCAACGGATCAGTTGTACCAATCGCTGATGCTAGATGAGACACTGGGCCGATTGGAATATGCCGCCCGTAGGCAACTTTTCGCCGTGGTTACCGGTGACTGCGGTACCGGTAAAACAACCACCATCCGCCTGTTCAAGGCCTCTTTAAATCCGGCCATGTTCATGGTGATGTATCTGGCGGACTCCAAACTTACCCCCCGGCATTTCTACAAGGGCCTATTGGAACAGCTAGGCTGTGAAGCCAAGTTTTATCGCGGCGACGCCAAGCGCCAGTTGCACCGGGAAGTCGAACTCATGCGCGGTATTCAGCAACTGCAGCCGGTTGTTATCGTAGACGAAGCGCATCTTTTGGACAAAGAAATGCTGGAAGAGGTACGATTCTTGTTGAACTTTAAAATGGATGCCCAAAGTCCTATGGCCCTGATCTTGGTGGGTCAGAGCGAACTGTGGGATAAGTTCCAGCTTCAAGCGTACGCCGCCATCCGCCAACGGATCGACCTGCAGTGTAAACTGCCGCACCTGGACCGTTCCCAAGTCGGGGAATATATTAATCGGCACCTGGCTTATGCCGGTGCCGAACACGATATCTTTTCAGATAATGCGGTTGATCAGGTGTTCCGGTATTCCAGCGGTGCAGTCAGGCTTGTTAACAAAGTCTGCACCCATTGCTTGCTCTATGGAGCTCAAAACGGTCGTCGGATTATTGATGATCACATGGTGAAGTTGGTTATCCAGGGAGAATTGTTATAATTCTCCCTTCCCCGGGCCGGTGGGCACTAAGTCCGTCAATTCACGGACAACTAACACCGTCTATTGCTGGACGTTACAGATCGTCAGTAACAATCTATATTTAACCGCTTAAATTCCATATAATTCTCTCCTCCCTGAGAATAGAAAAACTCCGGCGGCTAACCAGAGTTTATTTTCCATTCTCTAAAATTTAAAATTTGCTATTTCCACACGGAAATTTATCAAGATAAATCCAAAATCAAAAATCTAATTTTAAAATTTCCTGTCCTGTTATTTCTAGCGATATATCCCACACCGCATTCTTCCACAATTTTACACCATCAGCACATAAACATTGTTCTATTTCCTGTCGAATATTACCCATTTTGTTATTTATACTTTCCATCCGTTTTTTTAATGCATCTGCTGCTCTTTCTTCAAAATTGGCTTCCCTTAATATTTCATCCTGCAACCTTCTTCGCTGAACGCTATCTACATTCTTTAATAAATTCTCTTTTATTACCTCATTAGGCGGTATTATTTTACCGTTATCATATTGTAATATTTTTCCTTCCAGCCAGCCTAAGAACTGTGGAGTTGTCATAGCGTTTAACTCAACCCTATTGGTTTGTAGCCATGTTTTCCAAGCGGACGGAACATAATCTGCTACTGCTTTGTTCCTATCCTTATTTTCTATGCTTTCAGGCTCTAACCCCATCTGTAATGCCTCTTCAGGCTCAAGTCCAAGATTAATTATTTTAACTTTTCTACCCGGCCTTGCCTTGGTTTCCTCTTGTAAACTTTCATATATCTTAGTCCCTGCGGCATCGGCATCATGAACACAAAAGAATAATATCTCCTCTTCTGTATCCCCCAGCATATCTAATAGATCCCGTACTGCTCTGCTGGCATAGCCTTTAGATGTTAATAAAGCTATATCATGTCTTTCTGGAAATTTTGCATCTTTCAAACTTCGGAAAAACCCTTCTTTTTCAATATATAGTATCTTATTAAAAGTCCATGCAGGTCTTTGGTAGTTTTCCACCGAGATGGTGCCAATAGGAGTCACTATTTGTCCCCCTTTCATTTTGGATAGTGTCAGGTCTGATGCTCCTATTTTTTCGTCAATAATTGATTGAATTATCCACACAACAAATTTTAACGAAAGGATAGTCATTGTTATGTCTGCAATTATTGACTATTCATTCTATTTACTTTTTCCTACCGCTTCTTAAGCTTCACGATTGCTTCAACGTGCCTTGAACGGTCAAAAAAGATGCCGTTAGAAGTTGGTTACCCCTTGGCGGCAGGTTCATTATGATATATTTTCATCACGCACTCCCCATGCCTTGTGACGATAATCCTGATGTATTTTATATCGGTTAATTCTTTTTTGCTGGTAAATAACCAACTATTATTCAACTATCTTATAAATCAACTCAGCCTTCGTATATTTACCTCGAAGGCTGAGTTAACATTTGGAATATTATTCAGAAAGCTTTAACTTGCTCGAACTTTGTATAATTTCGTCCTTATGTAGATTCACAAAATTACAACTAGGCGTTGTACCGCATTTCCTACATGCCATATCATAGGCAGAATTCAATGTGCCGCATTCTGGACACGAGTAATGCTCAATCATTTCTTCATACCATTTTTCATACCCAACTTCCTTTATACGCTCTTGAGATTTCCACAGCTCTATTCTATGTGGCAATTGGACTTGAAATTCTTTTAATTCGGCACAAGGATACTCAGAGCATTCACCGCAAAAGTCTATCTTCTTTTCAGCCGCACAATTTCTCATTTTACAATTTTCTTTACAGAAAAAAAATAGTTTTTCGGACCGGCAGCCATAACATTCCAATTCTTCAACTGGACGATTAAAAAGTTTTGCCCTCTCTTTGAGCTTTTCTGGAGCTTCCTTAGTTCCAATAAAATAAGTACACGAAGGACAAAACAAACCACATACGGCAGCATGCCGTTTATCTGGAGTACATAAACGCAATTTTTCACTTTTCATAAATTTTCCTCCTCATTACACACGATATTACAGTTCACCATTTATAACTGATTAGGGTATTACCTCAACGTACATGAATAGGCATAATTGGTGTAGTAGAATACGACACAAGAGGACATACCAGCACAGTAGGGTTTTGGTAAATGCTTTTACTGGACAAGTTGAAATGTACTTGCCACATCCCTTTGACGCAATGCCAACCGACTTGTTTCTAACTATGCAGTAATTTACCCATAAAAAATCCCTCCTCAATCATAGTCTATAAATTAGACAACCGGGGAAGGAAAAGGTTACAAAAAATTATTATGAAAGTATTTGCCATTCTTTTTTCTTAATTCCTTCTCGGATTCTCTCTTTTAATGCTTGGTCGGCAGAATCCGGATAAAGTGTCTGGTATAGCTCTTTAAGATTTTTAAGCTTCTTAGCTTCCTGTAGAGCATGAGTGTTTACTGCTTGTTTTTTAATCGAAGTTTCCTCTTTCGTAATCCAACCATGCTTCAAAGCAAAGCACACCCATTGTTCACATTTGCAGGGATTAGATTTTTTAATCAAACTGCACCTGTTATTCATATACCCAAACCACCTCTTCTTAGCTCTATGCAAGGTTGTCTTTACCTTATTAAGGGAACAGCCAAGAATTTCTGCTACTTGTTTGTGAGAAAGCCCAAGTGTAATTACCATGCAGAATATTTTTCTTTGTTCGCCGGTTAGACATTCGGTAAGACTGTGCAAGCATTTAAACCTAGTTTCCCTTGCCAAATATAGAGTTTCAGGGTCATTCTCCGCCGGATTTGAATCAATTATATTTTCTACCCTTAACCCTAATTTCTCCAGCTCATCCTCCAAATATTGTGTAGGTAAATTTTTTTTCCTTTTCAAATAATTATTGCTTACATTCAGCGTAATTCGATATATCCATGTGAAAAATGAGCTATCATGCCTAAATGAACCATAAGATTTTAAAGCACGATAAAACGCTTCCTGGGTAATTTCTTCAGCTTCGTCAGGATTTCCAGTAAGCCCAAGCGCAAGGTTGTAAACTTTATGATAATTTTCGCTATATAAATGCTCAAACTCTTCTTTGTATGTATTAACCAAGAAAACCATTCCTTTACGAAGCATTTTACACAATTGTTAAATAACCTAAATTTATCCCCTTTAAGTATCTATATATAATACTTCTATAAAACTTGTTTATCAAGCAAATTTTATTATAACTACACAAAGAAATAAGCTGTATTGGTTATATACAACCAATTTTTTTGTTTCAAATTGTGGTTTTAAGAGTAACATCTTCAAAAATCTCCAATGTCATCTATAAAATGCCCCAAAAAAAAGGACCGAAAAATACACTTTTTAAGCCCAATTTTTGCTCATTTTTCGCTTCAAAGCCACTATATATTGTGGTCAAACCGTCTTATTTGCCCTTTAAACCACAATACGTCATCAGAACCACGCACTCAACGTGCCCCGTCTGCGGGAACATGTCCACCGGCTGCACTTCTTGCAGCCGGTAACCCAACCGGTGCAGATACCCCACGTCCCTGGCCAGGGTGGCCGGGTCACAGGAAACATAGACCACCCGTCCGGCACCGCTTTGGGCCAATGCATCCAATACCTCGGGACGACAGCCGCTGCGGGGCGGGTCCAGCACCACTACCTCTGGACGATATCCCTTGTTCACGTGCTCAGTCAGCACCCGCTCCACCGCACCGGCAAAGAAACGGGTGTTTTTTATACCGTTAAGCACAGCGTTGTCTTCGGCGTCCCGCACCGCCCCCGGCACTACCTCGTAACCCTGCACCGCTTTGGCGTACCTGGCCACGTAAAGGGCAATGGCACCTACCCCACAGTAAGCATCGGCCACTTCCTCATGCCCCCGAAGGTCGCAGTAATTCAGTACCTGCTTATAAAGTACGGCGGTTTGCGATGGGTTTACCTGGTAAAAGGAGGCGGCGGAAATACGAAAATGCAATCCGTCCAGCTCATCTTCGATATAACCCCGGCCGGCTAGAGTTTGATAGCGGCCGCCTGTCTTTTTACCGCCGGTTCGGGTATACCCCACCACCGTCACCACCCCGGGAATAGCGGATATTTCACCGCTTAGCCCGGCCAGGACATCCGTGTTTTGCACACCTGTGCCTGCAGCACTTCCAAGCTTGCCCATCAATACCACCATTATTTCACCGGTACTGCCCCGGCGCAGCATAACCTCCTCCGGTAATGCCGCGCCCGCCGGGCTCTCTTCCAGCAACGCTTGTACCGCCTCGGCCACCCGGCTCAACTCCCGGTGGGCCAACAGACACGGAGTTGCAAGACCGCCATCAATGCCCGCAACCAACCGGTGGGATTCCGCAGCGAAAAACCCCAGGGTTACTTTCCCAGCCTGCCGCTGAACCTTAAACCGCACATTGTTGCGATAGTGCCAGGGGTCCGGCATACCAATGATATCGCGCACCACACCTTCGTCGACACCGCCTATGCGAGCCATGTTTTGTCTGACCAGAGCAGTCTTCCAGCGTAGTTGCTCGCCATAGGCAATATGCTGCAAATTACAGCCGCCGCAGCGTTCAGCCAGACCACAGACAGTTGCTACCCTATGTTCCGATGGAATAACGATTTCCAACAGCGTCCCCCGGGCATATCTTTTACGCAGTTCCCCAATGCGCGCGGTAACCCGCTCCCCGGTTACCGCACCGGGGACAAAAACCACCATACCATCCTCCGCCCGGCCAATACCGTCGCCGTAACGATTAATATCCGTTATTTGCAGTTTTATTTCCTGTCCTGGCCGCAAGTGTTTCACTCCGTTCTCTAAATACACTAAACAAAAAATTTTGCTACAGCCCCAAAGCACATACTTACTTTTAAATTGTTTTCATTAGCAAACGAAATAGTAATTTCTGCATACTTACACTTATTGTTCCCGTCCTTGGCAACAACATTAAGAATACTGCAATTATATTATCATAACTTTTACCTTCATACCGGCAACATTATATCTATAACATATGGATTTCTCCAAACAAAATGTAAAAGACCGCCCAAGCGATCTTCAAAATTAACAATATGTTGTTATGTACAACTTCTATTGCATACATTTAATATCTCAGACAGCTCTACCGCAAAGCATCATCCAAAAACCCGATCACCCGGTGGGAGTAATCAGAACCCGCCACGGCATACGCTTTCAAATGGCCTGCCTCCGGCACGGTCCAAAGGCTGGCGGCAGGTCCGGCCGCACGCCATATTTGTTCGCTGCTCACCTTTGATATAACCTTATCGGCCTCCCCGTGAACCAATAAAAGAGGCCGCGACGCCAGCTTGCTTACTTCCTTGGCCGGCGCCACCCGCTCCGGCTGCAGCCCGGTCAATAACTTTAATTCCGGCACCAGCACGCTCCCTAAAGGATGACATTTGTCTTTCAGGTGTTTCTCCAGGTCGGCAAAAGGGCTGTCGGCAATTACCGCATCCACCGCCGGTTCCCCGGCCGCCGCCAGTATAGCCGTACCGGCCCCCATGGAAAAACCGAGCAAGGCCACCCGCCTGGAAATACCCGGCGTGTGACGTACAAAGTCCACGGCCCCCAGCAAATCCCTTACTTCATATTGCCCGATGGAGGTAATAGCACCGGCTGATTCCCCGCAATTACGGAAATCAAACATTAACACATTATACCCGGCCTTCACCAGTTCCCGGGCCAGCGACAGCGCGGGCACGTCATCCTGCAGCCGGTTATTGCGATAACCGTGGGCCATGATAACTACCCTGTCGCTATTAGCGGCGGGCAGCAGCCACCCTTTTATTTCAAGCCTGTCCTCGCGGCTGCAAAAGGTCACATCCCGATAGGCAAGGCCCACAGAGGCAGGTGTCCGGTCAGGAAGATGGCGGGGCGGATGGGTTACGGTCCAACAAACCAGCGCCGAAGCCGCCGAAGTCAGCATAAGTAAAATTATCCCCCCGCTGATTGTCCGACACAAGGGGCTTTTTATTATTTCTCGGTACCATGACGCCGGCCTTTGAAACTCAGGCAATACTCCAACTCCCATCGCAATTTTTTAAAATACAGCGGACGGAACCAGTCTTGTCACATCCGCCTCGCCCATTGTCCTTGCTTAAAGTATTTTATACGACGGGCCGCTATGATAACCTTTTTTTACGCCAGTGACCTGACGATATGCTTATTTCACAGGTAGATTTCTCACAAGTGCCGGCACAACATATGCGGTTGCGATTATTGAAATATAAATAAGAATTTTTTTGTATTCAGCGAGAATTTTTTTAAAGCTCCCGTTGCTTTGACGGATGCCGGATAAACGGACCGGCTATTTGAGAGCGTACTCAATTGCGCTTAGGCAGCAACGAATTCATCTTAGCAATCTTAATAGGACGATGAATTATACTTTTTCGCCATATTCTATGGTTAAAATTACCAAAAAATTTAATGCAACAAATTATACAAAAAATCGTCTAATATTTATATAGAGTGGACAGATTTTCCGGGAAGGAAGTAAGATTATGTCATCCTCATCCTTACGTGTTGCGACAGGTATAATGTTTTTACTTGGTGTTTGTTTTTGTTGGTTCTTTTACCCCACCCACGCCAAAGCCCCATCCAACTTGCCCGAAGACCAAGCCGGGGCGGATATAAGCCAACAGCCTAATACACCTGATAAAACCACCTTACCTGTAAACCGGGAGCCCCAAGACCCTGTTAAACCGCAACAGCAGTCCGATGATAAGAACATTGGAAAACAAACCCCATCCTCCGGTGCCGGGCAAAACGCATCTGTAACCCAAAATGAACCGCTAGATGCCGCCCATGAAAATCCGGAAAGCACAACTAAGCCCAATGAAGGGCTGACACCGCAGCCGCCCGCAGCATCACCTGCAAAGCCGGTATCCGGTTCAACTGATCAGCTGATTAAACGAGTGGACGGTATCGACAATATGGTGGCTATTACTTTTGACGACGGTCCCTTTCCCAAAATGACCGAACAATATCTGGCAGTGCTGGACAAGCTTAATGCCAAGGCTACGTTTTTCATGGTTGGCCAGCGTATTAAATACTATCCCGAACTGGCGCGTCAGGTAGTGGAGCAAGGCAGTGAAATCGGCAGCCATTCCTGGCAGCATGCCCATCTGGACCAGTTAACGAAGGACGCCATTATCAAAGATCTTAACGATGTGGCAGACCAGGTGCAAGACACAGTTGGCCGGAAAATCAGCCTTTTGCGTCCCCCTTACGGCGGACGCAGTGATAATTTACTGGCGGCAGCACGGCAACTGGGCTACAAAGTGATCATATGGGATGTCGACCCTCGGGACTGGGAAGATCCTCCCCCGGAGAAAATTGTTGCCGGCGTACTTGAACAGGTTAAACCGGGCTCCATCATCGTAATGCACGAAGGTCATCCGAACACGCTGCAGGCTCTGCCTGATTTGATCCAAAAACTTCGGGAGCGCGGTCTTGAGCCGATGCTTGTCTCTGAAATGCTGAATCAGGTTCAAAGTCAACCGGAGAATAGCTTGGCTACCGACAGCACCCAATAATAGTTAACAACAAAGGCGATAAGGAAAAACTTTGTTTTTTTCCTTATCGCCTTTTATAGCAACCTGCCTCTGAAAACCCACGGGCTCATCCCGTGGGATGAAAGAAGCATCGCCCGTAGGGCAATAAATATACACAAACACATGTTTTAGTGGTACTCGGACCGTAACGTCAAGACCGTCTACATTGGCAACCCGGATGGAGTGCAAAAGCAAGACTGCAGCGTAAGACCTTGCTTTGTCAGGGCAGTTCCCGATGAAATGAGAAACTTCCGTGGAGAAGCCTCAGGGCTTATCCCGGAGGAGGTTCACTGCATCCTGTCGCTTGTTACTTTCCGCAAGCAGCCCTTCCAACTTGTCCATTCCACGTTTTAATTCACGCACTTGGATGGCAATATAGATTAGTAAAGCCAAAAACCCCAGTGGGAAAATTATCATCATGACCAAATTAAAAATCTGGGCAAAAAGTGTATTATTCAAATAGATCCCCCCAATACCGTATTAGCTTACACAGCAAATAATAGCCAATGCCACTTATGGTTTAGATTATGTTGGCAGATTCACAGTATGACCTCCTCCCCTCATAAAGTGAGGGGCATCCAAATTAACCCGATATCGACAACCAGGAACTCGGAATGTTTTAAAATATCCCCCTTACTTGAACCTGCGGCGCTTGGCGTCCAACAAGCGGGAGGCTGTTTGCTCCGGTGACGCACCGGTTTGCTGCCCGGATTGCCCGGTCTGTTCGGGTTGTTTGGGTTGTCCGGTCCGCCCGTTCCGACCTGCCTGCCTGGCTGGCCCCGGTTGAGCATCTTTGCCGGAGTCATTTTCCCCAACCGCATCAACTGACCGGGTCACGCCACTGCCCGCGTCAGTGCCGGGAGGCACACTGCG
This sequence comes from Desulfoscipio sp. XC116, assembly GCF_039851975.1. GTDB lineage: Bacteria > Bacillota > Desulfotomaculia > Desulfotomaculales > Desulfallaceae > Sporotomaculum. Next base: position 2,878,734 of record NZ_CP156660.1, read on the forward strand.
ATAGCGGCCGCGCAATTCTTGCATCCGCGACAAAGTGCCGCCGGGCCAGACCGGCGAGTCCGGCTGACCGGCACCGCGGTCCCGCCCCCGCAGCACACCCGGCAGTACATTTTGCCGCAGCCGCTCCCTAAACCGCCGCAATGCGGCGCGTTCCTCGGAACCCAGCACCAGCCGCCGCCCCGCCACATCAGCCAGCCACAGCAGCACAGCCAGGGTCAGCAGCCCGGTGCTTAAATCCCGGCGGGCCCGCACCGGGGGCAGGTTATTGGCAAAGGCCTGCTCCGGTTTTTCCAGCACAGCACCGCCCCCGGCCCGGGCAATAGCCCGCAGGGCTTCCATATCCACCCCGGTTTCCGCATATTCGGCGGGATACGCTACCACCACGCCGCTGCGGGCCAGTACCATAAACTGATCACCGCTTTCCCCGGCTCCATCCCCATTTCCGTCTCCCCGGCTTTCGCCGACCCGCCTGTTAGCGCCCTCTTCCTCACCCGCTCCGAAAACTGTGATCATATAAGCACCGGGCTGTTCTACCGGCTGCCTCGCCTTATAACGGCCGGGTCCGGCGGGTTCAAGCGGCACAGCGACTGTGCTGCCGTCGGGTGCAGTAACCCGCGTGCTCAGGCTGCGCACTTGCCGCCAATCCCCGGGATCCTCCACATCAATTTGCAGGGTTTGTCCCGCCGCTCCCCCGCCGGTCAACACTTCCGCCCGTATGTGCACAGACCCGTTATTCCCCGCCGGCAATATCCAGGACAGCACATTGCCCCAAAGACGCGGGAAAACATCCCCGGCGGCCCAGGACGCACTCCAGCGCCCGCCCGCATCGGGAGTCCAGGCTACGGTGCGGCCCAGCCCGTACTGCCAGGCCGCCAGCACCGGGTCACCCCGATGCGATACAAGTAAGGTATCCGCCAATTTTTTTGGTGTCGCGGTAATATACCCATCCAGCCCGGGCAGCTCTCCCAATCCCCGCAACAATACTCCGGAGGACGCCGCCAGGGGGTAGAATCTCTCGTTAACGGCAAAACTGCGGGTAGCCATAACCGTCTCCTTGGTAAAAATAGCCGGTATGCTATCCGCGTCCCCTGTTTGGTAAAAACGTCCCCGGCCCAATTCCGACAGCGCCTGGAGCATGCCCGCGTCGGCTTCGGCACCCACGGCCACCGTACTGAGCGTGATCCCCGCCGAGCACATGTCGGCAAGCAGCGCCTGGTAGTCACCTCCGCCGGCCGAAATACCGTCGGTAAGCAGTATAATATGCTTGACCTTGGTGGGCATATCCCGTAAAGCCTGGTAAGCCGCCATGAGCGGCGGGTATATTTCCGTGCCGCCATTAGCCTGAATGCCGCTGATTTGCCGGCGTAATTTATCTTTGTTATCCACCGGCCCCGGGGGCACCGCCCACCAGGGCAAGCTATCAAAAGCCAGTACGCCCGCCCGGTCGCGCTCGGTAAGCACTGACACGCTGCGGGCGGCAGCCTCCCGGGCCAGGCCGATCTTATCCGCTCCACCGGCAACCCCGGACATGCTGCCTGATTTATCAATCACCAGTATCAGGCCCAAGGACGGCTGTTCCCCCCGTCCCTGAATGTCCATGTCTACCGGCAGGGCTCGCTCCACCGGAGTGCCCGCGTAACCGCCCGGCCCAAAGCAATTGGGACCGCCAACCATAACCAGGCCGCCGCCCCCGTCCCGCACATAAGTTTCCAGTTCCCGCAGCGCTTTTTCACCCAATAGATAGGCGGGCACATTAACCAGGAAAACCGCCTGGTAACGAGCCCAAGCCGCAGCCCCACGGGGCGCTTCGCCCGGACCTGCCACGGTAACCTCCAACTCACCCGCAGCTTGCAGCGATTCCGTCAAACTGCGGGCCTCACCGGCAGAGGGTGCCAGAACCAGTACCCCGGGCGGGCCTGTCACTTCCTGAATGCCGCCGCCCTCATTGTTGGCGGTGAAAGCATCCGCTGCCCGATCCGCGGCCATTACCCGTACCCGATAGCGGTGCAGCCCGGCACCGCCCGCGGGAATAGACATGGCCAGCCGGTTTTCCCCCGCCCGCAATGATACTGTGCGGTCAGACAGTAATTCACCGTCCCGCTCAAGAAATAGTTGGGCAGCGGCGGATATATCCGAGTTAACAGTTAATTCAACCGTTGTACTTTGTCCCACCCGGGCCCGGGGCGCCACATACAAACGGTCAAGACGCACATCGGCGCCGGCTTCGGTACCTACGGGCGCCACATCCACCCGCACCCCGTCGGCGTGTAATTGCCGGGCCGCGGCTATCGCCCCGTTACCCGTATCCCGTCCGTCAGTCAATAGAACCACCCGCTGCCGCGCGTCGCGGGGCAGTATGGCCCGTGAAAAACGCAGCGCCTCACCAATGCGGCTGGCCTCCCCGCCCGGGTCGGTGCCCACATTGTGAAAGTCGGGCTGTTCTCCCGGCGGTTCCTCTACCAGGGCCCGCCGGCCAAACGTTACCACCCCCGCAGCAGTGCCGGGCGGCCGGGCCTCCAAAGATTCCCTAACCCAGCGTTCACCAGTGTTTATGGCGAACCCCACACTGTCCGACACATCCAAAGCCAGTACCACAGCCTGGCTGTCAATCACACTAACCAGGCCCGGACCGCTCAGCGCGGCCACCAACAGCACAATCAGTACCAGGCGAATATACAGGCGCCGACGCTCCCGGCGTACCCGCGCCGACGGACCGGACCCGCTCAGCCAGGGGAGCCGCAGGTACCAGGCCAACGCAACCAACCCGGGGAGCAGCAGCCACCACAGCGGATCTGTGAAACTAACGGCCACGACTGGCCACCCCCCATTCCACCATAATTATCAGCAATACCGATAGGGCCAGCCACCGGGCCAGCGGCAGCGCCCGCCCGGACGGACTGCCGGTCTGTTCGTCCCGGCCCGCCGCACCCGCTGTATCGCGCGGGTCAAGCACCCGCAAATCGGCCTCCAGCGCGCTGTAGGCGTTTACGGCTACTTCCCGCACCGTGCTGCCGCCCGCCCGATAACTGATCAACCGGTATAATCCAAGCCCGGTGGGCATCCAGGAGGCGGGCGGAAAAGGCGGCGCCAATTCTTGCGCCTCCCCCCCGGCATCTTCCAGCACAAGCCGGTGAGACAGCGGCGAAGGCATAATCTTTACCTCTTGTCCGGGGCGCACCAGCTTCGGCACCCCCAGACCGGGAGTCAGCAGCCAATCCATGGTATTTTGCAACAGCACGGGAAAAGCGGGGCGCAGAGGCAGATCAGAACGGTGCAGGTTCACCGACCATACCGCCAGGCGGCGCCCGTCCAACTCGGCATGTGCAAACAGCACCTGCCCACCCGATTTAATATCCGGCCGCCACCCCTCCCCGACACGCAAAACCCGGGCTTCCCGCACATTAATATCCGCCAAATCCACGTGAGCCAGCAGGGGACTGCCGGTAACCGGAGCCAGACTTATCAAATTATCGGCGGCGCCAACGCTAAGTCCCGGTACAGGTGAACCGGCCGGCGGATCCAGCAGCAATACCGCGCCCGGCGGCAGAGGACCGGCTACCCCGTCCAGCACAGTAATATCGTAAGGATAATCGCCGCGCAGCATTATCTCATAGCGGGCCGTATCGGCCAGATAGACCTCGGACCCGGGCAGCAAGGTTAACGCCCGCTCCATAAAAACGTTGCCATTGGTAACCAGCAAAATCTTCCGTTTCATTCTTTCCTCGGGCACCGCCCAGGCCTGATTGTCCAACTCCAGCAGATCCATACCGGGCGAGTCGGTTTTTAAGAGAGCCTGCACTGTGACATCCCGGGGCAAGTCGGCCCACAGCAAATAGCAGGTTTTTCCCGGATCCAAATGCCATTTTTGACTGCCCGCCGGGTAATTGCCTTTCATTAAAGAAACCAACCCGGATGCCGGGCGGGAACCGTGGTTCACCACCGCAACCTGGGCCGCCTGCCCGGAACCGGCGGAGCGCAGATTTATAGCCGCGATAGCCACACTGGCATCACCATCGCCTACCGGAATGAATTCATCGACCGGTATGGCATCATCTTCATCTGCCCGGTCATCCGGCAGGGCCAAGCCGCCATCGCTCACCAGCACCACCCGGGGATTGTCATATTGCCCGGCCAGCGCCCCGGCCAGCGAAAGAGCCGGGCCCGGATCACCCTCACAGGCCCCGGGTTTAACTTTATCCACCGCCCGGCGCACTTCTTCGACATCGTCACTGTCCCGCACCACTACCCCGGGCTGGCTGTCAAAGGCTATCACTGTAATGGTATCGTCTTTCCGCAACCCCGCAGCCAGTGCCAGCACTTCCTCCCGGGCCCGGTCGAACCGGGTCCCGCCGCCCAAGGCCGCCCCCATACTGGCGGAAGTGTCCAACAGTACAATGGTACTGCCGGAAGCGGTGGCTCCATGCCATACCGGCCCGGCTGCGGCCAGCACCAGCAAAGACGCAGCCAGCAGCTGCAACCATAAAAGCAGGCTGGATTGCAGGCGCTGCCAGGGGCGGCTGGCCTCCATCCCGAACGCCGCCGGTCGCCAGAGCAGCGTACTGGGCACCACGGTTTGCCTGCGCCGCGGTCGCAATATGTATAAAGCCAGTATAGCCGGCAAAGTAAGCGCCAGCCAGAATAACCAAGGATGATAGAAAGTCACCCGCTTACCACCCCCAAGGGGTCAGACTTAAACTTTCTTAAACTAACTATCATTTCTAATATATTGGTAATTGAATTTTTCTTGATTTCATTCGTTGGTGTCAGCTGCTACAGTTTTGTTATATTAATAAATCATTTGCCCAATACCTGTGCCATATAATTTGCGTTATGTATATCAGCTTAATACAGAAGCGTGCCGACTGTTCAGGCTCAGGCTCAAAATCAGGCTTAGGCTTCATGCTCATCATGCTCAAGCTCAAGCTCGAAGGCTTCCTTTACCAGGCTACTTTTTCAAAACACCCAACCCGGGTAGAGTATACAGCAAAATCTCCGCCGGAGGCCGGCCTGTGTTAATCAAGAGACGGCGGGCGCCCCAGCGGCGGCAGCTTTGGTCCAGGGTACCGCATAACTGTTCCAGGCGGTCGGCATAATCCCGCAGCACCCCGGGAGTAAGGGACACATCCACCCGGGCGCCTGTCTCCGCGTCAACCAGCGTCAATTCCCCATCCCCCTGCGGTTCCAGTTCATCCGGCGCCAAAGTGTGCAGCAGCGTCACTGCCATACCGTGCCCGGCAGCCAGGCGCAGCATTTCTTCCACACCAGCGGTATCCAATAAATCCGACAACACATACAGGCCGGTCGCGCCCGGCATGGCATTTATCCCGATCCGCAGGCAACCGGACAGGTCGGTAACACCGCCAAAGGATATTTCCCCCAGCCAATTCCACAAGCGGGGCAGTGATCGGCGTGCTGTCATAGGTGAACATACCCGGACATCCGCATCTGCACCGGCCGCCACGGACAGGCGATCATGGCCCGCCAGCGCGCAAGTACCCAGTCCGGCCGCCAAACATAGTGCGTGATGCCCTTTATGACTTTCACCCTCGCCCCAATCCATGGATGCACTGGTGTCGATTAAAAAAAGCAGCTGTTCCTGCCGTTCGTCCCGGAACTCCTTAACGTAAAGGCGCCCTAAGCGGGCATAAGCCTTCCAATCCACCCGCCGAGGCTCGTCACCTGCTGTGTATTCACGGTAATCGGCAAACTCCACCGATCCGCCTTTAGCAGTGGAGCGGCGCGCACCCACATATCCATCCGTTACCGGACGCTGCCGCACTAACCGATAGCCTTCTAAACGGCTGAGCAGCTGGGATTCCAATAAAAATTGTTTATTCACTTATATCACCCTGACTAAGTATGGCATAACTTGCCAACAAAAAATTCCACGTATGTCTACAGTCGTTAAATTGTGTTCAACTATAGGCGATAACGATACGATATCGCTTTGCCCCAAAAACTACTGACGGAGCCTTTTACTCTATCCTGAAAAAAATACTAACCGGAACATATTGTAAAAAACACTCAACAATATGCCTGTATATAAACCGGTAGGCTCTAAATAAGCCAATTTTTATCCTTCTGATGATGTCGCCACAGCGGCATGGAGGCCTGTTTTATTTTTAATAAAGATGACCGGCTCCTACCAACCGAATACCGTGCCCCGGCTCTAGATGGTATCCAGGTATATAAATACTAAAGTTAGTTTAAGATAGTTTAAGCCTGACCCCATCTATAAGCTGGTCGGGGGTTACTCCCTCAGCAACGGCCTCAAAGTTTAAGAATAAGCGGTGTCGTAAAGCGGCCGCAGCCACCTGCCGCACATCTTCATATCCCGCGCTGGGGCGTCCGGACCAGAGCGCGTGAGCCCGCGCGCCCAGCAGCAGAGCCTGCAGGCCCCGGGGCCCCGAACCGCACCGTACAAACCGGCGCACCTCGGCTGTGGCTTCAGGACTATCGGGGCGGGTAGCCATAACAAAACGCACGGCATATTCCATAATATCGCGCACCACTACCACCCGGCGCACTGTCTGCTGCCAGGCCGGCATTTCACCGGGCTCCAATACAACACCGATCCGGGGTTCCTCGACCCCGGTAGTCAGCTCACCGATAGCCAACAAATCCTCCGCCGATGGAAACTCCACCTGCACTTTAAACAAAAAGCGGTCCAGCTGAGCTTCAGGCAATGGATAAGTACCCTCCATTTCCAGCGGATTCTGAGTGGCCAGCACAAAGAAGGGCTCCGGCAACGGATAACCTGTGCCGCCTGCCGTTACGGTGCGTTCCTGCATAGCCTCCAGCAGCGCGCTCTGCGTTTTGGGTGTAGCCCGGTTAATCTCATCGGCCAGCAGAATATTGGCAAAAACAGGTCCGGGCGCGAAGCGGAAAGGCTCACCGGCGCTTTGCCCGTCATAAACCTGGGTGCCCGTAATATCAGCAGGCATCAGGTCCGGGGTAAACTGAATGCGCCGGAAGGTAAGCCCGGCTGCCTGGGCCACCGCCCGTACCAACGCGGTTTTGCCCAGTCCGGGCACTCCTTCCAGCAGCACATGTCCCCCGGCCAACATAGCCATAAGTACCTGCCGCACCACTCCGACCTGCCCCACAATAACCTTTCCAATGGCCTGCTCCAACTTTCGCAAGCGCACGGTTAACCCTTCCAGTGTCTGCTGTACATCAGCCGCCTGCTCTCCCGCAGGTGTTTCATTTACAGATACATGATCATTATGCATAAGCGACTTCTCCTCAACAGCAGCTAGCTTGCTGCCATCACTTTATTTAGAACTCATAATTTAAGCCATTTAATATATCTATTATTGTTTATCATTCCTCGCCCGCTTCACCCAGTACACTGAAATACTGCCAAACCAATTGTTCCATATCCGGAGGCAATGGCGCCCGGCTCAGGGAATCGTTGGCTTCGGCCATATACTGCCCGTATACCTCGTTATAGGGGCGCAGCGCCCCCAGAGTGGCAGGCGAGCTGTCAAGAGTAACTTCACTGCCTTGCTCACCCTGTTGAAGCCGACCGGATACCCGGCTCTGCTCGCCACCGCTGTCCGGCGGAAACGGTGTATAGACCATTTCCAGCCCACCGCCGCCAAGCCCGGCACCCGTACCGCCGCTGCCCCGGCCACCCGCGCCGGTACCGCTGCCGCCACTCGTACCTCTGCCGCCGGCGCCCCCATCAGCGTCGGAACCGCTGCCGTCGCCATCGTTCGGATTGCTGCCGGATCCGGTATTATCGCCAGTACCGGAATAATTGGCAGAACCGCCCGAACCCAAGACAGCGCCACCTCCGGCGGCGGAACCGCCGCCGACCGCACCGTCTCCGCCGGAGCCAGTACCTCCGGCACCACCGTACTGGCTGCCGATACTACTTCCGCTTCCATTTCCGCCGGCAGCCATTCCGTAAGCACCGTTTGGACCGCTCCCCGCAAGACCGTGGGCCAGCCCAGCCAGGCTGGTGGAGGCGCTGCCCAGGGCATTACCGGCAGCCGCCGTTTCGGCCAGGCTTGTCAACACTCCGGCCAGTGTGTCTATCTCCGCTGAGAACGGACCGTTTAAACCTGACTGTCCCATACCGCTTGCTTTGTCAGCACTGCCCGATGGCGTACCGGCCGCCCGGCTATCCCCGTCCGGCATAGCCCCGGCTGTGTCCCACAGCGCCCGGCGCAGCGAAGGATCTTGCACTGCACCCGCTGACTCGTACAGAGCGGCGGTCATTTTCTCCCTATCTTTCTCCCCGGCACTTGGTAAAGTTTCATTAAAAGCCTGCACCGCGCGATTAATTCCTTCCGCATCGCCCCTTTTTATGGCCGCGGCAAGATCCCGCCAGTGTTTTTCTTGCTGCTTACCCCAAATTTCCGTCAAACGCTCAATATCCCGTGCCGCCGCCGTACTTATAACACTGCGTGCCTCTTGCAAATCCCAACCGGCCCTTTCCAATTCATCGGCGGCCTGCCGCCGGTCGCTGGATTTCTTAATCTCCCGAGGCAATTCCGCAAGATTTTCCATTACTGTATCGGGCAATACATATTCCTCCCGGATTTTAAGGTCCTTAACCCTTTCCACCACCCGTCCGGCCTCTGCGGCAACCACAGCCAGCGCCTCCCGCTCGGTCTGTCTTTGCGCCCAATAAGATGCCAGCGGATTGGGAACCAGCTGCATAGCCAGTACAACCCCCGCCAGCAAAGCCACTCCCCGCCAGTTGGACCACCAGGGCTCCGCCGGGTAAAAGGAAGGCCAATCGCCGGCCATGGCAATACAGGCGGCTGTACCCTTTTCCGCCGCAACCAGGGACCAATTGTCCGCCGCGCCGGACTCCGATATCCTAAAAACGGTCACGGCGGCACCATCCAAAGCCAGCGAATCCGCCGTACGCACCACCGCCAGCGCGTCCGGGCGACAATGCAGCCGCATGGCCGCAATGACCAGTGCAGCCACACACCCGGCCAAAACGGCTGCTCCGAAGGGCAGAGCCGGGTATAACCACGATAGCGCCAGCACCACTCCGGCGGCCGCCAATCCCCAGAGCAGTATCAGACGTAAGCTTTCCAACCGGTAACGCATCACCACCAGACGTTCCAGCGGCAGCAAAGCCCCGGCCAGCGCAGGGTCGGGCCAGCGGGTTCGCTGTACGCCGGCCGGCTTGCCATTGTTTAGACCATGACGCGTAAGCGGCACCATCCCAGCCGGTTTTCCACTCCGCAAACCAGGCCTAACCCGTGAAAACACCGCAAACAAAGAGCGGATATCCACCCGCCGGGCCTTCCCTAAAGCTGATTTAACCCGAGAGAACGCCCGGAAAAGACCATAATAACGTTTAGTAGTTGCCCGGTCCTTCTTTTGGCTGCCCGAAAGCATTATCATCACCTCCTGGGAGTAAGATGCTACTGATAAGCACGCACAGATATATTAGCATATCTAAATAATACAGTTAGTTTAAGATAGTTTAAGCCTGACCCTGGCTATAAGCAGGCAGAGCAGTGCCAGGATCACCTGGTTTAAAGCGAAACGGGCCCAAAAGGGCCAGACAGTCACCCCCCGGGGTTTTGACTTTTCCCGGACGGTTGTACCGCTGCCGGAGGAGGTGTAATTTGTGGCATAACCCATTTTCATAGCGTATTCGCGTGCCGCCTGGGGCTGGAACTGGCGCATTAATTCATCCATAAGCGAACTAACCAGGGGAATACCCCGGCCGGGACTGATTTCTCCCGCGCCCGGCATAGCATCTGCCAGTGCCGCCAGAGGACTCATATAAACATACCAGGGCACCTGGGGCAACTGGTAATCCGCCGGCCCGTCAGCGTAATACGGGCCGTCATAATTGTTGCCGGCAGCTACGATACCGGCTACCAGAGGTGTGCCGAAAATAAGCGTAAATACCAGCACCAGTGATACTATGGTGGCGGCCTGGCTGCGCCGCAGCAGAGAAGACAGACACAAGCCCAGCGCACCGTAGCCAAGTCCGGTCAAAAAACAAATTAACACAGCCACCAGCAATATACCCGGCGGCACCCCGCCGAACAGATACACCACGGCCAGCAGGGGCAGGGCCGCCAGCACCAGAAAAAGTAAATAAGCCAGCGAGGCCAGCCACTTGCCCAGCACAATCCCGGTCAGGGATGCCTTGGTTACCAGCAGCAGATCATAAGTGCGCCGCTCCCGTTCGCCGCTGATAGCGCCGGCAGCCACGGCCGGAGCAATAAACGCCAGCAGCATCACCAGTCCAAACACCAGTATACTGTATAGGGAAAGGCCCACCTGGGGGGAAATATTACTGCTCCGATCCAAACTGAGCCAGAGAAAGGCCGCCGTGCCCATACTGAGCAAGCCCAAATATATGGAAAGCAAAACCGGGGACAGCCACCCCCTGGTGCGGGAACGCATTTCCTTGCCCAGCATGGGGGTTAATCCATTGCGCAGCCCGTCCCAATGTTTTTTCCAGCCATCCATCAGCCATTCACCTCCCGGGCCAATTGAATAAATGTATCTTCCAGGCTTTGCTCCGTTTGCGCGTAATGCACCACCGGCAATCCCGCACCGATAATCTCCTTGAGCAGCAACGCTACATCATCGGCAGCGCCGCTAAGCTGAAATTCCACCTGTTCCGGTAGGTTATTAATTATAGCCGCACCGGGCCAGCCTTTGATTATCTCCGCGGCCGCGTCTGCCGGGCCGTTGCTGCGCAGTATAAACCGGCGCAGCCGGTCGCCTGCCAGTAAATCATTCAGCGGCCCCTGCCGCAGCAAACGCCCCTCGCTGATCATTCCCACATAAGTGCATAAATCAGCCAGCTCGGTTAATATATGGCTGCTAATAATAATGGTCTTGCCCAGCCGGCACAGCTCCCGCAAAATTTCCCTCATTTCCACCCGGGCCACGGGGTCCAGCCCACTGGCCGGCTCATCCAAGAGCAACACCTGGGGATCATGGATCAGTGACCGGGCCAGACACAAGCGCTGCTGCATACCCCGGGACAGCGTATCGACAAAAACATCCCGTTTGTGCCCCAACTCCACCAGTTCCAACAAATCATCCCGCAGCTTTTGGGCAGTAACCCCGCGAATGCCATAGGCGGCGGCGTAAAACAGCAAATACTCTCCCACCCGCAAATCATCATAAACACCAAAGAAGTCGGGCATATAGCCTACCACTTCCCGAATGCCCCGGGGATCACGCAGCACATCCCGCCCGGCCACAGCGGCTTCCCCCGCATCGGGCCGCAAAAGACCGGCCAGTATGCGCAGGGTAGTGGTTTTACCCGCGCCGTTTTGGCCGATAAAGCCATATACAGCCCCCAGGGGCACTTCTAAATCCAATCCTTGCAAAGCTAAAGTCCGCCCGTATTTTTTAATCAATCCATTGGTTGAAATCATCTATTTCCACCCCCGTTAACCCCCTCATAAGCCACCGTGGGGGTCAGAAAATAAAAACCCGTACCCTTCTTGGGGTCGCCCCCCGTTATACGCAGCAACACTTCACCGCTCGAAGCGGCATAGTCACCGGTCAGGTTAAAAATACCGGAGCCCGACAAAGGCTGCCAAATATTTTTACCGGGGTGATATACCTCCAGCACTCCTTCCGGCACCGCACCCGGCCGAGCCGCCGGGGAACTCAACCCTTTGCCGTTACCCCCGGCGGCAAAATAGTCGAATTGAACCCCAATTTTATTTAAACTTGCGTCTGCGGGCAAGCGAGGCTTAAACCCCAGGGTAATGGAACCGCCCTCCATAATCCTCAAATTATCATGGCCAGACATGCCCCGTATTTGGGATTCCACCACCTCCGGCACCACCATCCCGGCCGGGATGGCAAACGATCCCGCCGGCAGTTTGATTTCCGGCTCCAGTACAAGCACGGTTAAATAATGCGGCGGGCGGAAAAGTTCTTTAACCCCCAGATCGCCCCCCGGGCTGTCGCTCCAGGCCAGCACGGTCAGCGGCCAACCGGTTTCCACCGGGCCGCGGTGCAGAATGCCATCCCTACAATTATCCAGTAAGTTAGCCCACCGCTGTTCCGACACATCCAGCCGGCGATTAACCGAAGGCTCCGCGGACATGCCCTGTTTGGAGGCAACCGGCGGCCCGTCCGGATACATAAATACCTGCCAGGAAGACGGGCATTCAAAATCCGGGCAGGACTGACCGCCGGCATTATACCGGGGCACGCCGACTTCTATTTCCATTGTCGCCGAACCACCCGGAGGCAGATCTCCCGCTACTTTATATCGAGAACCCAAAAACATCACCACGTGGTCCAACTGCATATTAGTTTTATTGTACACCCGGCCGGTTATCTTATTCCCCTGCACATTTACAACCGCAGTCACATCGCGCATTATCTCAGCCAAATCATTATTTTGAAAGGCAAAAGCGCGCGTATGCCACTGAGAAGTATCATTAAAATGCACCGACAGATCAGATCCTCTAATTACCGAATAAACAGGATTATCCTTTTCGCCCATGTATTCGGGGGAACGTCCGCCCTGAGGCAACACCTGCACTGCCCGATCCGGTTCTTCCAGCGTAGCGGTAAAATTCGCAAGGGTGGGCGCAAAACATCCCACAGCTGTATAGCCCGTTAGCTGACCGTTTTGCCGATTGTCCACCACTTGCACAACATTAACCAGCACATTACCGCCGGTTCTGAGCATATAAAGATAAACCGCGCCGGTAAACAAAACGGCCAACAGCGGCACTGCAAGCCAGGTATATTCCGGGCGTCCGTAACGGCGCAGCAGCCAGTAAACACCCGGCCCGGCTGCCGCTATAAAGACCAGCAGGAAAAGACCCACCGAGTGCCAGCCCGGGTAAACTGAAGCAGGTAAATTATCGGTCAAATGCATTAAATTACCCAACCGGTTTTCGCTGTAGTTGGCATCATAATTCCGCTGCTCCATGCTCGACATCGTTAAGAACTTCTTCCACAGGCCTTCCCCCAAAACCCCGGACTGCCAGGGAATCTGAGAAGGGCTAAAACCCAGCACAACTATTTGCCCGTACCCTACGCTAAAACTTTCCCCCAGAGCAAGTCCCGCCGGACCCCAGGACTTCCCGTCACCGGACAGGCGGGCCAGCGGCGCGGCAGCGGATGGGCCGGCAGTTACATTCAGCCAATCGGCCGCCGGGCCCCATGCTTTTTGCTGTCCTATTTGCTCCACATGCACTGCAACAGCACCGGCTGGCAGCGCAGATAGGGCGTCTTCAATTTCCAGCCCCCCGCTCACCGCCAGTATACCGCCACCTTTAACCCATTCATTGAGTACCTGGCGCTGTTCACTGTTTAATTCGACTGCTCCCCCGCCCGTTACCAGTATGGTGCTAAACGCGTTAAGTTCTCCCACCCGGCGGGGAAACAATTCACCGGTAAGCTGCAACACCAGCGGTATCCGGGGCGCCCCGTCGGGCATAATAAGACGCGCTCTTTCCAGGGCCGGAGGAATATCACCCAGTACTCCGATGGCACCGGGCAGTGGCCCGCTAACATTAGTCTTGGGCACTTTGGCAGTAATCCTGGCCAGTTCCTTATCGCCCGTTTGCCATACAAAATCGACCCGTTCACCGGACTCGTTCATGGGAAACCAGAGCGTCACTTTTTTTGTCCCGCCGGCAGGCAGCGAAATTTTTTCACCAAACGCAGCAGCGGGGAAATAACTGGTCACCGGCTGGGTACCGGACGGCGATCCGGGCGGGGGCGCATGCATAGACTTGTTATAATTGATAACCTGCAGCACTCCGGCCAGATCATGATCTCCGGTGTTTTCCACCTTCACCACGGCGGGTATGTACCGCCCCGGCACTCCTTTCCCCTGCCAGCCAATTTCAGCTTTCAGCTGCACGGGTTTGTCCGGCGCAGCGCCGGCGGCACCCGGCGGAATCAGTAATAAACATGTTAAAGCAACCACCAGCGCCATGGCCGGCCGTCTACCGACGATCTTTTTAAATACAGTTGCATGTGAAGGAAAGAAACTATCCCTTGACCTGCCTATTCCACCGTTATTGTTTAAAAGTACCGCGGGTTGTTTCGACCACCGTTTCGACCACCAGCCCCGGCGCCGGGCCCGCTCCGGCGCTCCGATGCTGCCAAACAGGCCGGCAAGCCGGTTTAGCAACCAATCAGCATATCCAGGCAATCACGAACACCTCCAAGCTAAAATGTCCTATATAAATATACTTGACGTATTCATTTTGGTTTATGTTCCCAATTATCGTGCGACGAAAACAATATTTTGCATATTTTACTATTAACGAAACAACTTGCAATATTAAATTTAACATTAAATATGTTGGTATATTTATAGATAAAGCATATAATATTATTAAACGAATCCTTGGATAGATAATTGTAAAAAAGAAAAGGGCTTGATAATATGCGGGAAAAAATATCTCTAAGTAAATTCATGAATTCTCTGGTGCCGATATCCCGATTTAATAAAGGTGAAGCTAATAAAATCTTCGACGAGGTCAAGGAAACCGGGTTTAAAATAGTATTGAAAAACAACATACCAACAGGTGTCCTTTTAACGCCTGAGGTTTACGAACAAATGATTGAGATCATAGAGGAATACTCCTTGTTTCTGGAAGCCGAAAAACGTATGGAAAACGCCAAATCTGAAGATTTTATTCCCCAAGATAAAGTATTGTCCGAGCTTGGTATAAATAAAGCAGACTTGGATAATACCAATGTTGAGCTTGAGTAGCAAATGTGGCAAGTAGAGTATATTAAAGAAGCAGTAGAGGATTTAAAACGACTTGATTACAGTCAACGCTTACTTGTACTCAAAGCGATTGATAAAGTATCAAACAATCCTTTGCCACAGACAGAAGGCGGATATGGCAAACCCCTTGGCAATAGGAACAACACAAGACTAGCCAGGCACCTTAAAATAAAGCTGAAAAAGCCCGGCTTGCGAGTGGTGTACAAACTGGTAAGGGAAAATGAAGTAATGAGGATAGTTGTAATATCTGTAAGAGCGGATAATGAGGCTTACTTGATAGCGCGCAGAAGAACAAGAACGGATAAATGATAATGATTACCCTACTACAGAAGAATATCTATACAAAGAGACGGTCTGCAGGGTTGCAGACCGCCTCTTTATTAACGGCACAGCGCCTAAGAGCAATATCTAAAGCCCCGGGCATTTAATACCCAGCCAAACCAGCCGGCACGCTTATCAGCACCCGGCCCCGCCGGTTTGTTCCAGCACCGCGGCACAGCGGGGGCAGGTTTCGGGATGAGCGGCGTTTTGCCCCACATCCTCGTGGTACATCCAGCAGCGGGAGCATTTGACACCGGCGGCCCGGGATACGCCTACAGCCAGGCCGGGCATATCGTCAACCTCCATGGCGGCGGCGGTTTTTTCAGGCAACGCATGCATGGTGACCCCGGACACGATGAACAGTACGGCCAGATCCCGGTAGTACGGTTTAATCAACTCAGTAATTTTTTCATCAGCGTACAGATGCACCCTGGCCTCCAGAGAATTGCCGATGACCTTTTCCTGGCGGGCCTTTTCCAGCGCCCGGGTTACCAGGCCGCGGATTTTCATCAGCTGCCCCCATTTTTCTTCCAGAGCCGCATCCACATACCGGTCATCCGGCTCGGGCATATCGGTAAGCTGGACACTTGCCGGCGCGTCCGCCGCTTTAGGCACGTAACGCCACATTTCCTCGGTAGTGAAAGCCAATATGGGAGCCAGTAAGCGCACCAGCGCGTGCAATGACTGGTACATCACCGTTTGAGCCGAGCGGCGCGGCTCCGAATCCGCTTTCTCACAATATAGCCGGTCCTTAATAATATCCAAGTATTGGTTGCTCATATCCACCGTGCAAAAATGGTGGATGGCGTGGTAAACCACGTGGAATTCGTAATCGCGATACGCCTCTAGCACCCGCTCGATCAAACGGTGCAGTTTCAACATGGCGTAGCGATCCAGCTCGGTCATTTTTTCATACGGCACGCAGTCTTGTTCGGGCTTAAAGTCATAAAGGTTACCCAGCATAAACCGGCAGGTGTTCCTTATTTTACGGTAAGCCTCGGTTAATTGTTTGAGGATATTTTGCGACACCGCCAGATCGCCCCGGTAATCCGCCGAAGACACCCACAGGCGCAAAATATCGGCGCCCATTTGTTTGATTACCTTTAACGGGTCTACCACGTTGCCCAGTGATTTGCTCATTTTGCGCCCGTTTTCATCCACTAAAAAGCCGTGGGTAAGCACCGCCCGGTAGGGGGCCCGCCCCGTTACCGCCACCGATGTGCTTAATGAAGAGTTAAACCAGCCGCGGTGCTGATCGCTGCCCTCCAGGTATAAATCCGCCGGCCAGGTGAGATCGGGCCAAATGTTTGGTTCATCCAGCACCGCCAGGTGACTGGAGCCGCTATCGAACCACACATCCATAATATCGGTTTCCTTGGTAAACTCCTTGGCCCCGCAAACAGGGCAGGTCAGTCCCGGCGGCACCAGTTCGGCCGCCTCCCGGGCAAACCAGACGTCCGAGCCGTGTTCCCGGAACAGCTTTTGTAAATTACTGATGGTTTCGTCATTTACAATTTCCTTGTTGCAGGACTTGCAATAAAATATGGGAATGGGCACTCCCCAGGTCCTCTGGCGGGAAATACACCAGTCGCCCCGGTTGGCCACCATGTTATGGATTCTGTCCCGGCCCCAGGCGGGTATCCAGCGCACTTTGTCTATCTCATCCAGAGCCGTCCGGCGAAAGCCGTCAATGGAAGCAAACCACTGCTCGGTGGCCCGGAAAAATACCGGTTTTTTACAGCGCCAGCAGTGCGGATACTGGTGGCTGATTTTATCGGACTTGATTAATGCGCCTGTCTCTCGCAGAGTATCCAGTACGCCGGCGTTGGCTTCATGGTATAACTGCCCGGCAAATTGACCGGCCTCATCGGTGAACCGGCCCCGGCCGTCCACAGGTGAAAAGATGGGCAGATTATACTTTAGACCTACCAGATAGTCTTCGTGACCATGCCCCGGCGCAGTGTGTACGCAGCCCGTACCGGCCTCCAGGGTAACATGGTCACCCAGAATAAGCACCGAGTCACGGTCTAAAAAAGGATGGCCGCACACAATGCCTTCCAATTGATTACCCTTGTACCGGCCAATAATACCGCCTTCGGACAGGCCGGTTTCCCGCAAAAACGCCGCCTTAAGCTCTTGGGCTACGAGCAATTTTTGACCGTCTGCTTCCATAAGCAGGTAATCAAATTCCGGGTGCAAAGTAATAGCCATATTGGCAATCAATGTCCAGGGGGTAGTGGTCCAGATGACCACGTAGGTATTTTCCTCCGGTAAAATCCCCTTGCCGTCCCGCACCGGAAATTTAACATAAATGGAGGGAGATTTTTTATCGGCATATTCCACCTCAGCCTCGGCCAGAGCGGTTTCACAAGCGGCGCACCAGTACACCGGCTTTAATCCTTTATAAATATAGCCCCGCTTGGCCATTTCGCCAAACACGCCGATTTGCCGCGCCTCGAAGTGGGGCATCAAGGTCACGTACGGATGCTCCCAATCCCCCCGCACACCCAGACGCTTGAATTCCTCCCGCTGGATATCCACGAATTTTAAAGCATATTCCCTGCACTTTTGGCGGAACTCCACTGTATCCACAGCATGGCGGTTAAGGCCCAGGTTTTTGATAGCCTGCTGCTCAATAGGCAGACCGTGGGTATCCCAGCCCGGCACATAGGGGGCATCGTAGCCCGCCATGGAGTGAAACTTAACCACAATATCCTTGAGCACTTTGTTCAGCGTGTGCCCCAGGTGAATGTGACCGTTGGCGTAGGGAGGACCGTCATGCAGTATAAACTTGGGTTTGCCGCTGTTATGCCGCCGTACCTGGCGGTAAATATCGTCTTGTTCCCAGAACTGCATAATTTCCGGCTCCCGCTGGGGCAGGTTCCCCCGCATGGGAAAGTCGGTTTTAGGTAAATTAAGTGTTTTTCCGTAATCCATAATGACACCTCAATCATATGATTTGGCCAATAAAAAACCGCCCCGCTAAAGGGACGGATATTTTCCGTGGTACCACCCTGATTGGACCGGCATACAGGCTCAGATAGCCGTGCTCGCATAGAAAACCGGTCCCACTTGCATAGCCGTAACGGTGGCCGCCGGACTGGCTTAATCTCCCGGGGGAATTTCAGCCGTCGCCTCCCGGGTGATTTTCAAGCGGTTTAAACTGCGCCCGGCTCACACCTAACCCGGACTCTCTGGGCAGTCACGCCGTTTACTCTTCCCGATCACAGGCACTTTGTATCGACAATTTACAACTACATTATTATATAAAATAACGCCCGCTCAGTCAATAATTGAGCTTATCACACACCTGCCGGACAGTTAGCCCTTCAACCCGCACCGTTTTATTGCGCCCGGTATGCCCCCGGCAAACAGCCACCCGGCCTTTGCCCACCCCCAGCAGTTCGGCGATAAATGCACAGCAGGCCTTATTGGCCGCGCCATCCACCGGCGGGGCGGTAAGCCGAACCTTCAGAGCACCGTCCAGGACACCGGCCACTTGGTTTTTAGCGGCCCGGGGCTGCACCCGTACTTTAATGGATACACCACCCGCATCCTCTTTAATATCCAGCATGGCTCCGCCGCCTCCCACCGGTTGCACCGCAAATTCCTTGCTGTAATTATTTTAAATAACCGCTGTCTGCTATATATAAAAACAGTTCGCTGTTAGTTTACTATTTCATGATCTATAAACCAGTTATTCTATCTATACAAACCAACCCGACCAATACGTCATTAATCCTCACCGTCTTCCCGCGCCCCGGCCCCATCACCGTCAGCACCAGGCTCAGCTTGCGGCACGGCACCTTGTCCATCCTCGCCGGCATCGCCACCGGCAACAACGTCGGCCCGGCCCGCGGCCGCTTCCAGCCAACCCGGCCCCCCACTATTCATCAATTCCCGGGCCTCTTCTTCCTGACCGTCCAGCAAGCTTATTTGGGCATCCAGGAAAGAACGAAATTTAACCCGAAACATCTGGGCCTGCTTATTAAAAAAGCGATATTCTTCCATAACATCTCTAACCCGGCTTTCAGCCTCTTCAATGCGGTACCTTGCCCGCTCCCGCGCTTCCTGAACCAGCCGCCCCGCTTTTTCCTCGGTATCACCGATAATTTTCTCGGCCTGCAAACGGGCATTTTCAAGCTGCAGCTCAGCCTCCTGCCGGGCATTACGCTGCAGATCATCGGCATTTTTCTGCGCCATAATAACAGCGTCTTTAATTATTTTCTCCATTTCCAGATATCGCGCTATAGCCACTTCGCCATTTTCCAGTTTTTCCCTTAAAGAATGGTTTTCCAGATACAACGTCTCATAATTTTGTATCAGCTGATCAAGGAACTTGTCTACTTCTTCCTCATTATAACCACGAAAGGAGCGTCTGAACTCTTTTTTCTGGATATCCAGTGGGGTGAGCATATGCGACACCTCCGCAACAGATTTTTTGATCAAATTCCCAAGCTCCCACTTCTACAAGTGGGAGTGCCTATTTTAAATTCAGGTGGGGCAGAATCCCCATCTGCAACCCTGCTGTTCGGCTTAGCTGAACGAGTTCATTTTAACGGGCTAAGCCGTAGCGATGCAGCAACAGGTTGGTGCGGCCTTTTTTTGTCTGCCCGCCGGTTTGTTCCACAGCCACACGGCCGCGGCCGCGAGCGGAAATCATATCACCGGAGCGTATCGGCGCAGAAGGATTAAGGCAAGGGCGCCAGTTAAGGTATATTTTACCGGCCGCAATTTCGCGGGCCATTTTAGTTCGGGACAGTCCGAACCCGCAGGACGCCACCGCATCCAGGCGCAGCGACTGTACTGTAACCTTAATTTCACGATAATCCCGGACGGGCGGTTTAAGGGCTGCCCGGCTAATTTCCTGAACGGTGACCCTAACACGCCCCACACCGGTAAGCCCCACTTTGATAAAACCGGCTACCTCCGCGGCCACAATAAGCTGGGCGCCATTCTCACCTACAAGTATATCCCCGAGCTTCTCCCGGCGCAGGCCAAGACCCAGCAGCGCCCCCAGATAATCCCGATGGGTAACGGTCTTAAAACGAAAGTTACCTCGCACATCAAGAAAGTCCAGCCCGGCATCAGCGTTCCCGGGGTCTACATAATCGGGAGAAATTAAAACCCGCGATCTTTCCGCCGCGGGATAGCCACCGTCCACCGCCACCGCCAGGTCGGGAATATATCCCACTGCCCGAGCAATCATTGCACAGCGACAGGGATCGTAAAAGTCAGTAACCTGTGGCCGGTGGCTTTGTTTAGCCACTTCCGCCAGGTCCAGAACCCGGGCCAATGTTTCCTTGTCCTCCCGATTAACTGCCAGGCTCAGAAATTTGTCCGGGAACATAATGCTCACCCCGTTTTAATAAATACCTATAGAATGCAACAGTCTTATAATTAAAGTACCCAATAGCTTAAGCGCAAAAAAGGCGGCTATCGGTGAAAAATCGATCATACCTACCGGAGGAATCAGCCTCCTAAAAAAGCCCAACACCGGTTCAGTGGTTTCAAATATAAACCTGACCACCGGCTGATAAGGGTTCACCCTGACCCAGGATAGAATAATACGGATAAAAATCAACCAGGTATATACCTCGATGGCATAGTAAACTACTGTTGCAACACCAATGTTCATAATTCACCCCATTTGGTTATTTGT
This sequence comes from Desulfoscipio sp. XC116, assembly GCF_039851975.1. Lineage (GTDB taxonomy): Bacteria > Bacillota > Desulfotomaculia > Desulfotomaculales > Desulfallaceae > Sporotomaculum. The sequence goes on from NZ_CP156660.1 coordinate 2,899,439, forward strand.
TGTTCCCGGATTGCCGGCCGGAACGCCGGCAGGCGACTTCCACAGCCCGGTACAGCGCGGCTCTTATACCGCCCTCTTCAAGGGCATACAATCCCTCAATGGTAGTACCCCCGGGTGTGGTTACCATGTCCTTGAGCACCCCCGGATGGCAGCCGGTTTCCAATATCATGCGGGCACTGCCCAGCATAGTCTGCGAAGCCAAAGTCAGGGCCACGTCTCGCGGCAGCCCCATGCGCACCCCGGCATCAGCCAGCGCCTCGGCTATGATATACATATATGCCGGGCCACTGCCGCTAAGTCCGGTTACCGCATCCATTAATTTTTCGGGCACCGATACCGCCCGGCCCACCGCGCCGAATATAGTTAAAGCCAATTCCCGGTGTAAGTCTGTGGCCCATTGTCCACAGCACACTGCCGCAGCTCCGGCACCCAGCAGCGCAGGCGTATTCGGCATCACCCGTACTACCGGCACTTGACCGGTTAGAAATTTTTCTATGTATGTAGTGGTAATACCCGCGGCAATAGAAATTACAGTGTGCTCCGGGGTGAAATAAGCACCCGCTTGTTCTAACACATCACCCATAACAAACGGCTTTAGGGCTAAAATAATTATATCAGCATCGGCAACCACCGCGTTATTTGCGGTTGTTACCCCAACCGCAAATTTTTCCGCCAGATAATTCCTGCGCTGCTCATTCAAGTCACTGACCGTTATCTGCCGCGCCAAAATCAGCTCAGCGCGGGTTAAACCCGTGATCAGCGCCTCCGCCATCGCTCCTCCGCCGATAAGGCCCAGCCTTTTTTCTCCCAGTTCCATGATTTAGCATCCTCCCGTGCTTACTTCACCCAGTTCAAAATACCCTTTTCTTTAATTTGTTCCTTTAGATCAACTTCTATATCCACATTACTGGGCACAAAAAGGAAAATACCTTTGCCTACTTTTTGCATGCTGCCGTCCAGCGCGTATGTGGCACCACTGACAAAATCAACCACTCGTTTAGCCAGCTCGGGCTCGGCCTGTTCCAAGTTAACAATTACCGGTCGGTGATTCTTTAAATTATCGGCAATAACCTGTACTTCGTCAAAGCTTTTGGGCTCAACTACTGAAACCCGCATCTGCCGCTGGCTGTGCAAGCTAACCACCTGGCCTTTATTTTTCCTGGGTTTCTGGATAACCGTTTTTTCCTCTTCAATGGCACGCAGATCCTGTTCCCGACCCTCTTCCTGTTCCTCCTCAAAACCCATGAAATTAAGCATTCTGTCCATTAATCTTGCCACATTCACCCACCGTCCCTTTCACTCATAATTAAGTTATTTAATATACACGGGAGCCAAAGATCGCCGTACCCAAACGAAGCATATCGGCGCCTTCCTCCACTGCCACTTCAAAATCATTGGTCATACCCATGGAAAGGTGTTCTAAACCATGTCTATCAGCCAGCAACCGCAGTTCCCTGAAGTAAGGACGAACTTCTTCAGGATTCGGAGCATAGGGAGCAATAGTCATTAACCCTTGTACCGATATTTGGGGCAAATCCCGTAACGCCGTGAGAAAATCGGGTAATTCCACAGAAGACAGTCCGTATTTGGTTTTTTCTCCGGAGGTATTCACCTGAACCAGCACCCGGGCCGCCACCCCAAGCTTAACAGCACGCCGGTTAATCTCCTCGGCCAGGCTGAAACGATCCAGGGAATGAATCAAATCCACCCGGCCCACCACATATTTTATCTTATTGGTCTGCAGGTGGCCAATCATATGCCAGTGTATATCAGCCGGCAAAGCGGTGATTTTATCATTCAATTCCTGAACCCGGTTTTCTCCCAGGTCAATAACTCCCCCTTGAACAACTTCCCGTATACGGGGCACTTCCACCTTTTTGGTTACGGCTATTATTTTAATCTGTTTTAAATCACGACCGGCCCGGGCAGCAGCTAAGCGTACTTTTTCCCTGACTTGCTGCAGATTGTCCCACACTTCCATTGCATCACCGCCTAATTCAGCCGGACACCTTCCCGCGCCCAACCGGGGTTTTTTATAAAATGTACCGAGTTGCTTAACGCATCGCCGCTAACAGCCGCCATACCTTGCAAACGGTCATGCACCGCAACCGGCATCCAGCGAATAGCTTGCTTGGATATTACATAAAGGCCCGGTTTACCTTCTTTAAAAACTATCGACTCTTCAGGCACCAGCCAGCCGGTCATCTGCCGGGTAACCAAATCAAGCCGCACTCTCCGTTCATGGATGTAATTTTCCGGATATCGGGATAATTCTACGAACATACTTAGAGTATTTTCCCCAAGACCGGCCTGAATTATCTTTCCCGCCAGCTTCCTGTCTTCCCCAAGCAAGGTCACCGCCGTATTCTTTTTAAATGAACGAGCCGCGGATTCATCCAAATTATCCAGCTGGATGAAAACCAGCAGTGGCTGCAAATTGTCTACCACTTTGCCGATAAGCTGCCCGCCGGCCACTTCATCCGCTATCGGCGGCACGCTGCCGCTTATTTTTTCAACCGCACTCATATCCAATACATCAATCATACCGGGTACAAGCACACTTTCCAAATTATCCAAATGGGTACAGAAGACACCCGCTCCGGGGCTCCAAACCTTTTGGTCCACAGTACCACTTATCTCAGCCAGCAGCGCTCCCGTACGCAGCCGATCGCCGTCCTGTACCAGCAGCCGCAACCGACCGGCTGCCGGCGCTTTAACCGGCTCCTCATGCTTTATCAGCAAACCTTCAACAGCCAGGGTTTCCCTAATTTCATCATGTTCCAGGGACTGCACATCGAGCAAATGCAGCAGCACATTATTTTTGGCCCAGGCCAGTGTATTCCAGGCACCCCAAAGAGTTAATCCCGTCCCGCACACTAACGCAATCAGCACAAGGATAAACCGACCGGGACGCACTCTGTATTTGCCCACACTGTCCCCCCTTTAGCTATTTAGTTAGTACCAAGTACAATTCAGGCACTGTTGCATAGAAATTTGTATTAATTTATATGATTGCACAGCGCAACATATATGGGAATAGGTAAAACGATCTATTTTCTTAAAGTTTTGTCAAATCATATCCATCATAGCCTTGCTAAACCAATATATATTATTATCTACCTCGCAAAACTAAAATTTCCTGCCTGAGAAATAAAAAAACGACCCTAAAGGGTCAAAATAGCTAAATTTATTTTTAGAGTATACAATACACAATATATACGCGCATCACGAGAGTCCAGCTTAACAACCGGCGCCGCTCATTTCGGCATCAAGCACCTAATTCAGCTCGTGCCGCTCACCGGTTACCAAATAGATAACAGCCTCGCCTATATTGGTAGCATGGTCGGCAATCCGCTCAATATATCTGCTGACGTATAGTAAATAAGCAGACTGGTATACATTGACCGGTTTTTCTTTCATACAGCCAATTAATTCGCGAAATATGCGATTAAAAATAAAGTCCACTTCATCGTCCATGGCACACATATCCGTGGCTTTATGAACATCCCTTTTAACATAGGCGTCCAGCCCGTCTTTTACCATCTGCTGCACAATATCCGCCATTTCGGGTATGTATTGCACCGGCCGAACCGTGAAGGGGTGGCCGGACAAGCACATAGTGGCCCGGGCAATATCCACGCAGTGGTCGCCCATACGCTCCAGACTGAGCAATATTTTAATACCGGTTACGGCTACCCGCAAGTCTTTGGCCATAGGCTGCTGGGTGGCCATTACCCTGACGCACTTTTCTTCAATTCCCAGATACAGTTCATCGATCATTTCATCGCCCATGATTACCTGAGCGGCCAGGGCCACGTCCTGCTTCACCAGCGCCTGCACCGAATCGTATACCGCCTGCTCCACCAGACTGCCCAGACGAAGAATATCCTGCTGTATTTCTTTTAAGGTTCTCTCAAAGTTAGACCTGGCTGTCATGCATACTCCCCCCATATTTTAGCCAAAACGCCCCGTTATATAATCTTCGGTACGCTGATCTTTAGGTGTGGTAAAGATATCGCCGGTGGCACCGTACTCCACCAAATCACCGGTCAGGAAAAACGCGGTATAATCGGAAACCCGGGCCGCCTGCTGCATGTTGTGGGTAACAATGATAATGGTATAGTCCTGTTTTAACACTTGGATAAGTTCTTCCACCTTAAGCGTTGAAATAGGGTCCAAAGCCGAGGTAGGCTCATCCATCAGAAGCACCTCGGGCTCCACCGCCAGTAACCGGGCAATGCACAACCGCTGCTGCTGTCCGCCGGAAAGTCCAAGAGCCCCCTGACGCAAGCGGTCGCTCACTTCATCCCACAAAGCCGCCGCCCGCAAACTCATTTCTACAATTTCATCCAATTGCTTGCGATTTTTAATTCCATGAATGCGAGGTCCAAAAGCAACGTTATCATATATGGACATGGGAAAAGGGTTGGGCTTCTGAAATACCATTCCCACCTTTTTGCGCAAGCTTACTACATCGCACTTTTCACGGTAAATATCCTCACCGTCAAACAAAACCCGGCCCTGCACCCGCACGCCTTCATACAAGTCATTCATACGGTTTAAGACGCGTAAAAATGTGGATTTACCACAGCCCGACGGGCCAATCAGAGCGGTAACCAGGTTGGCGGTCACTTCCAGATCAATATCCCGCAGGGCTTGAAATTCTTTATAGAACAAGTTTAATTTATGCACCGATATTTTACTGTTCATTTTTCAACCCCATCATATCAGCTTAATACATAATCAGTTGCACCTTTATAATTGTACCAGTCGTAAATTAGATGGGTGTTAGGCCATTGTTAACTTTTGATTAAGACGCATACCAAATAAGCCATAACATTTCCGCCGAACAATTTTCCGGTAGGGACCAATAACCGGTCCGCCCCCCGGCTACTTATCCGAAGGGCTGTCCATGGGCAGGAATACCGAAAATATGGTACCTTTACCTACAACGCTTTTCACTTCTATCCGCCCCCCGTGCCCTTTGATAATATGCTTAACAATAGCCAACCCCAGCCCGGTACCGCCCATTTCCCGTGAACGCGCCTTTTCCACCCGGTAGAAGCGCTCGAATATGCGGGGCAGGCTATCCGCCGGTATGCCCGCGCCGGTATCGGCCACGTCCAACCTGAGCTCATCACCGTACAATGAAGTGCTAATTGTCACGCTGCCCCCCGGCGGCGTATATTTTATGGCATTGTCCATCAGATTAATCAGCACCTGGGACAGCATATCAGGATCACCGAAAAAAGAAGGCAGCCGGGAGGACAGGTTAGCTTTTATAGCCACTTGTTTTTCTTCGGCAGATGTACCGCACACCGCCAGCGCCCGGTCTACCAGCTCACCTATTTTAACCCGCTGCCAGCGGTACGCTGCCCGACGTTCCTCAATTCTGGAAAGGTCCAGAAGATCTTCCACCAGCATAGCCAGCCGCCTGGTCTCATCAGCAATAATTTCCAGAAAATGCTTGGTCATCTTCGGATCATCGGTACCACTTTCCAGCAATGTTTCCACAAAGCCGCGGATAGAGGTGAGCGGCGTTCTCAGCTCATGGGACACATTGGCTACGAACTCGCTGCGCAGCTGTTCCATGTTTTTTCGCTCTGTGATATCCCGCAGCAGCACCACGGCCCCACCCTGCCCGCTGCCGTACAGCGGCGTTATATGCAGGTGAAAAATACGCGGCTCGGGAGAAAGGAATTTAATTTCCCGGGTCAGTGGCTTTTGACAGCTTTGCACTCTTTTCAATAAATGGTCCAAATCGTAATTGCGAATTACCTCCAAAATATTCTTACCCATGCACTCCGTCCGGGTTACCTCGAACAATGTCTCCACAATCGGATTGACCATCATAATACAGCCTTCCCGGTCCACCGCTATCACACAATCATCCATACTGTTTAATATAGTCTGAGCTCGGTTTTTCTGCTCCGTAATTTCATCAATGGTAGCTCGCAGACGAGCAGCCATATCATTGATGCTCCTGGCCAAATCTCCTATTTCGTCTTCGGTGGAGATATTGATTTGCCGGTTTAAGTTGCCCCGGGCAATTTCCTGTGCGGTCTGAGTAATTTCATTGAGCGGCTGGATAACCCGGCGGTAAAGCACCCAGGCCAACACTATGGTAATAACCCAAAACACAGCTATAGCGGCACCGATATTGATTTTTTCTACGGTATAAAGTTTTAAAAAAGCAAGAAAAAGCAGCAGCATAAAAAAATAACTGGCCACCGGACGCCAGCTAACACCTTGAAAAAAACGATTTAAATTCACTCCGCGGGCACCTCCCTGAACCGGTAACCCACTCCGCGCACTGTTTCAATATACTGCTGCATGCCATCATACTTCTCCAGCTTTTGTCTGAGATGCCGGATATGCACATCCACGGTGCGGGAATCACCGGCAAAATCATAGCCCCAAATTTTTTCCAGCAGATGGTCCCGGGAAAAGACCTTGCCCGGTTCGCCGGCTATAAAGCGCAGCAGTTCAAATTCTTTGGGAGTCAGATCCTGGCGTTCGCCGTCCACCAACACTTCAAAGCGTTCTTGATCAATAACCAATCGCCCCAGCACCATCCTCGCACCTCTGGTGTCATGGACTTTTTTATCCTGTCCGGTCTGCAGCCGGCGCAGCCTGGCCTTGACCCGGGCCACCAGCTCACGGGGAGAAAAGGGCTTGGTGACATAATCATCGGCGCCGATTTCCAAGCCCAGTATTTTATCCAATTCATCTCCCTTGGCACTAAGCATGATAATAGGTATATTTCTGGTATTTGAATTATGATTCAGCCGGCGGCAAACCTCCAGACCGTCCATGCGGGGCAGCATCACATCCAGGATAATTAAATCGGGCACTTTGGCCTGCGCCTCATTGACCGCCTCCTGGCCGTCATAGGCCGCCATAACTTGAAAACCCTCCCGCTCCAGGTTGAACTTAATTAATTCCACAATATTTTTTTCATCATCCACAACCAGTATTCTGGGCACTTAAATCATCCCCCGGTCAGCATTTATTTAAGCATTATCAACGAGGCCATCCTTCCGGTACGACTATTTTGTTTGCGATACGAATAAAATAAATCGTCCCGGCAAGAAGTACAGCAGTCGGCCATAGTGATATTTTCAGGCCGTACCCCCGCATCCAGCAGCAAGCGGCGGTTTACCGAGGGCAAGTCCAGCCACCAATGTCCCGCCCGCCCGGGGCGGGCCGGTGCCGGCCCGCCGGGCAAACAACTTTCCACTGCTTCCATAACAGGGGCGTCGACTTCGTAACAACAAGGTCCGATGGCCGGTCCCACCGCGGCTAAAATATTTTCCACCCTACTGGCATGGTTCTCCGCCATATGACGTACTGTTTTAGCACCTATATTCAATACCGTCCCCTTCCAACCGGCATGGGCCAAAGCAATAACCCGGCGCACCGGATCAAGGAACAGCAAAGGCACGCAGTCGGCGTAATAACTGGAAATCAACAGGGACGATTCGGCTGTCACCAAAGCATCTACATCGGGCAAGGCATCCTCCCATGCAGTGGCGCCCCGGCCGGCATGCACCGCATGTACAGTGCTTACCCGGTCGCCGTGCACCTGCCGACCCGCTACCAAACAGCCGATGTCTGCATCCAAAGCCCTGCATATCCGCTGACGGTTGACCACCACGCCGCCGGGGTCATCACCTACATGCAATCCCAGATTCAAGGATTGGTAAGGCGGCGGACTGACTCCGCCCAAGCGGGTGGTAAACGCATGAGCCACCAGCCCGGTGGCGGTAAAGGAGGGCACGGTTAAATAAGCCAGATCACCGCAGCGGTGGAGATTAAAACCACCATGCATGCACAATTTCCTTTCTTTTTGATTTATCGGCCATGCTTAGGAAACCTTATCAAGCAAAGATGCCAATTGTTTTAACTGTTCCATTACCCGCTCGAAATCGCTTGAACTGGGTGAGGACTGCAAAAAACCGTCCATTCTTGATGCCATGGCATGGTAGGCCCTTTGCAATTCCTCGGCGCTGAAAACAACTCCGGGGGTTAGATCTATGGTTTCCTGCCAGGACGGTGCATACGCGCTGATCCCGGTTTTTTCCGGTACCACCTTTTCCATCACCGCCAGCGCCTCCGGGGCGCCGTGTACCAACATAACCCGGCCGGGCTTTTGTGCAAAGGCATTCACCCAATCCAACAATCCCTGCTGGTCGGCATGCGATGAATAACCGTCTATATATCTGATATCCGCCCGCACCTTAACTTCTTCACCATGAACGCGAATAGAGGGCACCCCGCTAAGCAGCCGCTGCCCCTTGGTACCGGGAGCCTGGTAACCTACAAACAGCACAGTGCTCTCAGGCCGCCACAGGTTATGCTTTAAATGGTGCTTGATGCGCCCGGCATCGCACATGCCGCTGGCTGAAATTATAATAGCCCCGCCTTTTAGCTCGTTAAGTGCCCGCGATTCTTCCACAGTGCGGGACAAGTGCAGCACCGACATAGTAAGCGGGTTATCTCCTTTTGATATGAGCCGGCTGGTCTCCTGATCAAAATGTTCGTAATTCCGTTTAAAAACTTCGGTAGCGGCTACAGCCATGGGACTGTCAATATACACCTGCATCGGAGGCAGCCGGTCCTCCACCAGCAATAAATTAATATCATAAAGCAAATCTTGAGTACGCTCCACGGCAAAGGCAGGAATAATCAGGTTGCCGCCCTTATCATAGGTTTCCTGAATCACCGCGCGCAATTTTTCCAACCGGTTGCCCTTGTCGCGGTGCAGTCTGGCACCGTAAGTAGACTCCATGACCAGGTAATCCGCTTCGTCTATAAGCGTGGGGTTTTGGACGAAGGGCTTGCCGATGGCCCCCAAATCCCCGCTAAATACCAGCTTGGTTTGTTTAGTTCCCTCACGCACCCATAATTCCAGTATAGCCGAACCAAGTATATGACCGGCGTCCATGAAACGCACAGAAATGTTCTCATCCAGGCTTATAACCTGGTTATATTTTGCCCGCTCAAATTTTTTTACACAATCAAAAGCATCTTCGGCAGTATAAATAGGGTCAATAAGTTTTTTACCCGCCCGCATGGCCTTGCGGTTTAATCGTTCTACTTCCATTTCTTGAATATGGCCGCTGTCGGGCAGCAACACTTCCAGCAAATCCACGGTAGCCCCGGTGGCCAGTGCCCGGCCCCGGAACCCGTGCTTATACAGCTTGGGAACCAAACCGCTGTGATCGATATGCGCGTGAGTGATGAGCAAATAATCCACTGTTTGGGGTATCATGGAAAAAGGCAGGTAGTTGCGCTCACGGGACAAGCGGTGACCTTGAAACATACCGCAATCAATCATTATTTTTTTGTTGGCTGCTTCCACAACATGGCACGAACCGGTGACTGTCTGAGCCGCGCCGTAAAAAGTTATCCGCATTTTAGCCTCCCGCTGTTTAGTAAGCCACGGGGATATTTCCACTGTCTCTCATTCGGTCCCTCAATACACCAGAGATCGTCCAAAGCATCCACATGACTCTATTAATCTTTTAAAATTAGGGCATAGTATTATGTAGTACTATGCAGAATTGATAATGTAATTAATTATTCACTTTTTGAACTGTAATCCCTGCAAAATAAGAAGGAAAAAGTAATTTACCGAACGCACCGAAAAAAATAGCTGATGCCCCCTTGACAGTGAAGGCCGCTCGCCATACATTATAAAAAGAAGGGAGTGTATAAAATGCCGATTTACGAATTCCGTTGTCATAAATGCGGACACCGTTTTGAAAAATTATGCTCCGTAGGCGAAAGCGGTGCAAATATGCAATGTCCCGCTTGCTCAGCCCCGGCACCCCGAAGAGTTATGTCGGGATTTTGCAAAAAAGGGTCTGACGATCCGGTTACCGGCGGAGGCGGCGGATGCAGTACTTGCAGTTCCTCCAACTGCAGCTCATGCGGCCGTTAAAGAGGCCATAACAAACGATTTGATTTAATAAAGGCAGCCGTATTGTTACAGGCTGCCTTTAAGTTTCCGACACATACATTTAACGAACACAGGTCATTACTACATCATCAATGCGTACCGTGTTGTCGTTGCCGGTGCGGGGCCGGAATACAAAGCGCAGCTCCGCACGATCGGTACGTGCCGGCAGCACCCCGGAAGTAAAGGTATACTGCTGGTAAGTATTATTAGGCAGAACACCCGGAGTATAAGCCGGATCAACCCGTCCGATCAGCCGGCCCGCGCTGTCGTATATAAATATTTCCGCTTCCAGTACAAAATTGGCCGTCCGCCCGGACCGTACATGCTCCATACCCCAAAAAGTTATTTGATAAATGCGATTGGGTTCGGCATCTACCGTCTGGGACAGCACAGCCTGGCGTCCGGAATCCCTGCCCAGCTCCGCGGCATAATTACCCGCATGAGCCGCCGTAGTGCGAAAGACATTATTACCCGACCAGACAGCGGGTGTATTTCCATCCAGCCACCTTTCGATACCCGGATCGGATAACATGTTGGTTTTCGGGCAGGGCTGCGGGGTCGGGGGCGGGGTCGGTGTCTGCCCGGATCGCACCACTTGGATAGTAACCTGCACCGACTGACCGCTTAAGGTTCGAGCCACATTAAAGGCCCGAATGGTAAAGTTGTCCGGGGTTACAAAATTACCCTGCTTGTTGCGCAGGTCCCAGGTGGCATTATAAGTACGACATTCACCGGGCCGCAGCACCTCCGTACCGGCAGCCTGAGTAAAAAACTGGTCGTCCGACCAGCGCCAGACTTCCCGGCCATTACGCAGCGCCACAAAATCATAGCGCTGGCCTGTATTATAGCGCAGCCTAATGGTATTGCCCGATATATTACATTTTCTAAAGGTTATGCGCACCCGTTCTCCGCGCTGATAACGAGCCCGGTCGGTGCTAATGGTATAGCGCAGGCCGTCCACTATTCTGTTGGCGGTCGGGTCCCCCCCCGTGCCGCCCATACCGCCCGGCCGTCCAACCGGGCTGTCGTTATCCGGAATATCTATTCTTTGTCCTACCCATAAATAATTGGGATTAGCTATATTATTCAACTCAACCAACTGCTGCACGGTAGTACCGTGCCGGTAGGCAATGGATGCCAATGTATCGCCGGGTTGTACTGTATACGTCACTCATTATCCCTCCTTTCGCTCATAAACCTCTACACATTTTTATGTACCAAAGGAAGGAAAAGTGCTATTTAGTTTGCTGGAGAATGGTGGTAAAGCCGAAAAAAAATTATTTAAATATTTGACACTAAGGAAGCGTCAGACAGCGTATTTCACCGGTCAGGGAAGCCGGTACATCTATAAGCCGCTGATTCAGTGACCCCCTGAAAGCCAGAGAAATATCGCGCTGGTCCTCTTCGTAAGGACCATCCACCAATACATCAATATATTGCAGCACCGGCCATGTTTTGACTTCTTCAAAGGTATACCCGGTATATACCCAGATACTGTATTGCGGGTACTCTTCGCGCACCAACCGCAATATTTCAAGCAACGCATCCGCCTGCATCAGCGGATCGCCGCCGCTGAAGGTAATTCCTCCGGTCAGCGGTGAAATATTTTGCTTGATTAATTGCAATACCTCACCCGCAGTCATTTCACGCCCACCACCAGCCGGAATCAAATCAGGATTATGGCACCCCCGGCAGTGCCTGGGACAACCTTGGGTGAATATCACCAGCCTGAAGCCGGGACCATCCACCACGCTTTCTTTGATAATGCCGGATATTTTAATTATACGCATCGCAACACCTTCCATAACTGCCGGCCAAGCGGCTTTTACCGCGGCAAACGTTCCCCCGCCTGGTGTCCACAAAGCTTATTCGGCCATAAGCCGGCGCTTTTGCCGCAAGTCCCAAGGTCACTCCAAAGCCTGTTAAAACTCGTGTACTATACGATCGCGCAGCTCGGCCACCTTGCTATCGTTAAACCGGTCCACCGTACTGAGGTAACCCGTAATGCGGCGCACCCGCCGGATAGCCTTGGACCCGCAACGGGGACAAACATCTTCATTAATAACGCCCAGAGTATTGCAACCCATGCAGAAATCTACCGGAAAATTCACTGCGGCATAGCCCATGTCGCATTCCCTCATATGCCTGATGATAGCTTCCATCGCCTCGGGATTATGCACCGGCGGCGAGGCCATTTCCACATAACTGATGTGCCCGGCATTGCAGTATTTGTGGTAAACCCCTTCCAGGCTGATTTTATCAAAGCTGGAAATGGGAAAATCAACCGGTACATGAAAAGAGTTGGTGTAATACTCCTTATTGGTCACGCCCGGAATAATACCGTAATCCTTGCGATCCAGGGCGATAAACCGGCCGCTCAAGCCTTCCGCCGGAGTGGCCAAAAGCGTGTAGTTAAGGTCATATTCCTCGCAAGCCTCGTCAATGCGACGCCGCAAGTGGGCCACAATTTGTTGACCCAATGCATGGGACTCGCTGTCTTCCCCGTGATGCCGGCCGGTCAAGGCCGTCAGCGTCTCAGCCAGCCCGATAAAACCAACCGACAAAGTGCCGTTTACGATAACCTCCCGAATGGGATCACAATCCCTGAGCTTGCCGGAATTCAGATACAACCCCTGCCCCATCACGAAAGGCATATCCTTTACTTTTAACTTGGCCTGCACTTCAAACCGGTGGTACAGCTGGCGAATAGCCAGGGTCATCAGTTTATCCAGCGAATGGAAGAATTTATCCATATCCCGCTCCGCCTGAATAGCCACCCTGGGCAAGTTGATAGTGGTAAATGAAAGGTTGCCCCGCCCGTCGGTCACCGCCGGCCCCCGGCGGTTGGCCATCACCCTGGTGCGGCAGCCCATGTAGCTTACCTGGTCGCCCCACTCCTTGTTGAAGCTGGCGTCCATAAAGCTGAAGGTTGGGTTGAGCCGCTTGGCCGCCACCCGTAAAGCCAGCTTAAACAGATCATAGTTGGGATCGCCAGGATTAAAGTTAACCCCTTCCTGCACACGAAATATAATATTCGGGAAAATAGGGTTTTCACCCCGGCCCAACCCGGACTCGTAAGCTAAAATCAGGTTTCTCGTTACCCTGCGGGCCGCCTCGGAAGTTTCAGTGCCTACGTTAAGGGAGCTAAAAGGGACTTGAGCTCCGGCGCGGCTGTGCATGCTGTTGAGGTTATATACCAGGGCCTCCATGGCCTGGTAAGTTTCATCATCGCTGGCGTTTTCCACATAGGAGGCAATATCACGGTCAAAAAAAGCAAAGGATTGCCCGCCATGCATGTCGTTCTGAGAACTTTGCAATATGATGGCCGCCAAGGCAGTAGCTGAGTTAGGCCGTTTGGGCGGGCGAATATAACCGTGCCCATTATCAAACCCCTCGGCCAAAAGCCGCCCCAGTGGGATTTGCACACAAGTTAATGTTTTTCCGTAAAAATCCAAATCGTGAATATGAAAATCCCCCCGCTGGTGGGCCTGGGAAAATTCCTCGGGTATCAGCCTGGTGAGATAATATTTCTTGCTGGCCGCGCTGGCTATTTGAAGCATTTTAGCCGAAGGGGAATTGCTGATATTAGCATTTTCCCGGCTGGTTTCTTCCAGTATTTCCTCCACCACATCCATCAGGTCACTTTTAGCATCCCTGATGCGCGTACGCCTGTCCCGATGAAGAATATATGCCTTGGCAGTCCTGGCGTGACCCGCTTCAATGAGCACCTTTTCCACCATGTCCTGCACTTCCTCCACGCCGAAGATAGTACCGTTATATTTTTTCCTTAGCACCTTCAGCACTTCGATAGTGAGTTCCATGGCCGTTTGCCTATCTTCACCGCCCACTGCCCGGGCCGCTTTAAAAATAGCATCGGTAATTTTGGTGTCGTCAAAGAGCACTTCACGCCCGTCCCGCTTCCTGATAACCTTTAACAACTAGTTAGCCTCCTCAAGTCGCATTTATATTTTGCACATACTATATATAACAACGCATTGCATAGATCAATGTGCGGCGAACCACGGTTATATACTTAACCGCCGGTTATTAATTATCTTTAATCAGCTGCTCTATTTCCCGCATAAAGCCCTGGACATCCCTAAACTCACGGTATACCGAGGCAAAGCGGACATAAGCCACCTCGTCTAAATCCCGCAGCCGCACCATAACTTGCTCACCTATATCTTTGCTTTGTACTTCCCTATCCGTAATGCTTTTTAAATCTCTTTCGATTTCACCAACCATCTCCTCCAATAAAATAATAGGTACGGAACGCTTCTGGCAGGCCGTAATCAGACCGGCCAGCAGCTTTTGCCGGTCAAAATATTCCCGCCGGCCATCTTTTTTTACCACCATCAACGGCAGCTCGTCCACCCGCTCGTAAGTGGTAAACCGCTTACCGCACTCGCCGCATTCCCTGCGCCTGCGCACTGAATTACCTTCTTCCGCGGGTCGGGAATCCAATACCCGGCTGTCAAAAGTACCGCAATAGGGGCATCGCACATCAACTCACCGCCCATGCTTTAAATTAGAACAAAACAATACATATAGTATTTCTTGACACTTAATTATACTAAACTTTGTTGTTAAAGCCAAAAAGGGAAACTGCCGTCAAAAACTATATTTTAATCATTTTGCTATACCTTGCTAAAAGAGAAACTTAAAAACACAAGAATACATAGTTTTTGATTAAGGTAAAAACAGGACTCCCACTTATAGAAAGCGGGAGTCCTGGAATTTGATTAAAAACCCCGGTAACGCCGTACGCGCCGGGGATTGGTGAGGAAAACACAAATACCGGACAAATGCCTTTACCGGTTGATATAATTATTACCATTTTTCTTTAATACCGCCGTGCAGTTCAGCACCCGACAGATTAAAAGACAGATCCACCAAAATAACATCGACGCCAATTTTTTTGATCTTTTGCCAGGGCACTACCAGTTCTTCTTCACGCCCGATAAAACTCATAAGCTTTCCACCGCCGCCCCCGCCGTGTCCGGGCAATATAATAGCGTTGATGCGCCCCTCATCCAAATTGATATCTATATCCTTTATGGGACCGAGACGGCGCCCGTCCGCCACATTAACAACTTCCCGCATACGCAAATCGGAGATTTTAACCATCTAAAACACCCCCATACATATGTATATGAGGGTATCAGTTTAATCTGAACGAAAAAAGTCCTCTTCATAAAATAAATTGTTTTGGTTATAAGCATATACCGCATCATCGTCCGGCGGCGCGGCCCCGTGCACCGGCACCGCCAAAAGGACTGATAAGGCAATCGCTAACCAGACCGGTTTTTTAAGCAAGCACAGCACCTCCCGGAAGGTTTAACCGCCTGCCTGTATAATCACACATGTTTACGCATATGGTGCAGAGCCGCTTTTTCCAATCGGGAAACCTGAGCCTGGGAGATGCCAATTTCCTCGGCCACCTCCATTTGCGTTTTACCTTCATAAAACCGCAAAGTAAGGATTAATTTTTCGCGATCGCTGAGCTTGCGCAGAGCGTCCCGAATGGCGATACCCTCCAGCCAGGTTAAATCCAAATGTTTTTCATCGCTGATCTGATCCATAACAAAGATGGGGTCACCGCCGTCATGAAAGATAGGCTCAAATAGAGAAATGGGTTCTTGAATAGCGTCCAGAGCAAAAACAATTTCCTCCCGGGGCATTTTTAGCTCACTGGCAATTTCATTAATGGATGGCTCCCGGGAGTGTTTGTTAACCAGTGAATCGCGTACCTGCAAAGCTTTATAAGCTACATCACGCAATGAGCGGCTCACCCGTATGGGATTGTTATCCCTTAAATAACGCCTGATTTCGCCGATTATCATAGGCACCGCATAGGTGGAGAACTTTACGTTCTGAGATAGGTCGAAATTATCAATAGCCTTCATCAGACCGATACAACCCACCTGAAATAAATCATCCACATATTCACCCCGGTTGGTGAATCGCTGAATAACACTGAGCACCAGCCGCAGGTTGCCGTTGATCAGCCGGTCGCGGGCTGGGTAATCACCGTTTTGCAGTGCAATAAAAAGTTCTTTCATCTTAACACTGGATAGAACCGGGAGTTTGGATGTGTTTACGCCGCAAATCTCAACCTTGTTGACCAGCATGGACAGACCATCCTTTCCCATGACATATGCTGAGCTCAATTTCATTATTACCTCGGGATTGGTGATTTATACATGCCGCCGGACCGGCTTACTCCATGCGATTGATTTCCTTCTTCAAACGTTTAATGATTCTCTTTTCCAGTCTGGAAATATAAGATTGGGATATACCCATCATGTCCGCCACTTCTTTTTGGGTTTTTTCTTTGCCGCTTTTAAGACCGAACCGCAATTCCATTATCCCTCGCTCCCGGCCGTTTAATTTCTGTAAAGCCAGGTGGAGCAACTTGCGATCAACCTCTTCTTCTATATACTTATGGATAATATCATTTTCCGTACCCAATACATCCGAAAGCAGCAGCTCATTGCCGTCCCAGTCGATGTTCAGCGGCTCGTCAAAAGAAACCTCGGTCCTGGTTTTATTATTTCGCCGCAAGTACATCAATATTTCATTTTCAATACACCGGGAAGCGTAAGTGGCCAGTTTAATTTTCTTAGCGGGGTCAAATGTGTTTACGGCCTTTATTAATCCAATGGTACCGATAGAAACCAGGTCTTCGATACCAACCCCGGTATTTTCAAATTTACGGGCTATATATACCACCAAGCGCAGGTTTCTTTCAATCAGTACGCTGCGCACAGCACCGTCCCCCGACTCCAGCTTATTAATCAAGTAAGATTCCTCATCTGTGGTTAGCGGAGGCGGCAGAGCTTCGCTGCTGCCCACATAGTAAACATCCGATTTCAACCCCAGCCGCAGCAGTATCTTTAACGCTGTAATACGCAGGAATAATCTCATTCTCCCAAGCAGCATTAAACACTCTCCCCCCGAATAAAATTAAAAAGCTTACAATAAACCGGCGGGCAGCAAAGCCCGGCATGAAGTGTCACCCTGCAGGCAGTCCCGGTAAAGGGCGACCACTACATTGCCAACTTTAATATGGTTACTTCCGCGCTTAAGCTCCACCTCATCAGGGCGAAAACCAAGCAGCCAACCGTTTTCCCGCCCTACCGACCGATAGGGTATAATACGAAAGTTACCCGCCCGAATGTTTTCACCCAGCGCAACAAGCACGGACGCACCATCGTCTCGCCCGTGAGACTCTACCGCGGCACACACTTGATCGGGCAATATTTCCTTTATCGCTGCATACTCGGCAATAATCACCGGGTGACCGGTGAGTGGATCGCTGAGGCTGTTACCTGTATCAAGCAGCGCTTGCAGGCAAACTTTCCGTTCGCCCAGGCGTATTGTTAGATCAGCTCTGAGCAAAGGCAGCATTAGACGCTTACGCAACACCGCGGGAACTACCCGGCCCAAAAACCAATACATTAACAAAGCCAGCAATATGCCATACCACAAAAAAGCATCCACCGCCTGCATAACACCGACGAGCCGAACGTCAAAGGCGGTTTTTTGCAGGAAGCTGATAATCCCCAGCACGGTGCCGCCCAACGCAAAGGTACTGATATAAAAGTAAGCCAACAGCACCAGTACCTTTTTAGGCGGCCCGGGCACAAAGACCACCGCCACCATTAAAAAGGATACCAACAGCTTATAACCGGGTCCCAAATACCCTTCCATAGCCGGGATAAACAAGAATAGCGAGTACAGGGCGCCCACCGCGGCCCCGGCCAGCAGCCGCCACCGGCTGTAAGCGGTATTTCCCAGTCTGGCCGTGACCCATAGAATCATCATATTCATTACCAGACTGCCAATAAAAACCTGGTCTATATATACTACATAAGATGGCATTGGTTTCCCCCAACACAGCGAGGCAAAAACCTCTGTTACATAAATATGGCCTGTACTTTATAGTTATGATAATCACGGCAAATAAAAAAGCCCCGACTCTATTATACACGTCAGGGCTGGTAAAATTTGTTATTAAGTGTCGCACACCGTGCATTTCTCTTCGACATTATCTCCTACGCAAAAAAGCCGGAATATCCAAATCGTCATGGGTAGTGAAAGGTTTAGATTCGGGCCTTTCATCGGCAGCCTTTTGCTTTTGCGTATTGGTGTACTGTTTATAATCAAAACCCGTGGCAATTACGGTAACCCGCACTTCGTCTTCCATGCGTTCATCCACTACCGCGCCAAATATAATATTGGCCTCCGGGTCCGCCGCCTGGGCGATAATCTCCGCGGCCTCATTTACTTCAAACAAACCCAGTGACGTACCGCCGGTAATATTAAGCAAAACTCCCCGCGCTCCCTCAATGGAGGTTTCTAAAAGCGGGCTGGAAATAGCCGCCCGGGCCGATTCCACAGCCCGGTTATCGCCACTGGAATGCCCGATTCCCATCAGCGCGGAACCGGTATCCTTCATAATAGTCTTTACATCCGCAAAGTCAAGGTTGATTAGTCCCGGCACGGCAATTAGGTCGGAAATACCTTGCACGCCCTGCCGAAGCACATCATCGGCAATGCGAAATGCCTCGACAATAGAGGTATTCTTCTCCACTACCTGCAGCAGTCTATCGTTGGGTATAGTAATTAAAGTATCCACCTTTTCCTTAAGGTTTTGGATACCTTGCTCGGCCTGCAGCATACGCTTTCTGCCTTCAAAGGTAAACGGTTTGGTAACCACACCCACAGTCAGGGCGCCCATTTCCTTGGCTATTTCAGCCACCACCGGCGCAGCTCCGGTACCCGTACCGCCACCCATACCGGCGGTTACAAAAACCATATCGGCGCCACGCAGCACCTGTTCAATATCGTCTTTGCTTTCCTCTGCAGCCTTCTGGCCGATGTCCGGATTTGCCCCGGCCCCCAGCCCTTTAGTCAGCTTGGCGCCAATTTGTATCTTAACGTTGGCCAGAGCCATTTGCAGCGCCTGGGCATCGGTATTCACCGATATAAATTCCACACCCTTTAAACCGGCGCTGATCATCCGGTTAACAGCATTGTTGCCGCCGCCGCCCACCCCAATCACCTTGATATGCGCGTATTGATCCAGGTCAAGTTCGAAATCCAGCATCAAAAAATCCTCCTTCTCGGAGATTGATAATTTTCGTAGTTATTAGAAGTATTAGCGAAGCCAACTCTTAAAACGACCGACAAACCCCCCCTCAGCCATTCGCATTGCCTCACAGTTCGCCTGTCCATGCTCAGTTCCCCAGAGAGCCAGCCCAACGGCAGTGGTATATCGATAAGCATCCTCGGACGCTTTTCCCTCCAGCAGCACGTTATACCCTCTGCGCACAGGTATCTTCAAGTAATCCCGCGCCAATTCCGGTAATTCACACAGCAGGGCTCCTCCCCCGGTTAGAACAATCCCCCCGGGCAGTGACGCCTCCAATTTCAAATTTTTAATAAATTGTTTTACAAACTCAAGTATTTCCTCACTTCTCGACCTGATAATTCTATGTACCAGTTCACCGGAAATAACATTACAGTCTGTTCCCGACAAATTTGGAACATTTACATGACCGGCGATCGAACCTAATCCATAATCAATTTTTACTCTTTCAGCGGCCTTTAGAGAAGTATGCAGCCCCACTGCCAGGTCAGCGGTGATATGACCGCCCCCCACGGGAAATACGTTTAAACGATACAGTATACCGTGGTTGATAAAAGTCGCTTTGGTTATACCGGCACCAATATCCACGCACACTACACCCAATTGTCGCTCTACCCCCGCCAGCACCGTTTGAGCGATAGCCAACGGACCGGCCACGGTTTGAGCAATTTTCAGGTCTGCGTTACGCAAACACAGCAAAGTTTGTTCCATCTGCCTCTCAGGAACGGCCAGGACCACGGCCTCCATACCAAGCTCTCGACCCCGACAACCCAAAGGCCTGTCAACATGCTTGCCATCTATATAAAAGCTGTTATTAACCAGTTGTACAACTAGCCATTCCGCCGGTAAAACAGTTTCACACAAATGCCGGTACAATTCTTGCAAGTGTCTCCGGGCAATTACCTGCCGCCTGGCAATTGCTCGCTTTACATTGCCGGGCCCGGCAGCCAGCTCCGGCCCGTCAATGTTTACATAAACAGAGGTAAAGGCTACCCCGGCGGCGGCCCTGGCATCAGCCACGGCTTTTTTTACAGCCGTCGCGGCTTCTTCGGGATTAACTATACGGCCCTTTTCCACGCCCACCGAGGGGGAATAACCAAGGCCCAAAAGTTCCTGTTTGGCCCCGTAACCGTTTTTTAGTACAGCCACGTATATCCCGGATGTGCCAATATCAAGACCAACCGCCACATCTTTTTGAACTGTCCCGGCCAAGCAGGCCTACCTCCCCACCTTTACTTATATTGTAAATTCAACATCCAGTAATAATTCCCTTTTTATTTATTAATTTTATTTTTTAAAATGTGACGGCGAATAATGGCCAAATTCTGAAACAGCCGCACACCAAAAGCTACAACTGCAGCAAGATAAAGATCAATACCCAACCGGTCACCGATAAAAGTAAGTCCGGCCGCCAAGAGTGCGTTACTAAAGAATCCAGTGACAAATATGCTCTGGTCAAATTTATCCTCAATAGCAGCCCTGATACCGCCGAAAACCGAATCCAGTGCCGCCAGTGCTGCAACAGACATATATTTGGCGTAGTCCTGCGGTAAAACCACCGGTATGTTAAATCCAATCATTACGCCGACCCCCAGGCCCACCAAAGCTAAAATGATACCCATCCACATAAGACATTGTCACCCGCCGTTCCCTTAGATCTATTCTGAAAAAAGCTCAGGTTACTTTCTTCCGGTATGCTTGCAATTGTCATTGCGAACGCAAGCAAAGCAATCTTCAAACCGCGTAAACAGCCCAACATGAGATTGCCGCGCCGCTTCGCTCCCCGCAATGACGGACTTTAAGCGTTACAGATTTTATTCAAAAAGTTTCATCGCCTCGCAATTATCTCTTCCCATAGGCAGGTAAAGTTAAATCATCGTATTTTTCCAAAGACACCTTAATACCAATATCCCGCCAGTGTTCCTTCAGCCCCTCGGGCATCTCCAGGGTACCCATGAGCTCCTGTGGATTGCCAATGGCCAGTATTTGGTAAGGAGGAAACACCCGATTTAAATTTATGTTGATAAAAGACCCCGCAAGTCTGATTTCAGTAGTAGCAACAATACGCTCCCCATTGATGGATATTGCCTCCGCCCCGGCACCCCACAGTTCATTAACCGCGTTTAACAAATCCTCGTCCCCAATGATCATCATTAACTCAGGTGGCGCCTGGTCATCGTCCATGTCGGGTTTATCCAGCACCAATTCAACTCCGGGGCCGCTTACCCTAACCAACCCCGCGCTCATGCGCGTTTTGTTCAACTCGCTTTCCAGTGCACTGACAGCCTCGGCCTGACCCTGATCTATCTGGTTTATTTTAAAAGTCAGGTCGCTGATTTCTTTGGATAGGTTTTCCTCTTCCTCTTTTATTTGCTTTAATTCTGCGGTTAGCTCCCGGGCACGGTCAATGGATATGCCGTTTGAAGCTCGGTTAACCGTACGAAACTGCAGGGCCAGCATCAACCCCAATACTGCGGCAACCAGCATAATTGAAGCATATATACTAATTTTTTGGGGCACCGGCAAACCACCTCCCGTATCACATCTTCAATTTCGCATAATTAAACACCAAACCGCCCGTATATGCGGGAACAGCTAACTTGTCCACCTTTTTAACATCTACCTCAATACCAAAAAATTGCAAGTAATCGACTACTCCGTTTTTCATTTTTAACGAACCGGCCAGAGTTTCCGGATTGCCTATCGCAGAAATGACAAACGGGGGACTAAGCCGCTGATTCTTGTTTACTAATATGGTCGGCCCGATACAGCGGACCTCCGTAGTGGAGATAATTCGCTGCCCGTTAAGGGAAATGGCCCGGGCCCCGGCTGCCTTAAGCTCATTTAATGTGCGCAGTACATCTCCGTCGTGCAGCACGTAAAAGTTGGGGTTATCCCCGGGCTGCAGGGCTTTACTGCTATCGTTGAGCGTCACCTCCACACCGGCGCCCCGCACTTCCTTCATGCCTGCTTCCTGGCGGGCCTTATCCAGCTCCTCCTTTAGCTTGGATAACTCCGGACCGGTTACCGCACTGTCCAGTTGATTCCGCAAATCATCCACTTTGACCTGTAATTGATCCCTTGAATCGCGGGCTTTATCCAGTTCCTGAGCTAATGTAATAGTTCTGTCCAGATCCGGTGTATTCTCAGCGATATCCCTGGTAACCCGGAATTGTACCGCCAGTATAAACCCCATGACCAACCCGACCAGAACCATTATCCAGTAATATGACTTTATTTTCATGCCAGCTCCCCCAAAATAACCTGCCTTTAATCTTTGTATTTCACAACCGGCGAATTAACAATCGAGAAATCAACATACTCAATATTCTTATCTCCTGCTTGTAATTCCTTTATTACCTGTAAAAAATAATTACCTTTGACAGCCACGTTTTCCGGCATGCCAAGCTGACATTCTATACCTTCCAATGTATACAGCGTTATCAAGCCCACGTTGCCAACGTGCACCTCGGACAGGCTGTTCCTTAATTGCACGCCCAATTCCTGCACCACCCGCAGGGCAACATCCAATTCCTTTCCTTTAACTTTTTTACCCGGCCCCGCAGCCTGCACATTTATTCCGGTAACCACAGGCAGTCCTGTGGCGGCGGCACTGCCCGCACGCAGATAATAACCCTCCGCATCCAGCTCCACAAATTTTCCGTCCACCACCACCAACGCCACAGGCACCCGCTCGACAACTTTAATAATTATGTTATCGGGAAAGTTTCTAATAATATTAACACCCTTAATCATGGGCAGCACATTTACCTTAGCGGAAGCAGTGTGCAAATCCGCTTTGAAAATATTCATTCCCGTTACAATACCCGATACCTGCACTATCTCTCCAGCGGTCACCTTATTATTTCCCTGGACAATTATTTTAGATATTGTAAAGATAGGTGATTGCAATAAAATATAGGCTGCCAGCAGCACAATAAAAATTAAAAAAAAGCTCTGCCATAAAATAAATTTTTTCTTTTTATGTACGGCACGTACCGGGCCTGCCACCATAACTTGTCCCGTTCCTTTCCATCAAACAATATCTTCCGCACCCCATGCCGCTATAAACTACAGATCCGGCTATAAAAGGTGTATTGTTCATGAGCCCCCTAATCGTCTTCAATATCTAAATTATAAAACACCTCGCTAGTCTTGTCCAAGAAAAAGTATTACTCAACTGCCAGCAGATGAAAATTAATCATTATTACATATAATACGCTTATCTTCTTTATCTTGAAAGCATAAACACTTTTTCCCCGTGGCTTTCAGAACTTCACTGGACGGGCTATATCTGCTCTTAATTCCATAACTCCTGCAGCCATTGGGAAATCTGGCATCCCAAGTTATGTAATAATGTTTGCATTTTCTACAATTCACAGTCCCCGGCAAACGATCCCTTCACCCCCATTAGCTCCCGGCAGGCGCCGCCCCGAATTAACTTTCCTTATTCGACAAGTGTATGGATAATGGCGTTTATCCAAGATTACCGTCACCTAAGCTCCGGTTATTTGCCATTGTTCTACAAAAACGCACTAACACCTTTAATAATCCGGACATTACCCCAACACATTTATAAATCATGGAAAAACACATTTTAATATACGTTTTAGCACTATACGTATGCCCATTTGCATATCAGCCATTATGTAATTTATGTGCCCACCTTGGACAAAATCTTAGTGGAGGTGATAATTATGAACAAATTTATAGTACGGGGACCGGGCATGAGATGCAACGAAATTACCGCCAACAATTTAGATGAAGCATTGAATATGGCCCAAAGTCAAAACCCCGGCAAACAAGTGGCCGCCGACGCAGCAGAAGTAATTTACGTATGCGAATCCGGTGAGGACCCTGATTCCTGTCAACTCAGGCTAAGCTAGTCCGGCAAGTAATTGCGGCCAGAAAACGAATATTATCCAGGGTTTATCTTCACAGCATTAACAGGTATAAAGATTGATTATAACCACACAATAATGTTGGACTCTCAATAATCCAACAGGGGGGGATGACAGTGGTACGCGAAGGCTTGATACCCACTGTTTTAGGCGCGGCGGTTACCACCACGGGGCTGGCCCTGCGCAATGTAAACCCGATGATCGGATGGGGTATAACAGGCTTTGGATTGGCACATATTATTTTGGGTTCCATTGACCTTGTTCAACACAACCCCAACCATATTAGGTAGACGAGAGTTCAAGAAAGGAAGCCTAAAACGCTTCCTTTCTTTTTGTATAAAAAAGCGGTGTATCCATTTTTATGCATCTGAATAAAATAATTCCAAGCATTTCTAGCCCGGCAGTTCATACAATTGACAGAGGTGATATATAATGGAATGGTTTACGTCTATAACCTGTGCTCTGTTGGGGTTGGTACTCACATTGATATTTTTAACAGATCTGATTAATATTATTAGCACCGGAGTGGCAGCGCGCAAGAAACTTTTTATTTGTTTGATCAAGTTATTGACGGCTTTGCTATTATTACATATCCATTTCGAGATAGACATTTGAGTTAATTGTTTCAGCAACTCTGCTTTATCATGCGTATTAATCAAGTAACCAGACTCCACCTCCGGTTGTAGCTGAAATAATTAAATTCCACCGGGAACACTCCGCAAATTTGCGGAACATCCCAAGTTTTGTTTTCCGATTTGAAATCGGAAAACCTGTAAAATTGGATACCGCAGCTCCGCGCTTGTCCCCCATAAAACCAAAAAAGAGTCCACATTAACTGTGTACTCGAATAATCCGCGCCCCCAGAGCGTTATATTTATTTTCCAACCTTTCGTAGCCGCGGTCTATATGATCCACCTGGTCAAGCACCGTGCCGTTTTCCCCCGCCATAGCGGCCAGCACCAGCGCGGCCCCGGCCCGCAAATCACTGGCCTCCACACAGGCACCCGACAGACCGGGTATTCCCCTGACAACCGCCGTGTGACCCTCCAAACGAATATCCGCACCCATCCGGCGCAGTTCCATCACATGTTTGTAGCGGTTTTCAAAAATGGTTTCACTAATCACACTGGTTCCATCAGCGAGCGTTAAAAGGGCCATGAATTGCGGCTGCATGTCAGTGGGAAAACCCGGGTAGGGCATAGTTTTTATATCAACCGCCAGTGGTTTCTTATCCGCCGCCACCCGGACCAGGTCATCTTTCACCTCCACGTATACTCCGGCTTCCCGCAATTTATTAATTACGGGCTCCAGGTGTTCCGGGATGACATTGGCTACCAGTACATCCCCCCGGGTAATGGCGGCCGCTACCATGTGGGTGCCCGCCTCTATGCGATCGGGTATTACAGTGTATTCCGCCCCGTTTAATCCGTCAACACCGGTTATTTTTATGGTATCGGTACCCGCGCCTTTAACTTGCGCGCCCAAGCAGTTTAAAAAATTTTGCAAATCTACTATCTCCGGCTCACGGGCGGCATTGCGAATCACTGTCTTTCCTTCGGCAAGCACTGCGGCCATCATCAGGTTTTCCGTAGCCCCAACGCTGGGCAAATCCAGATATATTTCACTGCCCTTAAGCTTCTCCGCCTGGGCGGTAATATAGCCGAACTTTTCCTTAATCACCACCCCCATGGCCTGCATGCCCTTTAAATGCAGATTCATGGGCCGTGAACCAATGTTGCAGCCACCCGGGTAAGAAATTCTTGCATACTTATAACGACTGATTAAAGGTCCCAGCACCAGGTTGGAAGCTCGCATACGCCGCATTAATTCCTCTGATACATCCTGGCAGCCAACCCCTTGCGTATCAATATGCATAACATCCTTTTCCCAAACTACACCGGCGCCAAGATAGACCAGCAGCTCGCTCATCACTGCCACGTCACGCAGGCGGGGCACACCCCTGATAGTGCACTTTCCGTCCAGCAACAGGCTGGCCGCTATAATAGGCAGCGTGGCGTTTTTGGAACCGCTAACCTTTACGGTACCGACTAAACGATTGCCGCCCGTGATCATAAATCTCTGCAATTATTCATCACCTCCGCTTAAAACTCGCCCAGCTTCTGCACCTCCAGTACAAGTTTGATACCACATTTTTCTTCCACCACATTCTGGACCCGCCTTATTATCTCCAATACATCACCGGCAGTACCGCCACCGAGATTAACAAAAAAGTTGGCATGGCGCTGTGAAACCTGTATATTTCCCACCCGCATCTCTTTACAGCCGGCCAGTTCAATCAACCGCCCCGCGGAATTACCGGGCGGGTTTTTAAAAACACTGCCGGCATTGGGATACTCCAATGGCTGAGTCTGTCTGCGCCGGGCTAGGTAGAGTTCCATCCTTTGCTTGACCTCCTCTGCCCGGTCGGGCCTTCCCTCCAGAACAACATTCGCCACAATAATATTCCTCCGGGCCAGACAACTTCGACGGTAGGCAAAGATCAGATCATGCGCCTCAAATGTCAAACTGTTACCGGCATAGTCAAAAGCCGTTACCCGCCTGACCCGCTCCCCAATAGCACAACCATTAGCTCCCGCATTCATGACCAAAGCCCCGCCAACCGTACCCGGTATGCCGGCTAAAAATTCAAATCCGGCCAACCCGGCCAGCATGGCTTTCCTGGCCAATAAGGGCAGCGGTACACCGGCGCCGGCATGGATCATACAGCCATCCACATTAATATCCGCGAGACCCGGACCAATTTTAATCACCATACCACGGATACCTTGATCAGCAACCAACAGATTGGTTCCATTACCGATAACAGTGACCGGCAAGTCATTTTCTCGCGCATATATTAAAGCCCGGCGCAAATCTTCTTCATTCCGAGGCTTAACCAACAGGTCGGCGGGTCCCCCAATGTGCCAGCTGGTATGTTTACTCATAGGCTCTTGCAAGCATACCGGGCAACTAATGCTTTGCCGCAATTCTGCGTGGAGTACCGTATTTGTCAACTATATACGCTCCTTTAACCTATTTACCAGTGCTTTACCGGTTTTCCAAACATCACCCGCACCCATGGTAAGCACCAGATCGCCTTCCTGCAACATCCCAGCTAAATAATCAACAGTTTCCTCTCCGGCGGCTAGTTGGAGCGGACGCACTCCCTTGTTATCATGGACGGCATCTACAATTAATTGAGCCGTTACCCCGGCAATGGGCTTTTCCCCGGCACTATATATGTCGTTTATGATCACTAAATCAGCGGCATTAAAACAAACCCCGAAACGATCGAACAATAATTGTGTTCTGGTATACCGGTGTGGTTGAAATACAGCAATAATCCTTCCGGAATGCACCTGCCGGGCTGCTCGCAGCGTGGCGGCAATTTCAGTGGGATGGTGGGCGTAGTCATCAATCACGGTAATCCCCTTTTCCCGGCCAAGCAGTTGATACCGCCTGCCGGCCCCCCGAAAGCATTTTAAACACTCAGCCACATCGCTATAGGACAAGCCAATATCACGACATGCCGCCACCACCGCCAGCGCATTGGCTAAGTTATGACGGCCGGGCACCGTCAGTTCAAGCCGACCCAAATGCCGCCCCTTAAAAAATACCTCTCCCGCAGACCCGCTTGCATCCACCCGAATATCCCGCAAAGTATAATCGGCAGCCGGGTTATCCAGAGCATAAGTCACCGGCTTCCCTGTACAGTCCTCGGCTATCGCCCTGATCCGCTCGTCATCAAAACAAAGTACCGCCGTACCGTTAGCGGGTATTTTGTGTATAAATTGCCGGAAAGCATCGACGATTTCTTCGACTGAACCATAATGGTCCAAATGATCGTCCTCTATATTGGTAACTATTGCCAAATAAGGCTGGAGTTTCAAAAAGGAACGGTCACTTTCATCCGCTTCCGCCACCAGGAATGGGCCCCGTCCAAACTTGGCGTTCCCGCCAATATCAGTCAATTCACCTCCGATTAATATTGTGGGATCCTGTTGGCATTTTTCCAAAACCAGCGCCAGCATGGCGGAAGTAGTGGTTTTACCGTGCGCGCCGGCCACTGCCAGACCCTTTTGCCGATTCATTAAAAGACCCAGCAAATCCGCCCGGTGGATTACCGGCACACCCTTTTCCCCGGCTGCCTGCATTTCGTCGTTTTCAGCATTTATAGCTGTTGAATATACCACCAATTCGGCATCACCGACATGGGCACCTTCGTGCCCCTTGTATATGGCGGCACCCCTGGCCTTAAGCCGCTCAGTCACCGGCGTGCTGTTAATGTCGGAACCCCGGACATCCAAGCCCAAATCCAATAAAACCCTGGCCAGCCCACTCATTCCGGCACCGCCGATTCCTATAAAGTGTATCTTATCTGGAATATCCTGCACCCGCTAATCAGCTCCTTCCTGCACCCTTTTGGCGCATATACGACAGTCGGGAGAGAAAGATACCTTATATTATGCTTAATATAAACAAGGTGTTACATACTATCCAAAGCATGCAAACTCCCGGGCCTGTCCATTTCTGTCAGAGTATTAACTACAGCTGCACAGCCATGAATAACCAGCTGTTTTATCTAAATTATTTCCTGAACAAGGTTAATAATATCATCCAAAGCGTGGGGCCTGCCCAACCTGCCGCTGGCCTCGGCCATAATTTTCAGCCGATGGCGGTCAGCAAGCAGCTGTTTAATTTTCTCCACCAAACAAGGGCCGGAGAAATCGGCGTCTAAAACTACTTCAGCCGCACCCCGGGATACCAGTGCCCGGGCATTATGCTCCTGGTGATTGCCTGTGGCATAGGGGAAAGGCACCAGCAAGGCAGGTACACCCCGAACAGTAATTTCAGCCAGAGTGGCGGCACCGGCCCTGCTGACCACCAGATCCGCCGCTGCCATAGCCTCGGGCATCTCGTACATATAAGGAACCACGGTAATATTATCGGGCATATCCCGCCCCAGACCTTCGTTCTGCAGCATGTCCATAAATTGCTCGTACTGACCGCTGCCGGTTACATGCAGCAAACGCAATTCCGGTATACCCGCCAAGTACTGGAGTGCCTGGGCCACCGCCCGGTTTAGGGTGCGCGCCCCCTGACTGCCACCGAAGGAAAGCACCAACAGCTCGCTTTGATGCGCTCCGAATTTTTCCCTGGCCCGCTCCCGCCCGGCGGAAATTATTTCATCGCGCACCGGCAGCCCGGTAAGATACACCGAGGCCCGGCGGGGAAAAAATGTTAAAGCATCCTCAAAAGTAACCGCCACCCGGTCAACCGCGCGGGACAAAATCTTATTGGTAACGCCCGGCAAAGCGTTTTGTTCATGAATTAAGGTGGGTATTTTCATCCTGGCGGCAGCCAGCACCACCGGTCCGCACACATAACCGCCAGTGCCCAATACCGCCCGGGGAGCAAAATCGCGGATCAGCCGCCGGGCCTGCCGATAGCCGGCCCAGGCTTCCAAGGGCACTTTCAGGTTATGCCGGGAAAGGCTGCGTTTAATACCCACCGCCCGGACGGCATGGAACTCATAACCCGCCTTGGGTACGATATCGGCCTCCAGTCCCCGGTTGGTGCCGATATACATAATCGCACAATCCGGAAAACGCTTTTTAAGGCCGCCCGCGATGGCCAGCGCCGGGTATATATGGCCCCCGGTGCCGCCGCCGCTTACAATAAATCGCAAATATTTCACCCCTTTACTTCCGGGAAGTATACCTGGAAATATTCAATATAATGCCCACGCCCATCAGCGAAAAAATCAGTGACGTGGAACCAAAGCTGACAAAAGGCAGAGTGATGCCTGTAACAGGCAATGACCCCGTCACCACCCCTATATTGACAAAGGCCTGCAGCGCTATACCGGATACCAGACCGGCGGCCAACAGGCTGCCAAAGGTATCAGAACAGGTAATAGCCACCCGAAAACCTCTCCATACCAGTAAAATAAACAGCAGTATTACCAGGCAACCCCCGATAAAACCCAACTCTTCGCCAATAGCGGCAAAAATGAAGTCGGTATGCCGCTCGGGCAGGAATAAGAACTTGGAATGCCGCCCCTGCCCCAGCCCCATACCAACGAGTCCTCCTGAAGCCAGAGACATTAAAGCATTTAAAATATTCCAGCCCGCCCCGGTAGGGTCGGCCTCGGGGTCCAGAAAAGCGGTAAATCTGCTCATCCGGTAAGGTTCAAAGTAAATAGCCGCCGCCACCGCGGCAACACCCAAGCCCGCCAGTCCCGTCAAGTGCCCACCCCGGGCACCGGCGGCAAACAGCATGATAAATATAGTGCCGCAGAGCGTGGCCGCCGTGCCCAAATCCGGTTGGAGCAATATCAATAACGAAGCCAGCCCGGTTATTATTAAAAAGGGCATCAATCCCGCACTTAAATTTTGAATACGCTCTTTTTTCTGAGCCAGGCCATAGGCCGTAAAGGTAATAATAAATATTTTAACCAATTCCGAAGGTTGGAAACTAATAAACCCTAAGTCTATCCAGCGTCTGGCACCCAGGACTGCCATACCGATACCCGGTATCAGCACCAGTAAAAGCATAATAAAGGCAGCTACCAGCATCAGCCCCACCCAGCGTTTCAAACGATGATAGTCGTAGTTCATCATAAATAACATAACGCCAATGCCCAATGCCGCACCAAATAACTGACGCTTAAAAAAGTGAAAGGGGTCGCGAAAAGGACCTTCCGGGTCGCCGGCGAAGTACGCGCTGGCACTGAACACCATAACCAAACCAATACTTAAAAGCATCAGCACAGTCAAAAACATTATAAAGTCCGGTGCTCCCCTGCGCATACGCATACTACAACCTCCTACAAATCAGTTACAATCTCCTTGAACAGGTC
The DNA here is from genome assembly GCF_039851975.1 of Desulfoscipio sp. XC116. Classification (GTDB taxonomy): domain Bacteria; phylum Bacillota; class Desulfotomaculia; order Desulfotomaculales; family Desulfallaceae; genus Sporotomaculum. Next base: position 2,930,320 of record NZ_CP156660.1, read on the forward strand.
GCCCCGCTCTTCAAAGTTTTTAAACATATCCCAGCTCGCGCAGGCCGGCGACAACAACACCACCTCACCGGGCCGGGCCGAGGTGCACGCCATCAGTACCGCCTCGCGAAAGCCGGGTGCCCTTAATATATTGTTACAGCCCGCCGCCCGGGCGGCCCGTTCCACTTCATCCGCACACTCACCCAGCACCACCAGCACCCGCACCTTTTGTTTAACCAGCCGGGCAAATTCGGTAAAATCACTGCCCTTATTACGCCCGCCAGCCAGCAGGACAATGGGCCGGTCAAAGGCCTCGAGCGCTTTGATACTGGCATCGGGGTTGGTTCCTTTGGAATCATTGACAAACAGTACCCCGTTCTTTTGCGCCACTGTTTCCAACCTGTGGGCCACCCCGGGGAAAGAACGCAGGGTACGGGCCAATACCAAAGGCCGCACCCCAAGCGCATGGGCGGCCGCTACCGCGGCCAGGGCGTTTTCCAGGTTATGCAATCCGGGAATAGCCACATCACCGACCGGTAAAATATCAGTATCCATATTTCTAAAGCGGACCGTAATCATATCCCCGCGGACAAGAACTCCCTCTTTTAAATTATGCCTGTGACTAAAAAATATGACTTTGCCACAGGTAGAATCAGCCAGCGCCCTTGTTCCCGGGTCGTCATAATTAAGCACGGTAAAGTCATCCGGCCCCTGCCGGGCAAAGATGCGGGCTTTGGCTGCGGTGTAACCATCCATAGTGCCGTGGCGATCCAAATGATCGGGGGTAATGTTAAGCAGCACTGCCACCCGGGGACGGAAATGGTCCGCCGTTTCCAGCTGGAAACTGGAAACCTCGGCTACGATTATATCCCGGGGACCGTATTCCTCAACCACATCCACCAGGGGCAGTCCAATATTACCCCCTACCATGGTACGCAGCCCCGCGGCCCTAAATATTTCACCAACCAGCGTAGTGGTAGTGGTCTTACCGTTCGTTCCCGTAATGGCCACCATCGGAGCTTCGGCAAAACGGTAAGCCAGTTCCAGCTCACCCAGCACAGGGATATGGCATTGTCTGGCTGAAGCCACCGGCAGCACGCCCGGGGACACACCGGGGCTGACTACCACCAGATCAAACACGCCTTCCCGCACAACAGGATAGCTTCCCAACTCGGCTTGCATACCGGCATTTAGCAGTTCATCAAGCACACCGCAAAATTTTTCTTTATCCCGATTATCAGTGAGCACCACCGCAGCGCCTTTGCGCAATAGAAAGCGGGCTGCCGCGATGCCGCTTTTGCCGGCCCCCACCACCAGAACCTTTTTATCCTTAATGTCCATAGGATTACCTTCTTTCATTTGAGCCTCGTGACTTATTTAAATCACTACCACGCTGCTTTTGAGTATTAACACCCGGCACCGGCGGCTGTGATGCCAATTGCCTAAAATCCGTATAGTCCCAGGGCCGCAAAAAAAATTGATGCCAGCCAGAAAGTGCGTACTACCCGCCGTTCACTCCAGCCGCCCAGCTCAAAATGATGGTGCAAAGGACTCATGCGGAATATGCGCCTGCCGAAGACTTGAAATGAAAACACCTGCAGTATCACCGAAACGGCTTCCAGTACATAAATACCGCCGATAATCAGCAAAAAAAGCTCGGCACCGGTAAGCACCGCCGCCGCACCCATTGCACCGCCCAGGGCCAGTGAACCCGTGTCGCCCATAAAAACCCGGGCCGGGTATCGATTATAGAATAAAAAACCCAGACACCCCCCGGCCAGTGCCGCCATAACCAGAGCCACGCCCGGTCTGCCGGACAGCGTCCCTACAAACACAAAAGCGGACGCAGCTACCACAGTTACACCGGCCGCCAGGCCATCCAGGCCATCAGTAAAATTTACAGCGTTGGTCGTACCCACCACCACCAGCACAACAAAAGCAACATAAAGCCAAGTGCCTAATTCCAGCACCACCTGGTGGCCGGTTAACAAGCTGCCAAACGGCACCGCAATGCCGGTATCACGGCCCAGCGCCGTAATGGCCAGCACTCCCAGTAATGTGGCCAGCAAAATTTGGCCCAGCAGTTTTTCCCGGGCCCGCAGCCCCAAAGACCGCTTTAGGGCCACTTTAATAAAGTCATCTATAAAACCAATTAATCCATAACCAAAGGTTATACCCAATACCACTAAAGCATCTTGATTATGACCGCCGACAATCAGCCCCGCAACCAGCACTCCGGTAATAAATATCACACCGCCCATAGTAGGCGTACCGGCCTTGGCAAGGTGACGGGAAGGACCGTCGCTGCGGATGTTCTGGCCAAATTTAAGCCGGCGCAGCAGCGGAATAAAGATCGGCCCCAGGGCCAGGGTCACTGCCAGAGCAATCACAAATGCCCGTATGATATATGGATTTGAAACTATGCTCATCTTCTATACTACTCCCCTGATTAATTCTTTCCCCCAAAATACCAATTAGTCTTTCAACAAGCCTTTAATAATTTCCTCCATATGCATACCACGGGAACCTTTGACCAAAAGCACATCACCGGACTTCAATACTTCCCGCAGCACATCCAATGCTTCATCATTGTTTTGACAGCTTACTATGCCATTCGGCACGCCACCCGCCAGTCGAGCTCCCCGGGCCGTTTCACGGGATAGTTCACCGACAGCGATCAGCCGAGCCACCCGGTGCCGCACTGCCGCGGCGCCCACCCGCCGGTGTCCTTCCACGGCTCCGCCGCCCAGCTCCAGCATATCGCCCAGCACCGCCACCGCCCGCCGGGTGCCTGCGGCAACCTCCTCCAGAGATTGCAGTGCGGCACAAGCAGAATCAGGGTTGGCATTATACGCGTCATTTACTATAGTCACCGTTCCCCCGTTTATTGAGATATCAGTGATATCCATGCGCATCCCGGAAAGAACCACCCGGGAAAGTCCAACGGCCGCCTGCTCGGGGCTCAATCCCAGCATAATACCCACACCAAAGGCGGCCAGAGCATTCCGCACATTATGCCTTCCCGGCAAAGGCAAGTATAGCTCATGGTGCATATCACCCATGACCACGGTAAAACGATTGCCGGACCCTTCCCGGCGCACCTCCCGGGCGTAGATATCCAGACCCGGTTCGAGGCCAAAGTATAAAACACGGCCATGACAGCGCCGCGCCTGCTCCCGGGCCAGGTGACCGTCCCCCGGCAGCAAAGCGAACCCATCAGCCGAGATATGCTCCAGTAATTCACCCTTGGCCCGGGCAATGCCTTCCGGTGAGCCCAGCCTTTCCAGGTGAGCCACTCCGATATTGGTTATGACAGCGCAAGTCGGTCTGGCTATCCGGCACAGAGCATGGATTTCTCCCGGACCCCGCATGGCCATTTCCACAACCGCAGCCCCATGTTCCGGGGAGAATTCAAATAAAGTAAGGGGCAGGCCGATTTCATTATTAAAATTGCCCCTGGTCTTTAAAACCGTCCAGCGGCCCTCCAGTACAGCCGCTACCATATCCTTGGTGGTAGTCTTGCCGCTGCTGCCCGTAATGCCCACTACAGGCACGGCGAACTGCCGGCGGTGGTACGCCGCCAGGGCCTGCAGACCTGCCAGGGTGTCGCCCACTTTGATTAAAGGCACCCCGCTCCGCACCTCCACGTCCCGGCTTACAACCAGCGCACCGGCCCCGCCGGCCACGGCACGATCTACAAAATCATGTGCATCAAATTTTTCTCCCCGCAGGGCAAAGAATAAATCCCCGGGGGCAATTTGCCTGGTATCAGTGCAAACCCGAGATACCGTCACGTCCTCATTGCCCTGCAGCAATCTGCCGCCAACAGCCCGGTATACCTCACCCACCGTCATAGTATTCACTTTAAAGAAATACCTCCCCAAAAAGAACACTTGAAAATAATCATCGGCAATTACTTTCGACACTCCAGAGCACTCCAGGCCTCTTCGCGATCATCAAATCGCAAACGCCGGCTGCCGATTATTTGATAATCCTCATGGCCCTTGCCCGCGATAAGCACCACGTCGCCGGGAGATGCACCGCAAATAGCTTGCCCAATGGCATCCCGGCGATCGGGAACAACTTTATAGCAAGCACCCTCCACCTGATGGACACCGGCCAATATATCCTCAATGATGGTCAACGGCTCCTCGGAACGAGGGTTATCGGAAGTAACCACCGCCAGGTCACTCATCCGAGCGGCAATTTCACCCATCAAGGGACGTTTAGCCCGATCCCGGTCCCCCCCGCAGCCGAACACTGTAATCAGCCTGCCGGTGGTAATTTCCCGGGCAGTAGCCAGCACGTTGGCCAACCCGTCCGGAGTATGCGCGTAATCGACTACCACAGCAAAAGGCTGCCCCCGGTCCACCAGTTCAAAGCGGCCCGGCACTCCGGGCACCCGCTCCAACGCAGCCTTTATAGTGGACAACGGTATATTGTCCGCCACTCCGACAGCCAACGCTGCCAAAGCATTATAAACATTAAATTTTCCGGTTAAGCGCAGTTGCAGATTTAATTTTTTACCGCCCGCCACCGCCTGAAACGCCACTCCGCGTGCCGTCACCCGCACGTCCCGGGCTTTAATATCCGCGTCATTGCGCAACCCGTAAGTGATTACCGGTACGGTACAGGCTTCTGTTATCCCCCCTGCCGCCGGATCATCCGCATTGACTACGGCACACTTACAGCCCGGTTTACAGGTGTCCCCCCCCAGCCCGGCGAACAGCAAACTTTTAGCTTCCAGGTATTGCTGCATATCACCGTGAAAGTCCAAATGATCCTGGGTCAGGTTGGTAAATACCCCTGTATCATAGGCACATTCCTCTACCCGGTGCAGCACCAGCGCGTGTGAACTAACCTCCATAACCACCGCCTGCACCCCCTCACCGGCCATTTCCGCCAAGAGCCGCTGCAAGTCGGCCGATTCGGGCGTAGTATGTGCTACGGGCAGCACCCGGTCACCAATACAATTATGTATAGTGCCAATCAATCCTGTTTTCATACCATGCTCCCGGTATATGGCATTAATCAGATTGGCAGTAGTAGTCTTACCATTGGTACCTGTCACTCCCACCATTTTCATTTTCCGGGCGGGATAATCATAATATTTAGCCGCTAGCTCAGCTAACGCTTTGCGGGTGTCTACCGCTAAAGCACGGGAAACGCCTTCGGGTACCGGTACCGCTTCCTGCATAACCACGGCGCAGGCACCCCGCTCTACGGCATTTGGTACATACAGATGGCCGTCTGTTTTAAAACCCTTGACGGCCACAAATAAATAATCCCGCTCAACCTGCCGTGAATCGTAAGCTATACCCCGTATCCGCCGGTCCGTAACCAGCGCTACCTCCGACAACGACAGTCCCGCCAACAGGTTTGATAATAGCACCCCAAAGCCCCCTTAGTTTATTATTGATTATTTCCATTACTAGAATAATTATCCTAAAAATCCCTAAAAACACTTCCGCCGGGACGGTTAAATAACCGCCCGGCGGCGACTTTACATCAACACCAGCTCATCAATACCATTGATAAAACTCCGGATAAATTACCGGTTAGTTGGCGTATGGATTGGCAATATTGTTTGGCTTTCGAGCCGCGTCCCCCTCGGAGGATGATTGATCATCGTTCTCATCTTGGCCGGGCGGCACAAATTTAACCTTGATCGCTGTTCCGCCGGTTACCTGCGCACCGGGCTTGGCGCTTTGCTCCACAGCCAAACCACTGCCTTCGGGCACCAGGCGCAAACCGATTTCCTCAAGTAAATTACCGGCCTCCTTAATGGTCAAACCTTGCAAGCTGGGCACAGTAATCAATTCACCGTCCTTACCGCTTTTTTTAGCGGGCCGCAGCTTCAATATCACACCGGTGCCTTGTTTAACCCGGGCCCCGGCACCCGGCGTCTGCTCATATACAATATCGCCTTCCCCGCTGGTCTGAGATTGCAGCCCGGCGGCCTTCAGTGCCTTAATCGCTTCATCAGCGGGGTAATTAAGTACATTAGGCACCGTGATTTCCGTAACGGGAACTTCAGTTTCCCAAGGTTGCTTGGGCTTTTTCTGACCGGGTACCTCGGGTAAGCCCATATAACGCAGAGTATCCCGGGCAATAGCCTGAAATACCGGGGCCGCCACCACCCCGCCGTAATACGCGCCCTGGGGTTCGACAATAACTACCAGCATGACCATTTTAGGGTCGTCAACAGGTGCCATACCAGCAAAAGATGCCACATACCGGCCGCTCACATAACCACCTTTTTCGCCCACCACCTGAGCCGTGCCGGTTTTGCCTCCCACCCGGTAGCCCTCTACGAAAGCATTACTGCCGGTACCTTCCGCCACTACACTTTCCAATAGATCCCTTAACTGGCGCGAAGTATCCACCGAAACAACCTGGCGTACCTCTTCCGGCTTGATCTTTTCGATAGTTTTACCATTATACCGCAGTTCCTTGACTAATTGCGGCTTCATGAGCATGCCGTCATTGGCTACCGCGGCGGCGGCAGAAATTAATTGAATAGGCGTCACCGCAATGGATTGCCCAATGGACATGGTAGCTATATTAAGATTGGTGACGATTTTTTGTGGAATAATAATACCGCTGGCCTCACCGGGTAGACTGATACCCAGGGGTGAACCGAAACCAAAGGCCTTGATATATTTATAAAAATTATCCTTGCCCAAATCAAGACCCACTTCAATGAAACCGGGGTTACAGGAATTCTGCACCACTTCGGCAAAAGTCTCACTGCCGTGGCCGCCGTCTTTCCAGCAGCGAATAATACGGTCGGCCACTTTAATATAGCCCGGGCAATAAAAACTATCGCCAACATGCACCGTTCCTTCCTCCAAAGCAGAGGCGGCCGTCACAATTTTAAAGGTGGAGCCGGGTTCATAGTTATACCAAATAGCGGGATTTTTATCCCAAACCTCACGCGGTTCCTCGGCCCATTGATTGGGATTAAAGGTGGGCCGATTACCCATTGCTAAAATACCACCCGTTTCCGGATCCATAACAATGGCCAGAGCGAACTTGGGACTATACTGGTCTACCACTTTGTCCAGCTCTCTCTCCACAAAATACTGGATGGTTTCATCAATGGTCAGCACCAAGTCATAGCCCGGCTTGGGAGGTATATACTGGTGAATGGCCTCGGGCACCTGGCGGCCGGCGGCATCATATTCGGTAACAATCCGGCCCGGCTGGCCCCGCAATTGAGCATCATAGCTTTTTTCTATGCCAATAAGTCCTTGATTGTCCACACCCGTAAAACCCAGCACGTGAGGGGCCAAGGTGGGATGCAGATAATAACGCTTGCTCTCTTCCACAAAACCAATGCCCGGGAGGTTTAATTCCCTTACTTTTTCGGATACCTCACTGTCCACCTTGCGCTTAATCCACTCAAAAGAGGACTTTTTGCTCAAGCTGGTGTGCAATTTCTCAACGTCCATCCCTAATATAGGGGCCAGCTTTTCCGCGGTTTCCCGCGGTTTTTTCACATGGCTGGGGGTGGCATAGATGGAATCAACGCTAATACTCGTTACCAATTCATGGCCATTGCGATCCATAATCGCGCCCCGTTTAGCTTCCACGGGAACATCCCGCAAGCGTACTTCCAGCGCTTTTTTTTGCAGTTCACCACCATGCACAAACTGCACCCACGCCAACCTGCTCATTAATATTATAAATAGCCCGCTGGCTATAATAAAAACCCAGGTCAACCTTTTGCGCATACTCACATTGGTTGTGTACATTCGCCAAGACCTCCAATTTAGCGCATCTTAGCCTGCTTGAATACTCGCCTCCAACCGGCCGACCATGTCGGCAAAAGCTCTGATCAGCCAATTTTGTTCCCGCTGTTTATCCGTAGAATGTCCCAGGGCGTTAGCTTGGTCTTTTACGGTATCGCCCTCTTTTTTTACAACCGTTTGCTGTTCCGCAGGATTAACTTCCCGCACAACTACAATACGATCGTTCTGCGGTTCAATCATTCCCAACTGGTGCACCGCTATAGCCTCGATATTTTCCAAGCTGGTCAATTGATTAACCTCGGCATATAGGTCATGGCTCTCCACGCGCAGCCGGGCCAGCTCCTTTTCAGCCGTGCCAATCCGATACCCGGTGATCAGCACCTGGGCGTAATAAAAAGCTATAATCAGGCAGCAGCAGAGACCGAGCAGCACCAAGCCCGTCAAGGCCAATCTCTCTTTTCTGAGCAGCCCGCGCACCGCCGGGCGCCTGCGAATACGCTTATCTTGCGCGGGCATTTCGGGCAGACCGTAATATTCCGTTTTTTCCCTGGCTACTATCAAAATTTATTCACCCTCCCGGCTGTTTAGAACAGAGCCTATTTTTTCCACCACCCGCAGCTTGGCACTGCGAGCACGAGGATTTTCATCCAACTCTTCACCAGACGGAGTTATTGGCCGCCTGGTAAGCAGTTTTATTTGAGGCTTTTGACCGCATATACATACGGGAAACTGCGGCGGGCATTTACACGGCCGGGCCAGTTCCGTAAATGTTTTCTTGGCAATACGGTCCTCCAGTGAATGAAAGGTGATTACACAAAGACGACCGCCGGGTTTAAGCCGCTTTACAGCCGCTTGAAAAGCACCTGTTAAAATATCCAGCTCATTGTTTACCGCTATGCGCAATGCCTGAAAAGTGCGTTTGGCGGGATGCGGACCTTCCCGGCGAGCCCGGGCCGGAATAGCGCTTTTAATTATCTCCACCAGTTCCCCGGTGGTGGAAATAACGCTGTTTTTTCTGTACTTAACAATGTAGGCGGCTATTCTCGACGCCCAGCGTTCTTCCCCGTAACGCCTTATGAGAACAGCCAATTCCTGTTCGGACAGTTTATTTACCAAATCCCGTGCAGTAACCGGACCGGCAGTATCCATACGCATATCCAGCGGCGCGTCATGCATGTAACTAAAACCCCTGCCGGGGTTGTCCAATTGATAAGAACTCACCCCCAGATCAAACAAGAAACCGTCCACGGCATCAAGCCCAAGCTCCGCCAGCACCAGGGGAAGTTCTTTGAAATTAGATCGCACCAAAGTAAAACGGCCGGTATAAGGGGATAGTTTGGCTTCCGCAGCCTCCAGCGCCGCGGCATCCTGATCCAATCCCACTAATTGCACACCGGGGCCGGTAGACTCCAAAAGGGCACGGGCATGCCCGCCCCCGCCAATAGTACAGTCAACAAAAACCCCTGCCACACCGGGGTTTAGTCCTTCCAACACCTGACCGATCATAACGGGCCTGTGGCTGAAAGGGAAATTATCATAATTACAGTCATTTGTTCGCAAACCAATCACCTTGATTATTATATGCCCAAATCAAAATCCACAATCTTTTCAGCAATTTCTTCTACAGACGATGCGGATTCTGTATTATATTTTTCCCAGCGATCCTTAGCCCAGACCTCCACCCGGCTGGAAACACCAATTACCATCACTTCTTTTTCCAACCCGGCATACTCTCTAAGATTGGCCGTTATTAAGACTCGTCCCTGTTTATCCAATTCACACTCAGCGGCACCGGCAAAGAAAAATCTAACGAAAGCCCGGGCATCAGCTCGGGTAAAGGGCAAGGAGCGCATTTTCTGTTCAAGAGCAGACCACTCCTGCGGAGGATATGCAAACAGACAGCCGTCCAAACCCTTGGTAACGATAAATTTATCGCCCAGGCCTTCGCGGAAGCGGGCCGGTACAATCAGCCTTCCCTTAGCATCTATAGTATGCTGGTATTCACCCAAAAACATGCCGGGCACCCCACTGTATTACACTATAAAACCACTTTACCCCACTTTGTACCACTATTAACTCATTCTATATTTTTTTTAAATCTCCTTCAATAGTTCTAAAGTCCCAGCCAAAAATTTTCCCGCACAAATAAAATAAACCAGAGCTGTTAGCTTCTGGTTTACGGTAAAATTTCGTGTGCCCCATATATGCCGGAACAAATTATAATCCCGTGTCAGGAGGAAATTTATTTTTTATGATTTCTCCTCTCTTATTATATATATCAAACCCGGTCGGCTGTTTTACACGGTAAACAATTATGCCTATCGGCCCGTTTTCTCTTAAATCATCTGTTATATTAATTAAGTGTACAGCCTGATTTTGAGCTTGCTTATCGGGGTTTTGTCCCGGCCGGTTCCCTTCATACGGCCATTTCGCAGCTGTGCTTACTACCATAATAATCGCACAGAACAAGACCAAAGCACAAGTAAATATTAAGAGCTCCATCGCTAGCACCCCTCTTTTCCCCGGCCGGCATGTTTACAGATAATCACCAATTAACTTGACAACCGGCGCTTATGATAATTACCACCCACACACAACCCTTATAAATTTAAAATTATTTTTCCCTGCACTGTTAATATTTATTTTCCCCATTTCTTTTGATACTTATATATTATGTTATGTTAACAAAATAATACCTTTTATACATCGCACCCGGGTATGAGTATAAAGGGCGCCCCACTTTGTCTCATTCAATAGAACCCGTTTGGCCTATCTGTTCTCTAGGCTATGGCTTTAAAATACTTGAACACTACTTACCAATAAGAGACGAAAAGCTTGCATATAATAACCTCCGTTACGACAAAAAAGGTGCTAACTTTCGTTGCACCTTTATCCTAGCAAACATGTTTTTTTTAAACATCCACCGTTTGAATGACGTTAAGTATGATTATTACAATATCTAAAGCACCTAAAGTGTGGTATCATTCATTCATTACATCATCCATATTCACCAAATACTTGTTATGCATTTCAAAAAGAATAACTTTCGTCCTATTTTTTAATCCCAGCTTGCGTAAAATACTGCTTACGTGTGTCTTAACCGTAGGTTGACTTATGTAAAGCGCTTTTCCTATCTCCTTATTTGAATAATTCCGCACTATAAGCTTGTATATCTCCAGCTCCCTGACCGTAAGAGGCAGCCTTCCGCCTGCTTCATAATTTTCCATTTTATCTTCAACGCTCATCTCACAACCGGGCAAGTTCTCATTATTATTAAAAACACACTTCAAAGACCATGGCAGACACATTACACCCGCCTTACAAGTTAACTCTATCGCACTAACCAGGTGACAAGGAAGCATAGTTTCAGAGATACAACCGTCAATTCCCATATTGACTGCGGCACGAACCTCCTCATATGTGCTGCCGGTGCTAAACACAAATACTTTTGTATAAGGACAAACCTTTTTTATCATTTGTATTATTGCTGCAACATTTTCTCCCGGTTCTAATCCGTAAAGAATCACATCAGGTTGTATTTGTTGGAGGTTTTTAGCTGTATCCTCTCTGCAGTTGCTCACGCCAATGATTTCAAAACCCTTATTAGAAGTAAATATAGCAGACAAGCCTTGACGCATAGCCTGGTTGTCGCTTAAAACAAATAGTTGGATTTTATTCATATACCCCGCCTCCAAGTAATTCTCCATGTAAATCTGTAAGATATTGCCATATATGCAGCAATAATAAAAGCCGAAGAAAGGCGGAAATTGCCTATCTTCGGCAGCCAGTTAGTTAATAAAGCCTTCAATGCAGTTCCTGGCTTTGCGCTCTCCCTTTAAGAAAGATTGCCCTTTCGGTATAGGTATTAGTATTATATCTTCTTTCTACATTAGTATACCATACTTAGAAGCCGTTTCCAGGGGTAATAAACATTAGCACCATAATAAATTTATTACATAATTTTAAATTATATTACATCATTTGATCCAATATACTATATTTCTTAATAAAAGTATGTCTTTTCAAGAGAAGTATTAGTCTTTTAAATTATTAATAAGGCAGTACAACCAACATCGCAGCTAAACTTCCATCACTTTTTCATCAACCATATACAACTATCGGCTTCCACTATCTTAATCCTTTATTGCAGATTTTCAACCAATCTCGACTTTACTATAAAAATAATACCTTCGCATAACCCGCTTTTTGTAAAAAATATCGAACACTCTTGAATTGATACCCAACCTGCCCCGGCTCATGAGCGTCGGAGCCCGTGGTTACCGGTACCGCATAATTTCTACATGCTTGCAGCAGGCCTAATGCGGGGTATATCTCCCTCGCCGGTACTCTTAGCCCGGCAGTATTGACCTCTGCGCAAACGCCCGCTTCCGCAAATGTACGGGCAGTTTTATCATATACCTCCCGCAAGTCGCCTTGTGGCCGGTAACCGAATTTTTTAATTAGGTCCGGATGGGCCAGCACATTAAAAAGCCCGCTCCGAGCAGCCTGTCGCACCAAACTAAAGTATTGACGGAACAAGCCGTCTATATCAATATGCTTATATTTATCCAGATAAGCAGGGTTATCAAATCCCCAGCCGTCTATAAAATGCACCGAACCCAGTACATAATCAAACTGATACCGGCCCAATATTTTTTTTAGCTCCCCCTCAAAACCAGGTATGTAATCAGCCTCTATACCCAGCTTGATAGGGATGTGGGGATAAGCTGCGCGCAGTATTTCCACTTCGTTTACATACTCCGCAAGAATATCCAGCGACATGGCAATACCCGGGTCCCGATCCTTTTCACTCAGCCAGTACATAGGAATGTGGTCGGCAAAACCTATTTCCGGCAACCCCAATTCCAAAGCCCTTTCCACGTATTCCCACATTTCACCTCTGGCATGTCCGCAGCGGGCGGTGTGTATATGATAATCCGGCAAAAGCATATCTATATACCAGCCGCCATTGCCATAACTTTCTCTGATACCTCTCTGGTAAGCAGATAAATTCGCTCCGCCAGCGCGGGCTCCAACAAACCAGTGCCGCAGGCCGGGGTAATCAGGCTCTGTCGCAACAGCATCACCCGCTCCACGCCACGCTTACCGAGCTCCGTCCAAAGTCGTTCCAACCGGGCCAGCAGCGTATCCGCGTCCTCGTCAAAAGCCTTATCCAACGTGGGTACAATACCCCAGGCTATTACACCACCACGTTCCAGATATTTTTTCATTTCCTTCACATAGGGAAGCAAAGATTCGCCAAACTGGTAGATATCCAGATTAACTATTTCCAAATTAGCTTCATACAACAATGACCAGTCGATAGCGTCACAGGAGTGCACCCCGGCCAGCCCGCCCGCGGTATGTATGCCGGCAAAAACTGCGTTTAAGTCGTTAAGTACCATTTCCCGGGTGACAGTGATATAACTGCTGCTGCCATATACCCGTACGCCAGGCTCGTCCACGAAAATTATCACCGGCAGACTCATTTTACTCAATTCCGATGCCTGCCAGCAGGCATGCATCGCCAGCGTTTTAACCAACACGTCCCGCAGCTGTTCCTCGTAATAAGCCAGTCTGCCCCGCTCATCTTTTAGCTGAAAGCCAATGGTCAGCGGCCCGGCCAGGTGTCCCTTTAAATAACGGGCCATACCGGTACCATTGGCCCGTATATCTTCCATAAAAGCATAAAAGCCCGAAGCGGATGCCGGAGGAAAAGCAAATGTCTTAAGAGCTTTCTCATCCCCCGCTTCAGCGGCCAAATAGACGGAATAAAACTCGGTAAGCCGATTGGGCCAATCCTGGCTATCCACCGGAAACACTACTTTATCCCCTCTTTTTTCCAGTAGGCCTATTCTTACCAAAGGGTCAAGGAACTGGTGTACAAAACCCTCGTCCCCACCACGCCGGGGCAATTGGGGCCAGTGGGGAATAACAGGCATATTCCGCCGGATTAATTGCAACGCGGGACCGGCTTCCACAAAAGGCATACTGCCGATACCGGCAGCCAATCCCCGGGGTGTAAATTCAAAAGTAGCTGCCAAAACAATCCCTCCAAAAAGAATGTAAACCAGTTTTAATTATATAACTTTCGTTTAATTTCATCCAGCGCTTTAACAGCCGCTAATTCTCCCTGGTCAATGCAGTATCTCACGCGCTTAATATCCCAGGGATCAGCATTGATTACGGGCCGTATCACTACATCGGCATAACGTTCCAGTTTTAGGTTAATCCCCTCGGAGATAACAATTTCAAAACTGTTGCCTAAAAGCTTAATTATATTGCTTATTCCGTCCACCCGGCGACCGCTGTACCCTACATCAACGGCAATAACAAAATCAGCCCCCATGCAGCGCGTCGCATAGGCCGGCACATTTTCCCGGATGCCCCCGTCCACCAGTATGCGATCACCCAACCGCACAGGTTCAAAAATACCCGGCACGGCGGCACTGGCCCTGGCAGCCAGTGCCACCGACTGGCCCCTGATAAATACGTTCTTTGGCGGAATCATTGTGCGTAAATTTATGGGTGAGCCGCCCTCTGCACCGTCGGGGTATTTAGCCATTATAAATTGTTTTACATTGGAATCAGAATTGCGGTCCAGGAATACAACCAGCGTGCCGTCTCGCGCATCCACGGCTGTTATACCCAATGGAATTTCGGTCTGACCAAACAAACGTTGACAACCAACATATTTGTTAAGCAACGCTTTGATTTTATGGCCCCTCATTAGCCCCATCGGGCTGTTTATCGGGTAAGGTATATGCAATATGCGGGCTATAACATCCCCGGCTATTAAAAACAAGTTGAAAAGCATGGTTCCATAATCAAAAATATCACGCGAACGCAATTGCATGGCTATTTGCTCCATGCGCTCCGGACTGTAACCAGAGGCGTATAAAGCAGCCACAATGCCGCCTGAACTGGTTCCAACCACTATGTCAATGGGAATGCCGGCTTTTTTTAATACTTTCAGAACCCCTATATGAGCCATACCCCGTATGGCCCCGCCACCCAATGCCACTCCCACCAGCGGTCTGGCAGCCATAAAAAACCACCGCCTCATCTCAAGTACTACTACCATTGTATGAAAAGGCGATGGTATTGTGTGCTATTTTTCTCGCTGCAGCCGGTCCAGCTCTTCTTCCAATTCCTCCAACTGGATTACCATAGACGGTTTTAAAGAATGAGCCGGAAACCTTTTTTTCAAGTCAGCGATTTGCTCTTTTAGCTCCTTGATCTTGATTTCCCGTTCAAACAAAGTCTACACCCCTCAGCCTTGTGACAGATCTCTCAAACACCGGCGCTAATATTAAATTGTAAAGACAATTAATCGATAATCAACCTTAATTCCACTGTTACTTTTTATTCTTTCGCGTACAATCCCCGCACTGGCCAAAAATCTTCAGCTCGTGATCACTGATGGTGAAGTCATAAGTGTTGGTAACCCGGTCCTCTAAGTCTTCCAATAAATCCTCGTTCATTTCAATAATTCTACCGCATGTAATACAAATAAGATGATGATGCCTGTGCCCATCCTTGTTCTCCGTACCAAATTCATAACGTTTACGTCCATCGCCAAAATCCGTGCTTTGTATGATATCAAAATTTGAAAAAAGCTCAAGCGTGCGATAAACCGTAGCTAATCCCACATCAGGTACTCTTTGCTTCACCAGGTTATACACTTCTTCGGCACTCAAATGCTTATCTTTGTTCTCCAACAACACGCAAAGCACATGCTCCCGTTTAGGGGTCATTTTGTATTCGTGAGCACGCAATTTTTCCTCTACTTCTCCGATTACTCCGCGCATTAAACCACCACCAAACGTTTCTTATGTGAATAGTATATAAAACATTTCACAGTCCTGTCAATATGAACGTATGTCAATAATATTTTTTTTCGATATTCCTATCAATATTTAGAAGCAAAAGCCCCGGAGATGACCGGGGGCTTGCCAACAGTAATAATATACATCTTTTATAGATAGCAGTGGTTAGTTGCTTACCAGCGTCTTATCCGCCTTCGGGAGCGTCTGTGCGAAAGCCATGTTTTCATTAATAACAGCAGCGACATGGCTGCCAGTCCTATCCCGGCCCAGAACCACCAGTAACTGTTGATTTTACGGGCAACAGGGTACACGGCCTGCAAAGGCACCCGGCCAAGTTCCCGGCCGCCGGCTGTCAGCACCAACTCACCCAGCTTATCTCCCTCCTTTAAAGGGGCATCTAGATCATCCGCCAGCTCAACGGAACGGGTAACTTGCGGTGTCTCACCCACCGGAAAGTTATAATATAAATAACCTGCGGTTTCCAGTACGGCATTCTTGGCCCCGTGCCTCACAATAGCGTCGGTGATCATTTCCCTTGGTTTAACCAGTTCCACCAAACTAAAATTATCAAAACCATAATCCAGTAACATAGCAGCGTCAGCCCATAAGTTGGCACCCTGGCTCTTCAGTACCACGGCAATCATTTCCCGGTTCCCCCGTTTTGCTGACGCCACTATACACTGCCCCGCATCCACGGTATAGCCGGTTTTAATACCATTGGCGCCGTTATAGCCGTAATAGCCACTCCCCAGCAACTTATTATGATTATAGAAATCCTCTTGTACCGGCCCGTAAATGTTCTCTAATTTCTCCACCTGCTGTAATAATTCCTCAGACATATTCTTTTTACGCTCCGCTTTATAATTAAGCGTCCGGACTATCCGGCGAAAGGTAGTATTTTGCATAGCATGCCGGCCGATTAACGCTAAGTCGCGGGCAGTAGTATAATGATTATCATCGGGCATACCATGCGGGTTAACAAAGTTGGTGTTTCGCGCCCCCAATTCCCTGGCTCGTTTATTCATCATATCAGCAAAATTCTCCACCGAGCCGCCCACATGCTCTGCAATAGCAATACCCGCATCGTTAGCTGAACTAAGCATAAGTATATATAGCAGGTGTTTCAGCGGCAACTGCTCTCCGGGCTGCAGCCCGACACGGGAACCGCCTATTTCGACCGCCCGCTTGCTCACTGTAACCATATCATCTAAAGAAGAGTTTTCCAGAGCCAACAAGGTAGTCATAATCTTGGTGGTACTGGCCGGGTACATTCTTTGATCAACGTTTTTTTTGTATAATATCTGTCCCGTATCGCTGTCCATTAACAGCGCGGCCTCACCCATTGGCTGCGGCACAGTGTCCGGATCAGCAAAAGCAGGTACAGCGCAAACAAGTATCATCAATAAAATAACAGGCCAAGCTACAAATTTTTTTATCAAATCCTCTTCTTCTCCTGACTGATATTTTTTAACAGTGATTATACTTTACCGCAAAGACCGTTTTGAATAAAATTTTCATTGAATAGAATACAATTTTTCTCTGTCCCGGTCCAATATCATTTTGGATTAAAGCACTCATAATTATTTTTCCATCCTTGGCGCCTAATGGTTAAAGCAATAAAAAAGCCCGGTATACCCGGGGCACTACTTATTCACTTATAACCCAGTACGGTTCACCTTATAGCTCGGGGGTAACTGTCCTTGTCTCCCCGGTCCGGGCCAGCAATTCAACATTAATATTTCTTGCCAGGCTTCGGCCAATGGATATTATTTTTATCAAATCGCCTCGTCTTACCTTATCCAGCGTCATAGAACATCCTCCAGTCATTGATAAGGAAAACCGTTCTCGTTAATATTATATTTTCAATGGACAGGCAGGTCAATAATGAATCATTATAGTTCATAAAAAAACTCTAACCGGTAAAAATATTATTTAGCAGCCATGTAACGGTTGTTCTCATATTCGCATGATAAGGAGGTTTATAATATGGCCAATATTGATAGCAAAGGGATGGAAGCAGCTAATTTAAGTGAAAAGCAGCTGAGCCACCTAATCAGTGCAGAAAAAGAACTGAATAGCAACAAGGACGGGCAGGAAATCTACCTGCTGGCGGTATCACGCCACCCGGAGCACTAGAAAAGGAAGGAGAGTTATAAGGAAAGAAAAGTCGTGCAAGTCAAATTAGACTTGGTTCATAATTGAGGGGATCGCTAAACAGACGATCCCCTCAATTATAGTACAGCACAGTGCAGTAAAGTATAGTACAGTAAAGCCCTAATATGCAAAATAAGCATGTTTATTCATTTTCAGGCATTAGTAATGCCGCATCAGGCATAACGACCGCGTTATATTTATCTCCGTGCTTGCGGGCAACGATCTTCAATGCATCAATAAAATCCTGAGCCGGGGTCATAAAAAAATTGCCCACCGAGTGTTCAGGCATGGAGGAAATTAATATAATAGAAATTTGTTCAACCAGCTCGGCTAGTAAGTGCGCTTTGTGACCACCTAAAACAAATTCTTTGTTCAGCCTGGCGGTCATATCCTGAGGAGTTTTCGCCTCGGCAGCCCAGTTTTCCAACACGGTGTGGCCGGCTCCCTGAGAACATTCGGCGCAAATCACCAATGTGCCCCCATTGGAAATCAGTTTAGCCGCGTTGCGCATTGATTTTATGGCCTGATATAAATTAATATCTCTGGGGTGTCCCCCGGCACTTGCCAAGCCAACCTCGGCCTTTTTCCCGCTGCTTACTTTAACTGCCTCCCGGCACAATTCAACCCCGGCCAACCAGGCTTTTTCAGGATCGCCCGCTGCCACATGGACCGGTCTTTGCCCGCCATCCGCTACAACATTAACAATAAAATCCGGCTGTACGGCTTTTAGTGATTCCATCATGATACGATGCACCGGGTTGCCATCCAGCTTTCCGGCACCAATTCCCCCGGCGGTAAGCAAGGCATGATTGCTTGTCACCGCTTCGATTCCCGCCACCCCGGGAAGAATGGATTTGCGCCCTCCTGAAAAACCGGCCAGTTCATGAGGTGCAATCAACCCCGTTAATATAATCATATCCGCCCCGGCAACCAAGGGATTTATCGTCAGCATACTTCCGTTGCTTAACACACCTAAACGGGCCAGCTCTCCACGGCAGTCATGGTTAATAATTTTATATCCCCTTACTGCCGCGCCCAGCGAATCTATATGCTCATCCATTGTATTGCCCCGATGCGCTCCGGTGGCCACCAGAAAGGTTATGGCGTTTTTATCAACTCCGGCTTCCAGCAAATTATTCAGCAAGGGTGGCAATAAATAACGGTATGGGGTAGGGCGGGTATGGTCATTAACCACGATCACCACCCGCTCCGGGCATTTATCTTTTATCAGCCCGGCCAACCCCGGAGAAGCAATAGGATTTCGCAAGGCTGCTTTTATTAAGGACTCGGGATCTCCAATCGGGGGAAAGGATGGCTCAATAACCGCATGCACATGATCGTCAGGCAAGTCCAGATGCAGATGACCACGCCCGTATTTCATTTTAAATTTCATAAACACACCTTGTTTCAACGGACCTAAAAAAAACCGCCGGCTTTTAGCGACCATAAAATATATAAATCCGTCCATAGCAGCTTTCCATAACAATAAAAACCCTGTTTGGCGACAGAAATAGTGTAGCCAAACAAGGTTTATGATATGCGGTTCATCTTAACAGATGCCTTCATTCTTTAGAAATTCGACAGCAGATACCGGGGATCAACCGGCAAGCCAAAGCACAAAAAACATGAGCAGTGAGCAAGCCGTAAAGAATAAAAAGATTAACAGAAATATAGGATCAACAACCAGCCTGCCAATAGCTATTTTTTCAGGCCCGCTTCTTTTATTTTGTCCTTTCTTGTTAGGCATAAGCCATCCTCCGTATCAACATTATCGTCTATTATTTGACCCCGGACCACCCGCTCTATACAAATTGGCGGCGCATTCTGGCTAGTTCCGCCTTTAGCTGCTCGGGATTATCTATATCTCGGAGTAATCTTTCCACGTATGGAAACCTGTTCGGGTCCTGCATATCATCCAAAAATGCATAGACCCCGGCCCGCCTGCCCAGCTGAAAATGAGCCTTTTCTTTCGGTGTCAAGCTCAGGTAGCGGTCAATAATACTCAATAATTTGTCCCGATCGGCTGGTAAAGTGCCTTCCAGTTCTTGCAGTAAATTTAATATGTGGTCACTCACCACGGTTGTATTTACCCCTTCCAGTGACTCCAGCAATAACCGCTGTTCTCTGATTACTTCATCTTCATCCAATGGCGCAAACCCACCGTTTTGCATCATTTCATACAGCGGAGTGTTTTTCAGCACCGACAAGGTTCTAAACCGGATATAATCCGGGTTCCCCCGGTTAATCACGGCAGCTGTTTCCAGAGCATGTTCCCGAGAATATTTTTTACCGCCCAACCCCGGCATGATATACCAGCAAAGAGAGATACCCGCAGCCCCGATTTTCCGACCCGCTTCGACTAATTGTTTGGCGGTAGTCCCCTTTTGTATCATTTTTAATACTATGTCGGAGCCTGATTCCATACCCATGTGTATTCTGACCAAGCCGGCTTCCCGCAATTCCCGCAATTCCTCCCCGCTTTTTCTGGATGCCGTATCAGCTCTGGCATATGTGGTTAACCTTTCCACCGACGGCAAAACAGAACGCAGATATTTAATAATCTGCACTAAATCATTGGTTTTTAGAATTAATGAATTAGCATCTTGTAAAAATACATTTTTAGCACCGTAATACATCCACTGAGCTACATGATAGTGCAAATGGCCATAGCGCGAACCCGCCTCGCTAACCGCCTGACTATTTACCCGCCCTCCCCGGCCTTCATGCCAAGCGATTTGAAGGACTTGCTCAACAACACGGGCCAGCGTATCTATGTCCCGCTTGATATCATCAACCGAACGCCGGCTAAACTGCTTACCCTTGTACGTACTACAAAAGACGCATCTGTTCCACGGGCAATTTCTGGTTATCCTGATCAGCAAACTGGACGCTTCGCTGGGCGGCCTTATCGGGCCTTGCTCAATATGCACAATATCCCCTCCGAAAATCCTGTTCCATTAATTAACAACCGAAATATAAAATTTTAATAAAATATTCTTTAAAAAGTATATATTACTATATCGGGCGCTGCAAGTTAGGCGTAAAAGCGCAAAATTACAGTCTCCAGAATCACTATAGATTGTGAAATTATTTACATGGGGCTATTGACAAAAGTAGTGACATATATATACTTATTATTAAGCAGACACGTGATTTACAACCTTTTCAACAACTTCCGGCAAGTAAAAAGCTTGCTGTATTATACCGGCTAAGATGTCGACTGGTTAGCTAATAAAAAAACGAGGAGGTATGTGCAGGGAATTATAAAACGTTAACCTGAAAGGGTGTGGTAATAACGAAAAGTGGAAAAATGGAGCATTTTTTTTCACTACATTTGTGAAATAATTCACCATCCGAGACCAGTTAAAACACCGATAAACAAGATTAATTAATAAACATTTTTGTCATTACCCCGGGGACCCCTTGACCCCGGAGTATCACAACAATACACAAGATTAATATAGAGAAGTCAGATTCAAGTTAATCAACAACAGTAGTTTTTAATTAATAAAATCGTTTAAAAAAAGGGGGTTAGAATCATGAGGAGGTTTTATGAGGGCCTGACGCAGGCATCAAGGTCCTATGCCCAATGGGAAATTGCCAACTCCAACGCAATATTAAGAAATCGCAAAAAAGTAATCCTATTATTCGTAATGCTGCTGCCCATTCTTATACCGGCTATTGCCCATGCCGCAGGCGGCGCCGGGTTACCGGAAATAATCGGGGGCAAGTCGTCTTACGGCCCTTCATTTTACAATCCGACTATCTTTTATGGTTCTATTCTGGTTGGCATTTGCGCGGGTCTAATCACCGGCTGTATCGGTGCAGGCGGCGGTTTTATCATCACTCCCGCACTGATGAGCATGGGTGTTAAGGGGATTATGGCCGTAGGGACAGACCAGTTCCACATTTTCGCCAAAGCCATTATGGGCACCGTAGTCCATAAAAAGCTGGGTAATGTACACGTTGGTCTAGCGATAGCTTTTTTAGCGGGCTCAATGCTGGGAGTTACCGGCGGCGGCATGTTAAACAGGGCACTCTTTAACTTTAACCCTGTACTCAGTGGTTTTGTAATCAGCTTGGTATATGTAATCATGCTTGGTTTTTTGGGTATCTACGCTATGACCGACTTTTTTAGATCTCGAAAGTCTGCGGATTCCGGTGACGCCCACGGAGGACCCACCGGTTTGACCGGTACGGCAAGTAAAATGCAGTCCATTAACATCCCGCCTATGATTACTTTTGATGAAGATATCACACCCGGCGGCAGAAAGATCTCCGGTCTATTCGTAGCTATCTGCGGTGCCGTTGTTGGTTTCATGGCTGCTATCATGGGTGTAGGCGGAGGCTTTTTGACCTTTCCCATGTTCGTTTATGGTCTCGGCGTATCCTCCTTTACCACTGTCGGTACTGATATTCTCCAAATTATTTTTACCGCGGGCTTTGGTGCTATTACCCAGTATGCCATTTACGGCTATGTGTTCTATACCCTGGCCATGGGTATGCTGGTGGGTTCCTTGCTGGGCATTCAAATCGGCGCCATCACCACCAAAGTTGTACCCGGCATCTATATTCGCGGCTTTTACGCCATTACCATAATGGCGGGCTTTGTAAACAGATTGTTTGACCTGCCCAGCGGGCTGAGACAGATGGGTTATATTTCCATGACCAAGGAAACGGCCGATATCATTGCCCAAATCGGTGCAGTTATTTTCTTTGGTATTGTTGGAGTATTTGCCGTATGGGTCATTGGCGTATTTATTAAGAACGTACCCAAACTGCGGGAAGAGTCCGTACTTGCCTCCGGCGGAAAGGGGGAATAAATTTATGATAACCAATAAGAAAACCTTTACTTTGGGAATGCTGCTGTTGATTTCATTTGCGGCCATATTTGCCTGGATAATGTCCCCATCCTTTGGTAATGGCCGAAACGGACTGGAATATTCGGATGATATGTTCAACTCGCTTTCCAAAGGTTCGGCTTACTTTATCCAAGACGAAATGGAAAAGGCGAAAAATATGAGCGGTCATGAAATAAACGTGAATATCATGGCAGCCGACAGTATGGAAGCTGAAACCTGGAGTAAACTTTACACCGCCGCCGGAGCTGATATCAGCGTAAATAGCAATGAGATAGCTATTAGAGGCGATCTTGGCGCTATCTTCACTGCATCCATCAGAGACTGTGACGCCATGTACAACAACCAGGGCGATCAGGTTGCCAATAATTACGGCATAGACGCCCGAACCGCAGCCTATGGCTGGTACAGCTCATTCAAGGCGATAAGCGGCGCACTGGATAAACAGGAGATGTTCAAGGAATCAACTGCCATACAAAGCGTAATGAAAAAAGCAATGGAGCCTGCATACAATTATTATGGTATTGAACCGAAAAAGGTCGCGGACTATAAAGGAGTCGTTTTCTTACTGCTGGCTTTCTATCTGGTATATACCATGTGGTACGGATTTTCCATCTACTTCCTGGCTGACGGATTCGGCATTACCATGTCCAAGTCGGCTAAGAAGGTCGAAGCATAACGAAACCGGGCAAAGCCCGGTCCCCTCTCGCTACTTATCCTGCCGGCATAAATGCCGGCAGTTTTTTTATATCTATTTTATATATAACATTTTACGCATAACGATATCCGGAGGAAAAGTGCGCCAGATAAGTTGGGCCATCCATCTCCCAGTACCCCGCGGGAGGCTTGGAGTTATAACGAACCGCGGTCACGGAGATTTTTTGGTTGCTGACTACCAGAGAATTGCAGCACGTAATCTGCGCTTTCTCTCCGGGACCAATGATTTGATAATCTCCCTGGTATCCAACCTCATCAAATTTACATATATAGCAATCACCGGCATCAATTGTTGTTACGGAAGTCATGTTATAAAAATTTCTAATGGACGTGTTGGGTATCAAGGGGTAAGAAAAGTTGCCATGCCAAATGCGGGCCTGTCGTGAAGTGCATGGCGTTCTAAAAAAGCCATCCAATGATCTCAGTAATCGCTGGACTACGCCTGGTGTTCCCAACTCAATACCATGGTTACCTGTGTGAGATATACTTGACATTTTAACTCACCACCCTTACATATATGATAGCGTATTTTGAGATTTGCGAACTGTTTTAATGCCGAAAAGCAAATTTTGCGAACTAAAATCGCTATAATTATAGTCTAACGTTTCACAATGTACACCTGTTAAACATGAGCTTATTTAAAGCGATACGCATAGGATTAAGTTAATTGTGCAAATTTTTAAAATGCTTATTGTCTAATGTATATATTTTACCTTGTCACCACATTTTTTAGCAAGCTTTTTTTAAATAATACAAGCAGCCTAAAGGATTTTTATTTATTCAGTTATTACTTGTCATTATATTTTACCGTCTGCATATCATAACCTTTTTGGTCCTGACAATATCTCAACAAAGAAGGATTTCCACACTTTTATAGAGAATCATTTTATAGAGGATCATATTGTATGACATGAAAGACTAGAATAGAATATAATAGTTCATATATAATAGGACAAGTCATTGTCAAACCCCTACTCCGGCACAACAAGGAGGGTATCCATATGAACCTGCCTATGAGGCTTGCAGAAATTGCCCGGCTTTCACCGGGACAGGAGGCAATAGTTTTTAATAACCGCAGGATGACCTACGCTCAATTAGATACCCGGGTCAGCCAATTGGCCAGCGGCATGAAACAGCTTGGCATTAAAACGGGTGACCGGGTGCTGTTGGCTATGAAAAACTGTCCTGAATTTATCATTGCCTATTATGCTATTATGCGCATGAAAGGCATAGTAGTGCCAGTCAATCCCCAGTATACTATTAATGAAATGGGCGTAATCATCAAGGATTCTATGCCGACCGCTGTTATAACTTGTCCGGAAAGGAAAGAAGTATTCGATAAAATTAATCAATCCATAAATATTCCCGCCGGCATAATTGTTAACAGCTGTAACCCGGAAGACGACATTAAAACATACGGGCAAGTATGCGATCAGGGCACCAATGCCATTCA
Organism: Desulfoscipio sp. XC116; assembly: GCF_039851975.1. Classification (GTDB taxonomy): domain Bacteria; phylum Bacillota; class Desulfotomaculia; order Desulfotomaculales; family Desulfallaceae; genus Sporotomaculum. The sequence goes on from NZ_CP156660.1 coordinate 2,955,065, forward strand.
AGACGTAAAATACAGCCGTGAAGATGTAGCCGAAATTATGTATGTTGCCGGTCTAACCGGCAAACCCAAAGGGGTAATGCTTACCAACTATAATCTATACAGCAATGCATTGACATTTTCCCAAGTTTGCTCATTAGGTCCGTCAGATCGGGCTCTCCTAACAGCACCCGCCTACCATGCGGGGTCACAAACTTGTGTGATGAACAGTACCATTGTTTCGGGGGGCACCCTTGTAATACAAGAGGGGTGGAAAGGTGCGGAAGAAGTCTTAAGAAATATTGATGAAGAAAATATTACCTTCTTTTTCGGACCCCCTACAATGTACAGCCTACTGCTCAAGTACCCCGAGTTGGAAAAGTATAAAACGAGTTCACTTCGCATAGCGCTTTGTGGATCCGCCAGTATGCCAAAAGATCTTTATGAGTCACTGGTTTCAAGATTTAATATCTACCTTACCGAAGGTTATGGCTTAACCGAAACATCCCCGGTGGTAACGGTCAACTTTATAGATAAATCCGGTAAGAAGGGATCTATAGGCGAACCTATTCCCGGGGTGGAAGTAAAAATATTTGATTACGAAGACCGGGAGGTTCCACAAGGCCAGGTGGGCGAAATTGTTGTACGTGGTCCCAACGTAATGAAAGGTTATTTAAACAAGGAAGAGGAAACCCGCTGGGCACTGCGTAACGGTTGGTTTCACACCGGGGATCTGGCATATGCGGATCAGGACGGCTACCTGTACATTGTAGACCGCAAAAAAGATCTTATCATACGCGGAGGTATAAATATCAATCCCCGAGAGGTTGAAGAAGTGCTTTACGATCACCCGGGTATATTTGAAGTTGCCGTGGTGGGCGTACCGGACGCGGTAATGGGCGAAGAAGTACTGGCTTATGTAATGCCAAGAAGCAATCATGAATTGAGTGAAACGGAGATAAAAACATTTTGCAAAGATAAAATGGCGAATTATAAAATACCTCGCTATTTCCGCTTTGTAGATAATCTGCCCAAAACATCATCAGGCAAGCTAATGCGCAAAGAACTGCAAAGTTGGATTGCCAAGCAAAAACCTCCGGTATAAACCGGAGGTTTCATACTTAACGGGAAAGAGCCATTACCGGCTTAACCAGTTTACAGCGGGATCAAGCCATTTACACGGCATTATTTATACTCCCGCTTGGGGGCAGGTTTGTTTTTACCGTTTTCCCCCCATCCGCGCTTTTTCCCTACGCACTACCGCTAACACTATCCAATAATCTTTTTTAGCTATTGCATTTGAGCAGGTTTTTCCCCCACCTGCACGGTGATATACATCGCATTGCGTTCCCTAAACACCCGCAGCAGTAGCTTTTGTCCAATTTCAGCCTTTTTAATCTCCTCCGCCAGTTGCTCGGAGCTTGTAACAGACTTTTTATCTATCTCCAATATAACGTCACCCTGACGCAAACCGGACCCGGCGGCAGGACTGCCGGACACTACACCGACCACAACCACCCCTTCGGCATTTGCCAAACCCAAATAGTCTACCAAATCCGGTGTTAAGTCGTGCATTTGAATACCCAGCCACGGCCTGATTACCTTTCCTTTCTTCATTAGCTCATCAAGTACCTCATCCACCGTACTGGTTGGTATGGCAAAACCAATTCCCTGAGCCTGAGCCACCGCTGTATTAATACCGATTACTTCACCACGCAGGTCCAGCAGGGGACCACCGCTGTTGCCAGGGTTAATGGCGGCATCCGTTTGCAACAGATTTTTATAATACCGCCCCTCCACAGGTACCGGCCTGCCCTTTGCGCTAATTACGCCCACAGTAACCGTATGGTCAAAACCAAATGGGTTGCCAATAGCAATAACCCAATTACCAACTTTAATACCACTGGAGTTACCCATCTTTAAATAAGGCAAACTATTCCCGGCCTTTATTTTTAAAACCGCCAAATCAAGATCATAATCCGCACCGACCAAACTTGCAGTATACTCCTTATCACTATCTTGCATTAACACGGTTATTTTATCGGCGCCCGATATGACATGCTCATTAGTCAAGATGTAGCCGTCGGAAGAAATAATAAACCCCGATCCCATGCCACTCTCCCTATGCGGCTGCTGTCCGGGAGAACCAAAGAAATAACGGAAAAAAGGATCATTCCATAAAGGGTCATTACGCGTACCCTGACTTATTATTTCCACATTTATTTTAACAACAGCAGGCCCGGTATTTTTAACAATATCCGCTATAGTACCGGCGCTTACCCCCGGTGCAACCTGCTCGGCAGATGCATTATTGCCGGGCAAAATATTGGTGTTTTGGCCGCTGTCCCCTTTTATATCATTGACAAGCAGGCAGCCCCCGGCAAACATAATACCGGCAATAAACGCAGCCAGACCGATAAATAATAAGGACCGTCTGAATCCACCCAACACCCTGATACCCCCTCATATCTCGTTAGCTATTATAATACCAGATAAAAGACCTCTTTTCTATCTATCACTAACAAACCCGCCTATAACAACACACTCTTGTTCTCCATGACAGGGTAAGTAATGACAAATAATAGTGACAATTTTTCAAAAAACTATTGAACTAACTGACCGTAATGTGTTATTATGTTATACAAAAGTAAGTGCAAAGTGTATGGGTGTTGCAACATTGTATGAGAATTATTACACAATGAAAATAGTTGTCTCAGGAGAGAGACAACTATTACAAAGCACATTCTGAAAAGCTGGAAAATTGCTATATTAAATTACCGTACGTTGTTCCTTAAACAAGCCGATAGCGTTTAAAATTGCCTCTTGGGGTTGGGATATATTGGTCATTGATTTAAATTCTTGATCACCCAATTGATTGATAACAACTTTAATGTCTTCAAGCAACAGCAACGCTTGGCGTGTATCCAAGGATAATCCGGACTGGCGAATTAATATTTCCATAGTTTTTTCCAACATGGCAGCCAAAACACAAATAAATATATTGGCCGACACCTTGAGTTCAGCATAAAGCAAATTGGGCCAAGGTTCAAAGTTTTCTATTTCACGCAATGATTCACCTAAAAGAGTAAGACTTGTGTAAGCTTTTAGTATTTCCTGTCCCCTGAGAAAGTCGTTATTTGTTTCCAGGAGAAAGGCTCCAACCAGGTCAGTATCATAGTCAAGCAAGTCATCTCTTCGCCGGTAATTAAATTCCATGGTTGATTCATTGTAATGCCATTCAAAATATTTACGGCAGTAACTATCTTTAAAAACAGGCAGGTTTCTATTAAATACAGACTTGTTTTTTGTACCACGCCTATCACATACTGTTTTTTTAATAGACTTTAATTCATTCTCTATATCATGAAGTCGCTCACTGAGCAATGCTTTCATCTGCTCTGATACCATAGGGTTACTACACAACAAATAACGAGTGTCGCCATCTCTTAATTCTTTAAACCATAAGTCTTCAGCAAGTTCCTGAAATTCATGCCTGTTAGCACACCACTCATGGGTAAACAATTCGCGATATTGCTTAGTAATAAACTTACTGCCTATAATATAATCGTAATTATGTGCAACTAAAATCTCCAGAGCAGGATTATTTATAACGTTGCGTTCACCAATAAAAATACATTTATCTATACCAAAGCTTCCCTTTAGATAATTTACCACCTCTTTAAGTTCCCGGTCTTCAGACGTTTCCCGCAGAATGCGATGCCCTAAAGGCATACCGTCCCGGCTAACAAGTAATCCAAAGTCAACCTTCTGATACTCCCCAGGCTCTCCAAGCATATACATCCCATAGGATGTTAGGTTTAATTCCTCTCGCGGCGCCGGTTCAATCATCCCTGTGGTAAGCCGACAAAAAGCAAGATCGGTATTAATATGCATTAGAGAAGTTAACCTTTTAAATATAGCCCTTTCCAACTCCTCCTTACAATCAGCAACCACGTCCAGGGCCCGGTAAAAATGATGAGCAGACAATTCCACATCTGACAGCAATGGCATATACAAACATTTATACCAATCACTAATAGCCTGTTTGTGCTGCGGTTTAATAATCTGGTTAATGGCCATTAATTCAACCAACAAAGGCAGCAACGGAGCAACATCTTTGCCCACAGCGGCAATATCTTCTATAACTTTTTCCATCCCCAGCAACTTCCATATTTTATGTATTGCCAGGACTTCTCCATAACGTAAAATTTTTTTAGTCTCCAAGTTATTGGATTGACGTTCATCAATACCACAAATTTTAGACAGGCCGGCAATCAACCCACTGACTTTGTCCGGCGTTAATTTATCCATACTGCCAAGATTGGCTACCACCCGCTGTTTTACTTTATCGCCTTCCCTGTAATTTTCTATTAATTTCAGGTAGGTATATTCTCTACCGTTACTCCGGCTTGTTATTTTCCGGAAAAACATTAGAATCACCACCTTTATAAATAAAATATAACCGGTACTAATGCCTAATCAGACAATTCCTTCAGTAATTATTCGACAACCCAATAGTTGTTGAGCAATTAACTTAGCAATGTGGTTTTCACCACTTTTGCACACTACCTTTCGTACCTCTCGCTACGTTCTCCATGGGAAAACATTATATCTATTTAAAACTACTATAGCACATCAACAGCGTTTGTGCAATATTTCACCATCTATATTTAAATAGTCATAAAAGTCAGAAACGTTTGGCCAAATGTGTTTAACCTAAATATTGTCACTCATTTTCACCAAATGCCTAGTATATGCCACCATATACCCGCCAGGACAGCTACTGAGAGAATAACTGATAATATAAACAAAAGACTGCCGGCTTTTAAAAAATCTGCGGCCTTCAAAAAACCCGGCCCATAGACAATAGCATTAGCGGGAGTTGCAATAACCAACAGAAAAGAAAAAGCCGACCCCAGTGACGTAGCTACGCCGATGGCAGCAGGAGAAGTGCCGGTCAATTCCGCCGCTTTTATAAACACAGGTCCCAAGAAGGCCACCGTAGGACCATCAGCCATGGTATTAGTTGCCAATGCCGTTATCGTAGTCGTAGCGGCTAAAAGCGGCAACCCTTTGGTCACCCCAAAGGCAGCCGCAGCGGCCAATAGTTGTTTAGCCAGCCAGGCTGCCGCACCGGTGGCTACCAACATTTTGCCCATGGATATAGCACCTGCATAAAGAAGCACTACACCCCACTGAGTTCTCTGCTGCAAGTAACTCCAATCCACCAAACCTAAAATTGCCGCGGCAATAATGCCTATCATGGCTATATTGCCTACTCCGAACTGGCGGCTAAATAATACCCAGCCAACTACCACCGCTAAAAATATAGACAGGGCAAGTTTAGCTTTAACCGTCATTGGACCGTCAGCATCCATTTCCTGTTGAATCCTTTCCAATACTTCCTTTAAATCATTCACTTCAGGCTTAAACAATTTCAATAACCAATAACTAACTACAGGAATCATGAGCAAAGTAAAAGGAAAGGCCATCAACATCCACTGACCGTAACCCAGGTTAACCCCCAAACTATTCAAATAGCTAAGCATAAGAGCATTACGGGCTCCGCCGGATGGAGTAGCCACTCCGCCAATAATCACCCCGTAAGCAATGGCCAGCATCATAAGCTTACCAAGCTTAGGTACCTTTTTGATACCCCCGCTAAGAGATACAACACCAACACCGATGGGCAACATTATTGTTACCGTGGCATGCTCGGTAATAAACCCTGCGCTTAAAGCGCAGAAGGCAACCATGCCTAATACCACCCGGTCAATACGCGTACCGGATATCTTAAGCATATACATGGCTATCTTACTGTGTATATTATATTTAACCAGCATAGCCCCCATCATCAGTACACCCATGATGAAGACAATGGCGTCATCCATAAAAGTACGCGGAACATCTTGATATCCACCGATACCCGAGATAATCTGAAAGGATCCGATGATCATCGCCGTCATAGGAAGGGGAATAGCCTCAGTCAAGAAACAAACCACTACAAAGACCCACAGGCCAATAGCATATTTCCCATTATCGGAAAGGCCATCCGGGGTGGGCATGAAGCAAATAAAGCCAAGCATCATTACCGCCAGTATAAGCCACTTACGATCATCAAAATGACGCCTTGGACTACCGTATGTGGACACCTTATCAACACCGGGTGGCTTGTCTTTATGTTTTAAATCCTGCAAATCAATGACTTTGCGTGTAGTCATATGTCCCCCCATTTGTTAATATAGAACGGACATGATGTGAATTAATTATCTTTTTATTATACTTCAACCGGGGCGAAAAAAACAGCACCCTTTATTTCGTAAAAGGTGCACGCGACAGCTTATATATGTAAAAGAACCTATTTTATTTGCAATAACAGTTCCGCAAAAATATCATTTTTTACATGTGAAATATTGCACTAAATTAGCTCTTAGTATATAATAGCTATTAAATATATACACTTAAAATGCAGGTATCAAAATATCATTATTATACCATTAAGGGGGTGTTAAATAATAAAATTGCTTCGGGAAGCGGCTTTAACCTGGCCCCCACCCGGTCAAAGCCCGCTTCCCTAAAATTAGAAACCTTCAACTGCTATGTCTCAACCGAATTAACCCCCGCACCCCACCATAACAAAGCGGGTATAAGAGAAATTGTCACCAAATTTACTTTTAAATTAGTACCAATGCCTTTGTTAATGATATCACAATTAAAGCCCTTTGACAATAATCTTATGAATTTTTTTGTCACTACTTTTAAAGTCGCAATATATCCATCAGGTATAAATTAAAGGGAGGGATTTAACATGGTAAATCCTTGTGAAAGAAAAATACACAACATTATGATTCCAATATATGATTACCCTACAGTATCAGCCCGGGCAACTCTCAAGGATGCCGTCCAGGTACTGATGAATGCGTATACCTTACAAAAAAATAAGCCCCGAACAGGTCGCCAATGCGTTTTCGTTGTGAAAAACAATGAACTGGTCGGCACATTTGGCATTGCGGAATTACTTTCGGCAATCGAACCCTCTCACTTAAAGGGAACTATATTTGGCGGCACAAAGCCTTACAACGTCTGGGCTAAAGCTCTCTTTTGGGAGGGCCTGCTCACCGAGCGTTGTGTGGAAGCTACCAACAAGAAGGTTATCGACTATATGCGAGCCATGGACAATTTTGTTGACGTTAAAGATACTCTGCTTAAGGCAGCTTATCTTATGATCCAAAACAATATCGATGAGGTAGCGGTGAAGAATAAAGAGCGTATTGTAGGTATGGTGCGAAGAGCGGATTTGTTTTATGAAATATCCCGGCTGATTACCACAGCGGAAGTCTCTGGTGCGCCATATGTGGGCAACCTGGCCCTTGATGCGAAGCAAATGTAATGAGGTATGCTATTGAACTATTAAGGCACCTCCATTGAGGTGCCTTAATAAACTTTAAACTGATTTTAAATCCGATCCCTTTTGTTCCTTCTTGACCGCTTGTTTTTCAAGCGCCTTGTTAATAGGCATAGCGGCAAGTGCAACCAGTAAGCCGAAACCCAATGTTGCAATAATGGTTATCGCTTCGGGGTAAATATGCCATAACAACATGTAAGCGCTGCACAGCACCAACGACACCAACATCAGGGGAAAAGCCACCACTAAATATTTCATAAAGGTTATAGCGACACCCCGTTTTTCCGCCATGCCGATCACCACAACGTTGGCGGAAGCGCCTATGATTGTGCCGTTCCCACCCAGGCAGGCACCCAGAGACAGTGACCACCAGAACAAATTCAGAGCGGTGGGATCGGTTACACCCATTAAATTCCCCATATCATGAATCATGGGAATCATGGTAGCAACAAAGGGGATATTATCCACAAAGGCAGATGCTATACCCGAGAGCCATAGTATCAGCATAGAAGTGGGAATCCAGGCACCGCCGGTTATATCCATAGCGGCAGCGGCCACTGCCGCAATAACTCCTGTTTTAACAAGACCGCCCACCAGCACGAATAGACCAATGAAGAAGAATATTACGGGCCACTCCACAGCATGCAGCGCATGTTCCGGATCCTCACGGCTGATCAGAAGCAGCAAGCTGGCGCCGGTCAGGGCTATTACCGAAGACTCCAAATGTACGTATTGGTGCAGAACAAAACCGGTTATGGTAAGCGCCAGCACAATCAGACATTTACGCAGTAATTGCATATCTTTAAGTTCATCGTACTCGTTTAATTCCATTATCTTAGCCTGCCGTTCCGGGTCGGCCACCAGTTGAGACCGGTATATTAAACGCATCAGGGTCAGGGTAACCACATACACAACTACGATAACAGGGGTAAGATTAATGATAAAGTCCATGAAACCCAGATGGGTTGCACTGCCAATCATAATGTTGGGCGGGTCACCGATTAAAGTGGCGGTGCCACCTATATTGGAGGCAAATATTTCAGCAATTAGTATCGGCATGGGATTTATTTTAAGTTTCTGGGCAATGGCAAACGTAACCGGTACTATAAGCAGTACGGTGGTGACATTATCAAGGAAAGCAGATAAAACCGCGGTAACCAGTGAAAGTGCCGCCATGATTTTCAGCGGCTCGCCCTTAGAGTTTTTGGCCGCTTTAATAGCCAAAAACTCGAAAACACCTGTCTGGCGCGTAATGCCTACGATGATCATCATACCCACCAACAAACCAATGGTGTTAAAATCAATATGTTGTACCGCTTCTTCAGGGCTCAAAATTTTAGTTACAGCAATTAGGGCCGCACCCACCAGGGCGATAACAGCCCGGTGTATTTTCTCTGACACTATTATGGCATAGGTAATTAAAAATATCGCAGTAGCGAAATAAATTTGCAAATGCTCCGGCAAGTCTCTTCCCCCTTTGTCAGCAGTGTAATGTAATATAATTATGCTAGCCTCATATATTTCAATAGCCAAATTATAATACTTTCATTTTACCCCACCTCCGGCGAACTAACTTGTCGGTAATTGCGTTTATGTATCGAAAAAACCACTCACAAAACATGACCGCTAGCAGATCACTATACAGATCGTTGTGAAATATATTACTATTACCCGCAAAAAAAAATCTTAAACAACTAGATTAGTATTTAGTTTTGTCACTACCATATTAAATACATAACTAATTTTAACATAACCCTGCCGCCGGTTCAATTCTGTTTTTTCAAAAATACAAAATACTTTAAATTTATTTTTGTTTTTGTCACCTTCTGCCTGTGCTTGACAATAAGTTAAGCTCCCTTCTTATTTGAAGGGAGCTTAACAGCTATTGTCAATGCATAAATCATTATTATCTCACTCCATAAGGAGCCAGAGCAGCATATGGCGATACAATGTTATATTTAAGCGCCCAGGCATCGGTCGGTAAATCAAAGGCTATGGCCATTAATTGAGTAAAAAATAAAATCGGCATATTAAAATTGGTTCCACGCAGCTGGTTGACTCGTTGCTGATACGCATCCAGATTCATCTGGCACATCGGGCAGGGAGTAACGATAACCTGCGCCCCACCCTGGGCCGCCGAATCGAAAAGCCTGTGGATACTGTCAACAACTATATCAGTTCCGGCTAAAGCGTGAGAACTGCCACAGCAACGAGTTCTCATGGGAAAAGCGGTGGCTTCCGCCCCCATGGACTCTATTAATCGATCAAACATCACGGGGTATTCCGGATCGTCAAACTCGTACGGAATAGCCCGTACTGTTTGACAACCTACATATCCGGCCACTTTAAGCCCTTTAAGCGAGCGCTTGATTCTTTTAGTAATTCTTTCAAAACCCACATCACTGATAACCACTTCCAGGAACTGGCGCACCCGCAGCGTACCGTTATACTGGTAACCGCCCGCGGCCAGCGCCTCATTGGCCATAGCCTTAAAGTGCTCATCTTCCTTAAAACGTTTATTTGTACGGGCCAGGCTCAGATAACATGAACTGCAACCGGTCACCACATCCTGCCCCTTAGGCTCAGCTATGGCTAAATTACGCCCGGTCATCACCTGCTGGGTAAAGTCCCCCACTACACCGGAGGCCACTGTCGCACCACAGCAGTTCCAATCGGGTATTTCCTCCAATTGCAGATCAAGAGCATGCGCTACAGCCTCAGTTGATTTTAAATTGGCTTGAGCCGTTGCCTCCATGGAACAACCGGGATAAAAGCTGTATTTCATTATCTGGCCTCCTTCCCGCTAAGTTCCCGAGCTTTACGAATAATTTTTTTCAAGTTGCCCAAATCCTTAACTTTTTTAGGCGGCAGTAAAGGTAACCGGCGATGTTTGAGCATATTGATACCCACGTCTCTCAATGCCATATACTTTAGCACTTCGTCTAAGCCACGGAACAAGAAATAGCGGGCTGTTATACCACCCTCAAAGGACTTGCCGCGACCAGCCACTTCCGCCCAAAAAGCTTTATAGAAAGCAGCCTGGGGGTAATCGCCATACCCGTTATCCAAGGCATACTTTTTAAGATCGTGCATTACATCAACCAGGGGAACCCCCCTGGGACAGCGCACCAGGCAGGTGCAGCATGAAGTACAATACCAAAATGTATTGGCTTGCATAACCTCGTCTTTTTTGCCAAGCTTAATTAAATTAAACAACCTTCTTGGTGAATAATCCATAATATCTCGAGTTGCGCACGATATGGCACACATACCGCACTGCATGCATTGCTTAATATAACTACCATTTTCTAAACTATATATCTCCCGGGCAAATTTCAAATCATATTTTACCTTTTCAGGTAATTTATTTGTTTGCTCCATAAAAGAACATGCTCCTTTTCTATTTTTTAAAGGAGTGCAGGACGGCCTTTAATGGCCGCCCTTTCTATCTATTTCAGTGCTAATAAACCAGAGGTGCATTATTGCCTACTGAAAATCCTTCATTGGGTTGGGCCCTAATTCTTCAAGCTCAGCGGCAAAATCATCCAACATTGCGGGAATCTTGTCGTAATCCATAATATTCACCGTGGTAGCCCGTACCCGCTCGGATTCCAAACCAAGCCTGTTTAATGTCTCAGATATCTTGGAAAGACGAATTTCAGCAAGTTCACTACCCTTCATAAAGTGACACTGATAATCATCGCCGTGTTTGCAGCCTAATAACATAACGCCGTCAAAGCCCTTGGCCATGGCATCGTTAACCCATACCAGGTTCAGTGAACCCAGGCAGCGCACAGGTATAATCCGCACCCAGGGGTTGTACTGGATGTGATTGATACCGGCCATATCCAGAGCGGGAATAGCATCGTTTTCACAGGCAAATATAAGAATCCTCGGTTTTTCATCGGCTTCCTCGGGAACTTCAACAGCTTTGACCATATTGCCGATCATCGGCACCGAGTAGTTTTTAAAGGATATAATCCGCTCAGGGCAGGCGCCCATGCATGTCCCGCACCTTCTGCAGCGGGTGGGATTAGGCAGTGGATTACCCTTGGCGTCTTCATTAATGGCTCCAAAGGGACATTCTTCCGTGCAGCGTTTGCACTGGGTACAGCGGTTCATATTAAATTCAGGGAAAGACATATCGCCGGAACGTGGGTGCACCGCTTCCCCTTTAATGGTGGATTCAATACACTGGATAGCTTTGAGAGCGGCACCGGTGGCATCTTCCACAGCCGAAAGCATATCCATGGGAGCCCTTACCACACCGGCAGCGTAAATACCGGTACGTCTGGTTTCATATGGGAAGCAAATATAGTGTGAATCTGGAAAACCATATTTAAGCGCCGGCAGTTCCGGACCTTGCCGGTATTCAAGGTTCAACAAATTGGACTTGACAACAGGAGGCACTGTCGCCTTGGGCTCATCAGATGCCGCAGCGGCTTCCTCCTCGGCTTCCTGTTCAACCAGATCGCCAAGCGCGGCGGTGGGAACCATACCGTTGGCCAGCACCACCAGGTCAAACTCATCAGCTTCAGATTTTGTGCCCATAGTATGGTCATCCGCTTCAATAGTCAACTGACCGTCGCTTTCACTAATGTCAGTAACATCGCCCTTAATAAAAATAACGCCTTCCTGCTGAGCTCTTTTATAAAAGTGCTCGTACTGGCCATTGGAACGGATATCCTTATAGTAAACGTATACATTAGCTTCTTCGTTCTTTTCTTTTACGTATAAGGCTTGTTTAATTGATTCAATACAGCAGGCGGCTGAACAATACGGCAGATGCTCCTGGTCCCTGGAGCCGGCGCACTGGATAAAAGCCACTTTATTGGCTTCCATCTTGCCCGCGGCAACCATCTCTTCAAACATAGACTGAGTGATCACATTTCCATACTTGCCAAAGCCCAGGTGGCCCAATTTCTCGGGTTCATACGGCTTAGCACCGGTGGCTAGAACAATAGCACCCACTCTTTCTTCAATGTCAGTGCCATTTTGGGCAATGGTGACATCAAACATACCGGGCCCCCCGGCTGTTTTGGCTATAACAGCCGATGTATAAACCTTGACACCGGCGTCTTCTGCCGCCTTAATCAAAGCGGGAATGCTATTTTCTTCTAATTCGGTAAAGGGAGGCTTCATGGGTACTTGCTTATACATTTTGCCTACATAGCCACCCAACACAGCTTCCTTTTCCACCAACACTGTTTTATATCCGGCTCTGGCCGACTCCAACGCGGCTGTCAGTCCGGTAAATCCGCCACCGATTACCAAAACAGTACTGGATAAATTCTCGCCGATAAACGGTTCCGGGATATTCAAGTTTTTAAGCTTGGCCAGAGACATGCGCACATAATCTTCGGCCAACATTTGGGTATCTTCGTCATCGCCGGTATGAGACCAGGCAACCTGTTCCCGCAGATTCACTCTTTCCACTATTTTGTCAGATCCAAAATTAAATACATCTGTGTTAACCCTGGAAGAGCAGCCTGCTACAACAACTGTATTGACACCCTCCTCGGCAATGTCCTTCTTAATTAATTCAAGGCCGTTTTTTCCGCAAAGGAAAGCATCACTTTTGCATATATCGGCTTTATATTCCTTAGATGCCACCTTTGACAGCGCATCTATATCCAGGGCATCACCAATTCCGCATCCTGAACAAATATATACGGCTATCTTTTTTTCCATTACTGTTGCCCCCTCACCGTAGATTGGATCGCCTTAAGTGCTGTAGCTGTGGCATCTCTTACAGCTGAGGCAACGTCCAACGGATTTTTGACGCATCCGGCGGCATAGATACCAGGCTGCGAACCGGATATCACAAAGCCGTCCTCGTCATAAGCCATATCGGCGGGCACCATGGACTTAGCAGTGGCAGGCGCCATGCCGGTGGCCAGCACTACCATGTCATAAGCTCTTTCTTCAATTTTTTGTTCAATCTGGTTTTCGGCCACAACAATCAATTGTTTGGTTGACGAATCCTCTTTGATCTCACCGGCCTTACCCTTGATAAATTGAACGTTGGCCTCCCGCTCCACCTTGGTATAGAAGTCTTCATACTTGCCCCGCGCTCTGATATCAATGTAATAGATATAGATTTCCGCCTCGGGGTATTGTTCCCGCACATAAGTTGCTTGTTTTAAAGAAGCCAGGCAACACACGGAAGAGCATGCTTTTAAATGATTTTCATCCCGGGAACCGGCACATTGAATAAAAGCAATGCTCTTAATTTCCTTACCGTCGGAAGGACGTACAATCTTGCCGCCGGTCGGCCCGTTAACAGCAGCCAATCTTTCCATCATTACATTAGTAATAACATTGTCATAACAGCCAAAACCATAATAGCTGAGTTTGGTCGCGTCATAGGCATCCCAACCGGTTGCCCACACAATAGCGCCCACATTTAAGTTAATTGTCTTGGGCTGCATGCTTAAATCAATGGCATCATATACGCAGGCATTGACACATTTACCGCACTCCGCCCCCTGACATGCATCCATATCAATAACATATTTCATGGGGAAAGCAAATTGATGCGGCAGGTAAACAGCCTTAGTCTTATCCATACCATAGTTAAAGTCATTAGGCCTTTGAGCGGGACAGACATCAGCACACTGATTGCAACCGGTACAATTTTCGTTAACATAACGCGGGTTTATTTTTACGGTAACATCAAAGTTGCCTTCCTGTCCGGAAATACTTTCAACTTCCGCCATGGTAAAGAAGTTAACCCGCGGGTTCTTTTTAATCCGCTGAAAGTTGATTTCCAAACCACAGTTAGGCGGACACAGTTTGGGGAAATACTGGTTTACCTGAGCTACCTTACCGCCAAGATACGGCTTTTTCTCCACAATGTATACTTGCTGGCCTGTTTCAGCGGCTTCCAGGGCCGCGGTTATACCGCTTATGCCCCCCCCTACCACTAATATACTTTTATTTGCCATATTTTATCACCACGCCATTTCTCCCCTGTTTGTATTTATCCATAATCATTTAAAACTATTGTGATTTTTTTCTTACAGCCACCGGGAATGAAAAAAAACTCCAGGCGGCCTGTAAGGACGCCTGGCAAAATAATAAATCCGTTAAAAATTCGCCCAGTCCCTACAGCATTACACAGCCAGGGCTGCAACCATAACTGTTCATTGTGCATCCTTTTTCATTGTTACAGCGCAAAAAGCCCGCGGCCATCGGCTACGGGCCCTCTTTGCGCCGTGGATGGCACATGCGAAGAGTACATGATCTCCCCGGGACATGGGTAAGATCAGTTATTTTCAATAGGGACATGCATTCATCTCCGGGACATTACTATATCTTGGGATATACCTCTAAAGAGGTATATCCCTTTACTTACTGGAATTGTGTCCCTTTGATTTTCTTGAAGGTGTGTCCCTTTTACGCTAATTAGTCAAACAAACGGATAACGGGCTTCTTAAACACATCCCACTGTGCAGTGGCGGGATCCCACTTGAGGTTTACAAAACACAGCCAGTTTTCTTCATCCATCTTCGGAGCATCAGCACGGAAGTAGTAACCGGGCCAACGAGTCTCTTCACGGAACAGCACTGTGCGCACGTGAGATTCGGCTTGCCACATACGGTGGATATTTTCCCAGCATCTCATAAGTTCATGCAGGTCGGCAGCAGCCAGTTTATCGGAGTCTTCCTTCATGAATTCAAGCAGTTCCATAGCCCTGTCGAGACTAGGCTTGTTGGTACTGAAATTCGCGGTCACACCACCGACATACTCATCCATCAATTTCTGCAGGCGGAACATGAACATCTTGGGCTTAATATAAGCCGGGTTGACTTCGGGGTCAGTGGTGAAGTTTTTATTGGCTTCAAAAACTTCCAGCGGCTTGTAAGTAGCGGCTTTCAGTTCTTCCACCTTGGCGGCGTCAACATTGGGCTGAGCGTTGTTTTCCGTAATGAACTTAACGGCGGCCTTGGCAGCAATTCTGCCCTCAGCGTGGGAACCGGAGGAAAACTTGTGGCTGGAAGCGCCGGAAGCATCACCGGCAGCGAACAGACCCTTGACCGTGGTCATGTTGGCATAACCCCAGAAATACTCAGCCGGAGCAATGTCTTCGGGACCGGATACCCATGCGCCGGATGCGCCGGAGTGGGAACCAATGAAGTAAGGCTCGGCGGCTGCAATCTCGGAGGATTTTTCTTCCGGAGCAGTGTTGGTGGCAGCCCACAACAGAGCCTGTGCAATGGTCATATCAAGGAAATCTTCCCAAGCTTCGGATTCCAGTTCCTTCATTTTCTTCTTGAAGGCCTTGGGATCGTCTTTATAAGCATCAGCCAGCTTGCCAATAGCTTCGTTGGTCATCATAAGCAGAGGGCCTTTGCCTTCGCTTACATCCAGCATGCCGAGATAGTTGCGCAGGTTGGCCGGAATCGGCTTCACCAAGCCATAAGGAGCCCAGTTTTGCAGTTCTTCGCGGCGCTCTACCATATATTCGCCACCGATAGCACTGATAGCTCTGGATTTGAAGAGCAGGAACCAAGCACCAACCGGGCCGTAAGCATCTTTAAAGCGGACCGGGATGAAACGTACTTCCTGACAGGTCATTTCAGCACCGGCACGAATGGTAAAGTATGCGCTGGAACCAGTGGAGAACGGGGGATACCAGGAACGGCCAAGACCTTCACCGGTGGAACGGGGCTTAAACACGCCTACGGCACCGCCCATGGCTGCCAAAACGGCTTTAGCCTTAAATACATAAAATTTATTTTCGCGAACGCTGAAGCCCACGGCGCCGGCAATTCTATCGCCGTCCAGCAAAGGCTCGATTACGAATACGCGCTCGTAAATATTATCCATGCCCAGAGCATTCTTAGCAGCTTCAGCAACGATAACCTTGTAAGATTCACCGTTGATCATGATCTGCCAGCGGCCTTCATTTACATAGTCGCCATCGTCATTTTTCCAAATGGGCAGACCCCATTTTTCAAACAGGTGCACAGTACCGTCAACGTGGCGGGCAATGTTATAAACGAGGTCGTCACGGGCAATGCCCATAAGGTCGTTTTTAACGTATTCCACATACTGCTCAACAGTATTTTTACCTTTGCCTACACCAAGGTACTGGTTAATAGCGGACAAACCCATAGCCACGGCACCGGAGCGATCCAACGCCGCCTTGTCAACCAGGGTAACTTTCAAGCCGCTTTTTTTGGCCCAGTAAGCTGCTTCCACAGCTGCCCCGCAGGCTGCCATACCGCCGCCCACAATCAGAAGGTCAGTGGTAACTTCAACAGTTTCAAAATTCATCGGCATTTATATTTAACCTCCTCCGTAAAGTTCTCTTAGATAAAATTAACTTAAATGATTGATTACTTCTTAATGGTCGGCACTTCATCCATCAAAAGGGATGCCGGCTCGGTGAACAGAGCAGCACTATTCAGGTCACCGGCGCCTTCGGCAAAATCGCCGCCGGGTACTGCGGTACCTTCTTCAGTGGTCCTGATGGGGAATTTAAAACGCTTAACCATGCCGTTTCTAAACTTAACGGTCCACATAATATTATCCGAACCTCTCAAAGGAGTCACACTGGCGCCCATGGGGACGAAGTCGGCATAACCACGCAGGTCTATAGCTTGCTGCGGGCAAGCCTTGGCACAGCACAGGCATTCCCAGCAATGCCAGGGGTCACGGTTATAAGCTTTCATTTTCTCTTTATCGAGAACCATAATATCGTTGGGGCATGCATACATGCAAGCGGTTTTATCCTGACCCTTGCAACCATCACATTTCTCAGCTATTACAAAAGTTGGCATTTATTCAACCTCCCGTTCCCAATTTGTTTAAAAAATCACTTTGGTTTTGCGATAACAGATAGTTTTTTCACCTTCCCGAGGAGCATGGCGCATACAGTTAATTAATTTAAAATACTAAAACCCTTCTCCTCCCTGAGAAAACCTTACTGTATATTTACTGATTTTGCGCCGGTGTCTGCGACACCGTGCTGTAAAATCACCCCCTTTGAAAATTATTTAGTCAATGCCTTTTGGGCAACCTGTGATGTAAAAGCTTAAATATAGGGCCCCAACATCAGGTACTGCAATTTTGTTGTCAGATATCTGCATCTAAATTGTCGGGTAAATGCTAAAAATAATTCATAGCCCGTGTTAAATTTACAATGTAAAGGTGTGGATAACAGTTGTAGATATAGTCGTACTGTTATTAATCATAATTATACTTTCGACACAATTGCCCAAGCTCCTTCTTTTTTTAAGCAATAACCGTTACTTTTTTTTGGCAATCTTCGCCGAAGGCTGTTTAATTATTATTTTTAAGCAGTCAACCAATCTAACGATCAGACGCCGGATATATTGGGACGCTTCTGCTTAAATAATATTTAAGCAGAAGCGGTCATCTCCTATACAATCAAAACAAACTCTACAAATAAATTTATTTCTTAGTCCCCGGCATGTCTTCATAGGCACCTTTTTTAATCTCCACTTTTTCCGCAGTTTTATAATATTCGCGCAGAATTTCCATAACCTCGGGGCGGCCAAATTCTTTGGGAATCTCTTCGCCGTCCTGCATCATGCGGCGGAACTTGGTGCCACTAACCACACAACGATCTTCCGGGCCGTGCGGGCAAGTACGCTGACTGGCCATACTCTGACACTTATAGCAATAGAATGTCCAAGCAATCAGCATAGGCTTGAGTTCCAGAGCGCCCGGCCAGAGCTTATCAAAAATTGTCTGAGCATCGAACGGGCCATAGTAATCGCCCACGCCGGCATGGTCACGACCCACGATGAGGTATTTGCAACCCCAGTTTTGCCGGAAAACGGCGTGCAATAAAGCTTCGCGAGGTCCGCCGTAACGCATTTCCATGGGGTAGACACCCAAGGCAATGTTCTCTTTCGGGAAATACTTGTCAACCAGCACCTCATAACACTTGGTGCGCACTTCACCCGGAATATCGCCAGGCTTCAATGCACCCACAATAGCATGTATAAAGCAACCATCCACTAATCCGCTTTCCATGGCGAACTTACAAAGATATTCATGAGAACGGTGCATGGGGTTCCTGGTTTGGAAAGCAACCACGTCCGACCAGCCTTTTTCTTCAAAAAGCTTGCGGGCTTCGGCGGGATATAGATAATACTTGGGATATTTCTGAGGATAAACACCCTCGTTAAGCACTTTAATGGGTCCGCCTAAGTTAAATTCACCCTGCTTCATAACGCTGGCTACGCCAGGGTGACCTTCCGCATCCAAAGTCGTAAATACTTCACGGCACTCGGCTTCTTTGTCATAAGTATAGATTTCTTCCACAAGCATGGTAGCATATAGTTCTTCGGAAGCTCTGTCATAAAGGGCCACTTCCATGTCTTCCTTAAGACCAATGGCATCTTTTTCTTCACCGGTAATAGACAAGGTTACCGGCATGGGCCACATGGTACCGTCAGCCATTTTAAAATCAAATACGCAACCGGTGTAATCGTCCTTCTTCATAAAGCCTTTTAACGGGGTAAATGCACCAATACCAAGCATCAAGACATCGGAAGTCTCCCTTGAACTCATGTACACCTTGGGCAAACCTTCCGCTCTCTTGATTTCAGCTGCTCTTTCATCGCCATACAGCAACAAAGGCATTAATTTTCCTTCAGGGCCATGCGGTTTAGGTAGCGCCATAAATAATCCCCCTCCTATTTTTTAATTATTACAACCAAGGAACAAAATGTCCCCAATTGAAAACCCAATCTCCCAATCACTCCATATTATGTCTCTGCCAATTATATATACAGCTATCCGTTAGGCCCAACGCGGGCAATTGTCAGCTAATTGCCATAGCAATGTCGCTCATTTGCTAGTTGGATACACTGTATATTGATTAAAATATATAATGGGTTATATTTATGAAATTAGACACAAAGTAGAAATACCCTTCTTTTGTTACCGAGAAAAAATAAATTATTTATGGCGAAAATAATACTATTTCGATACAACGACACTGGCATTGTGAAGATATGCACAAAAACGTGTCAAATAATGTGCTTAAAAAAAATAAACTTACCTACCTACACATAAAATATATCACGAATCACAGAACTTGACAAGCTCATTTCAACACACAGGCAATCTTCACAATTAATAAATTACAGTTATTTCAATTCACCGCCCTATCACTCCAATATTAAATATAAGAGCACATCGTTAAAATGATGTGCTCTTATATTTTTCCATATAGTCTTCAAGCAGCTCGCTGCGTCCTTTAGCCAAAAACTCCTGCATTACTTTTGGACGCCGGAACCTGGCCCCTTCGCTCACAATACTCATTACCAGATGATTAACATACGGAATAAATGTAAACTGATTTTCCACTACAGGCATGGGTACGAAAAAAGATTCCAACTGCCCAATATCAGCAGTTAAGAGCTGAATCAATTCCAGCGGCGTTTTATTACCTCCATTTGGCACCCTTACTTTTTCACAATAAGGCAATTCATATTCCACTATTTCGCGAGGCAATTCAATATTATGTTCCGTCCTATACTTTTCCACCAGCTTTTCCATATTGCGCCTTGCCATGCCCTGCGCATCACGTTTCCCCATCAAGCCATAAGTACGGCACGCAAAAGGACGGACTTCATAAACCTGACAGTTATTGTGGCTATCCAGGAAAGGGCAGCGCTGATTAATATCCACCAGTTCCAGAAAATAATAGCGCACGGCACCGGCAATAAACCGGGGCCATCTTTCAGGCATATTTTTATTAACATAACGAAACATATTTAAGTATTCAACAATAAATGCCGGATTTGGCACGGTACAGCAAGTACCACAGCGGTCACATTCCATATCGGGCAATTTATTATATATTTCATTTAATTTATCAAACAAATTATTTTCCTCGGCCTGACTTATAGCCGGATGCAACTTAACCAGCGGCAGCATTAAAGCACCAACTCCTCCCAATTTTATACTACAAACGCTACCCCAACCAACCTTATAATAAATTAAAACAGAACTAAATACAAAATTATTTTTTCCCACAGCAACCAATTCAGCAGCCATATCCCGGCGTCACATAGTCTCCGACGTCGCAGCTGCAATAATTTAGAACAAACGCATGTGACAAAAAAATAGACACCACTTGGGTGTTTTTACTTGCTTTATTTTTAAACCCTCAATAATATAAAACATAATCAAAGATATAAGACAAACTGATTCAGGTTTTATAAAATGATTTAATAAAGGTGTGTAATATAATTGATTTTATTAAGTTTTCTTTTTATCTTAACGGGCATCTGCCTGATCGTTGCAGGTGTGCTTTTATTAACGCTGCATATCGCCAAAACGGGGGCGTGGCCCGGATTTCACCCGTTGCACTGGGACACCCGGGCAAAAAAGCTTATCATAGCAACCGGAGCCGGCATCCTATTGACATTTTCCGGCGTACTAGCCGGTTACGGTATCTAAATTAATGGTTGCAGCCATG
This sequence comes from Desulfoscipio sp. XC116, assembly GCF_039851975.1. Lineage (GTDB taxonomy): Bacteria > Bacillota > Desulfotomaculia > Desulfotomaculales > Desulfallaceae > Sporotomaculum. Next base: position 2,975,914 of record NZ_CP156660.1, read on the forward strand.
GCCATGATGATCGCCGTGATGGTTACAGCAAGCAGCGGAACCTGAAGACAATTGCCCCTGCACATATTTGGTTACCGCTTCTTCAATTTTACCACTGATTCCGGTAATCACCTGCAAGCCGATTTCTTTTAACGGCTCCAGCGCCCGGGCACCAATTCCACCCACTATTACCACATCCACTTGTTCGCCTTTTAACAACCCGGCCAATCCTTCGTGATTGTGCTGCAGTTGTTCGGCTGAAACAATTTTTTTAGATGTTATTTCTTGGCCTGCTAATTCCACAATTATAAATTCCTGACTCCTGCCAAAGTGCTGGTTAATATAACCGGACTCATGGGGTAAAGCAATTCTCATTTGTAATACCTCCAGTGCAAAATTGTTATTATTAAGCATAGTTTCCCCGGCACGTTCATTCGACCACTAAATAGGCATTTCCTGGCATGTTGGCTTTTCCTTTTTCAATGTTTTTTGCGGAAAAGATGAAGAGTAAGTTTTTTGAACAATTACCCATAATAAATTTTATTGTCTACTTAGCATTATGTCAATATAATTTTATTTTATGGGTCTGCGGACAAAAAAAATCCCGCCTTTAATTGGCGGGTCGGTTTTTATTATACACAACCGGTAGGCTTGGGCAAGCCGGCTAATTTGCAGGCGCCTTTTGCCGGACCGGACGGGAAAAGTTCATAAATTTGTTTCAGGCTATAACCGGTTTGTTTACACATTTTCCTTACCATTGGAGCAACTTGGAACTGTTTGTAGTAATCACGCAGATAGTGGATTACTTTCCAGTGATCGTCAGTGAGTTCCTTAATACCTTCGCCTTCGGCAAAAGATGTTGCTACGCTATCAGTCCACTCGTCGGGGTTAAGAACAAAACCGTCCTCATCAAGCTCAATTTGCTTTCCATCTACTTCAAGAAAAGCCATTAATCTCACACCTCCAAAAATAATTATTAAATAATTTTTCCTATTTTTCCCCTAAAAAGTCTTTAAATATCTATATCTATTTTTAGGGCGAAAAGCTTTTTTGTACTAGCATTATATTATCATTCCAGGTCAGGGAGTGCAACAGGTTCATTAATCAAAACCCATCCAATTTCACCGTGTTTATTTTACTCATATTTACCGGCAGCCACAAGTAAACAAGAGACAGGTCTGATCTATTGGTGCTTGGTACTCTGCTTAATATCTCTTTAGTATTTCCTGCTGTGAACCGGTAAACACCATTAATTGTGCTTAGATCATATTCGACAGGGCAACTTAGAATTCCTTCTATTTGACAAGCTTAATTTTAATTTCTTGACTTACTTTCATCCGCGGCTATTTTTTTACTGGCCTTTTTAACTTTTAACCGTTCTATAGCGCCCATTTGTCCAAGCACATATTCAGCTATATTTACGGAATGATCTCCAACCCGTTCCATATTGCCCAGTAAATCCAGAAATACCGAGCCTTCAGTTCCAGTACAGATACCTTCGTTCAAGCGCATTATATGGCCTTCCCGGAATTCTTTCTCCAAGTTATCAATAACAACCTCGTTTTTAATTACCTGCTTGGCTAGAAAGTGATCACCAGTTTCCAAAGCTTTTAAGGCAACTCCAAGCGTTTCCCCGGTAAGCTCGGCCATGGACTGCATACTGGCCGACGCCTCATCTGAAAATTTAATTTTTCTTTCAACACTATAAATAGCCAATTCTACGATATTGTCCGCATGGTCTCCAATCCTTTCCAGATCACTAACTGCCTGTAATAAAGTTTGGGTATAATTAGATTGATCCTCACTCATTTTTTTACTGGAAGATAATTTTACAAGATAATCGGTAATATTTGTATCAAGACTGTTAATTAATTCCTCCTTCTGTTCAAGATACATGGGATTAAGCTCTTTACTACTTGGATTATTAAAGAACCGCAAGGATTCATTAAAAAATTCGCTGGCATGACGACCCATGCGCAGCACTTCTCTGGTAGCCTGTCCCAGGGCTACGGCCGGGTTGGCCAGCAGACGGGGCTCCAAATAGCGCGGTTTTATATCAAATTGAGCGTCCGCGCCGGGCACTAATTTAGTCACAGCCCAGGCCAGGCAGGATACAAACGGCAGTTGGATAATTGTGTTGGTTATATTAAACATACCGTGCGTCTGGGCAATTTGCATACGAATATTAAGCGTTTCCCAGCTACCTTCAAAACCCGGCAATAATACAAAAAAGTAGTTTGTAGCCAATCGAATGAACTCAGGAAATATGCCCAGCAGAAATAGCGGCAAGAACAAAGCTGTACCGCTTAAATTAAATAATGTATGGGTAAGCGCCGCCCGCCGGGCCGCAACCGTGGTACCTATGGAAGCCAATAAAGCGGTTACCGTCGTGCCAATATTATCGCCAAATAAAATAGGTACGGCCTGCTGATAAGTTACCGCACCCTGGTCCGCCAATTCCTGCAGCACACCAATGGTAGCGCTGCTGCTTTGCACAATCAATGTAAAAGCCGTGCCTATAGCCACCCCCAACACAGGGTTACTTTCCACACCGGTCATTAAATCAAGAAAAACATGCCAATCCTTTAACGGTTTAAGACCACTACCCATTATACTCATACCGTAAAACAGCATTCCAAAACCAAACAGCACCTGTCCTACATTGGCAACCTTTTTATTTTTAATAAAAAACAGCATTATTGCTCCAACAGCTATAATGGGTAAAGCATAGTGCTCAATCTTAAAGCCAATCAAATAAGCAGTCATAGTAGTACCGATGTTGGCGCCCATAATTACGCCAATGGCCTGCCGTAAAGTTAACAGCCCGGCATTAACCAGGCCAACCGTTAAAACCGTGGTTCCGCTGCTGCTTTGAATAAGGGCGGTAACCAAAGTTCCGGTGACAGCACCGCGCAGCGGAGTTTTGGTCCCCTTTTCAAGAAATTCCCGCATGCGTTCACCGGCAACGTTCTGTAGACCTTCAGACATATATTTAATGCCGAACAAAAAAATACCCAGGCCCCCCAGCGCATAAAACAGTACGTCTTGAACCGAAAAAGGCATGACACGTCCCTCCGCAGGTTATTAAAATATCATGTTAATTTTATCAAAATTAAGCGTTATTTGAGCATGCCTTTACATTTTCTTTACATACAATTAAACTTTGCATCCATGCTTAACAATTATTTAACGCATTTTTAATAAAAATAAAAATTACCGGGCAAAAACATGACGGCCTATTTGCACTACCTGCCGGCGCTGCCAAACCCATGGATTAACAGGCTTGGCCGGATTCCAAAAATATAAGGCATCGTTGGTCGGATCTTGTCCCGACCAGGCATCCCGGGCCGCCCGGTGTGAATCAGTGCTGATTTCCCGCCCAAATTGTCCGTTCCCAACCGACTCAAAGGCTCCCGGCTGGAATATCACCCCCCCCAGAGTATTTGGAAATTCAGCACTGGCCACCCGGTTTACAATCACCGCCCCAACGGCAACTTTGCCCAGATACGGCTCATCGGCGGCTTCGCTCTCTATAATTGCCGACAGTAGGAAAACATCTTCCTTGGGAATATCCTTCTCCGTCGCTTTAAACAGCAAAGCATAAGTTCTTTTATCCAAAACACCCCGCGCGGCAATTTTATTTTGCCTTTGAAAGCTGCGCACCGCCCGAACGGTATCAAAACTATAAAAACCCGTCACCTGCTTATTATACAAATTGAAATATTTTAATTTTTTTTGTACTTGCACCACATCTTCGCCCCGATCACCCCAAAACAATGATCGTCGTTCACCCGCCCCTAGATCCCGGGCAGCCAGAAGCAATACCACAACAAAAACTATTCCTGCCAGAATTCCCGCCAACCCGGAATTTAACGACAGAGACATTGTCTTTCTATTGCCGTCACGCATTTTATTCATTCCTCCAGCCACATAATCATTCAAGGCTATCCTTTTCATTTTCTCTTCGGCTGATACAAAAACAATTTTCCCTTGTTTATACCCATAATGGTAGGGTAAACTTTATAAGTATGGGAGTGATAATAGTGATAGTATTACAGGCGTCGCACATCTATAAATCCTTTGGCGATACCCGGTTGTTCAGTGACATTACCCTGGCCGTCCGGGAAGGAGAAAAAATCGGGCTGGTGGGAAGAAACGGGGCGGGGAAAACCACCTTACTTAAAATCCTTACCGGGCAGCTTCCCCCCGACGCCGGGGAAATTATTCGTCCCAAAGCACTCACCCTGGGTTACCTGGCCCAACAAGGCGGTCTACAGTCAAACCGTACGATTTGGGAGGAAATGCTTTCAGTATTTAATCACCACATAGCCTCGGAAGAAAAATTACGCAGTCTGGAAATGGCTATGGGAAAGACAGAAATTACAGCCAATCCGGCCATGCTGGCAAAAATCAGCCAAGAATATACCGATTTGCGGGAAACATTTGCCCGAAACGGCGGTTATGAGTATCAGGCTGCCATACGCGGCGTACTGCACGGGCTAAAATTCAGCGAAGAATACTTCAACATATCCGCAGGTCGTCTCAGCGGAGGTGAAAAAACCCGCCTGGCCCTGGCTAAGCTGCTGTTAACCAAGCCCGCAGTATTAATACTGGATGAACCCACCAACTACCTGGATATGGATACCCTGACCTGGCTGGAAAAATACCTGCAATCATACCCGGGCGCTATTTTAGTTGTTTCCCACGACCGTTATTTTTTAGACACTGTTGCAAGTACAGTTTATGAATTGGAGTTTACCCGCCTTAAACGTTACAAAGGCAATTATTCCCGTTATCTTGTTTTAAAAGCCGAGGAATTGGAACAGCAAGCTAAACAATACCGCAAACAACAAGAGGAAATAGCCCGACTTCAGGAATTCGTCAAGCGCAATATCGCCCGCGCCTCCACCACCGGAAGGGCTAAAAGCAAACAAAAATTGCTGGAGAAAATTAAACCGTTGGAAAAACCGCAAACAAACGACAAAAAAATTAATGTATCTATGGCCGCCACTCAATCCAGCGGCAAAGAGGTAATGACAGTTAAAGAATTAAAGGTAGGTTATCAAGGCCATGCGGTAGCCAGCAGTATAACCTTTTCCATTTTAAGGGGTGAGCGGGTGGCGCTACTGGGCCCGAACGGTACCGGTAAGACCACGCTGCTTAAAACACTGGGAGGGATATTACCATCTATATCGGGCTCAATAATCGAAGGTTATCATGTTAATATTGGTTATTATGAGCAGGAGCAGAAACATCTGACGGGCGATAAACAGGTTATTAACGAACTGTGGGATGAATTTCCCCAATTTGATGAACAGACCGTGCGTTCTATTTTAGGAAGTTTTTTATTTAGCGGAGAAGATGTCTTAAAATACGTAATTGACTTAAGCGGCGGTGAAAAAGCCAGGCTTGCCCTGGCTAAGCTTATGTGCCAAAAGGCTAATTTTTTAATGCTGGACGAGCCCACCAGTCATTTGGACATATTGGGCAACGAAGCCATGGAAGAGGCGTTACTGCAATACCCGGGCACATTACTATTTGTTTCTCATGACCGCTACTTTATAAACAAAATAGCCACCCGGATCATTGAGCTGTCCCCGGAGGGCGTAAACAATTATTTGGGTAATTTCGATGATTATCAAAACAAAAAAGCCGTCGAATTTAAAAACGAGCGGCACGATAATGAGAACGACCAAATCAGTGATACTAAAAAGGATTATTTTGAGCGCAAGGAAATACAGCGCAAACAGCGCAAAAAACAACGCCGTACGGAGGAACTGGAAAAACTAATCAACGACACGGAATCGAACATTGGCCATTTGGAACAGCAGCTATTTTTGCCGGAAGTATATAACGATCATGAATCCTACCGGCAGAAAAGCTCCGCGCTGGAAAAACTTCGCACAAAACTGGAGAACTACATGGACGAGTGGTTGGAGCTATCCGGATAATGCTTATTATGTGTGTTCGAAAAGGCAAACTCCGGTGCCGGTCAGGAGAGGATCTCGTGCGGACTTTTCGAACAGGCTTTTATTGGGAGACTCGGCTCAAAACGCACTAAAAATTAAAAGGATAAACTTAGCTTAGCCTTTTAAGATCGCAAGCAGCTCGGACCATGTATCAACAATGAAATCCGGGCTGCAAGCCTGTAATTCTCCACGAGAGGCCATCCCCCAGCATACTCCTATGGTAGTCACCCCGGCGTTTATGCCGGACTCTATATCATAATAACTGTCACCTATAAATACCGACTGCTCCGGATTCGCCCCGAATTTATCCAAACCCCGCAACACGGGCTCAGCGTGGGGTTTGGGTTTCTCCACATCCTCCAAAGTAACCAGCTGATCCAGGTAGTGACCCAAGCCGGCGACGGCAATACCGCGCTCCGCCATCATCCGTCGCTTGGAGGTCACCACACCCATACCTCTGACCAGCGGTCTTATTTCAGCCAACGCTTCCAACGCCCCGGGGAAAATTTTTATATAATGGTCATGTATCGTCAGCTGGTGATTTATATAACTATCAAATAGTTCCTGCCATCTTTCCCTGCCAAATTGCCGACAGGCATCGCGCAGGGGCAAACCCACTGTTTTCATCACCGCACCATCTTCCCAGGGGATGCTCATTTGATTAAATACATGATAAAACGTGGCCTCAATAAGCGGCAGCGAATCCAGCAAAGTACCGTCAAGATCAAACAGCACGTAATCCTTAAGCATGCAGCATTCTCCTTACTGTGTCAAAAAGTTTTACTCTAACCAGAGTTTATATTATATCAAAACACACCTTGTAATCGCTACTACCTGAGAGTAGAAGACTAAATTTCACCACAAAAAATCATCATAACCTTTGGTTCCTTGTCCCTTAGCTTTAAGCGGCATAATTGTTTGGCTTCAATAATCGCATTGCTGAGTTCAGGGAAAGTTCGTCCAGCACATTTTTCATATCCCGCACTCCCTGACGTACTCTGCTCAGGTCCATTCCATTAACAGTGGCGCCTGCTAAAACCGTAATGAATGGTCCAAAGGGAATGTTGGATATTTTTCTCTTGGTCATATTCATTTTCCTTTCTAAATCTAATTTAATTCCTTTTCATTGATTCACAAGTCAGGGGACGGTTCCCTGACTCCAAGTCAGGGGACGGTTCCCTGACTCATCTTTTAACCCTTTGAACAATATTCCTGTTAACACCCAAAATTGCAGTTATTTGCCTGGTTGAAAGATTGGAATTATCTTTAAGGTACCCAATCAGCCCATTTCTATTGTCTTTATTTATTAGCCAATCCTTTAGATGCACAGTTTTATCTTCCTTCAGAACTCTCTCAATATGCTTTATTGCCCGGGCTTCAGATTTTATGGTTTTATCCGTTGCTTTTTCTTCATTGATATCTATAAACTCTTCTGTCACCTGCTCTCTCCTGAAAATATGACAAACTGTTTGATTGCCTCTTCCAGGTTTTTCGAAAACATTTTCAGTATAAATTCCCTGCTTGTTAAACCTGCGCCTATATTTTCTTTGTTTACATATTCATTATAACTGCTCCAACGATACCCAACCGGCTCCTTTACCATTTTTACCTTTACCGGATTATTGTGTATATACCTGACAGCAGCCATTAGATACCTTTCATCATTTATCGGCTCGCTCCTAAACCTATCCTGAAACAAATAGCATATTCTCTCGTATAGCTTATTGAAGTAATACACATAGCTTACGCCTATTCTTTTCATAGCCCTGTCTATCTGGTCTGTCCCTTCTTTTATAAGCAGGTGCACATGATTATCCATCAGACAGTATGCCAGAATTGAGTACTCCTTTTCCCTGCCTTTTTCCTGTAAAATATCTATAAATCTCTTTCTGTCTTAATCACAGAGAAAAATTTCTCTTTTTTCATTACCCCTTACCATAACGTGATATATCCCAGTTTTGCTGAGTTTTCGACTCACTCTTGGCACTATTTCTCAATCCTTATGCTTTTAGTATAATATACCATAACAAAACATATGAGCCAAGGAACCGTCCCCTGACTTGCTCTGACTCAGGATTTCCACATACCCGCCCGTTCATTCGCTGCCCATCTTTAATCAACTTCGTGACGTTATCCACATCTACAACTGCCGGAAGGCCGTATTCTCTCGCAATAACAGCACCATGGGTCATAATCCCGTCTACCTCCGTCACCAAGCCTTTGATAGATACAAAAACCGGCGTCCAACTGGGACCGCGGTCAACTTGATAACCAGTGCCCCGGCCATGGCACCGGCTGCAATATGCGTGGGATATAGCATATAAAAACACCCCCATTGGCTCGGTAGACATGCCTGGCGAATAAAGCAATAAAGAAAAACTCGGACTGTGCCCGAGTTTGACTTTTAGTTTCTGTTGTCGCTGTTGCCAATAATGATATCTGTATAAGGGAAGTTGATGTTTAACCTAATAAATCGTAAACCAATCTTTCTATCTCCTAGTCAAGATATTCCATGGTTGTATTAAAGGCAGCCCTTTGGGTTTTACCCGGCGTGGCAAAGTGATCTTGTATCTTTTTGGTTCCGCGTGACCGAGCGGTATCAACCAAAAGGCCTATCTCATTGTCGTTTAGTTTCTTTAACCTTACGATTGCCCGGGCTTCCATTTCGTAAAGCATACCTTCCCGGAAGGACTGACCGAAAAGAGCAAAGTGCGCGGCCGCAAGGCCGATGAATTTACCGGCCATTTTTATTGAATCACGACGGCTAACTATTAATAATCACCTCCAGGTATCGGTCGCTATTATTGACAGGCATGTGCCCGACATGCCCCTTAATTACTCTCAGCATGTTCCTTACAATTTGTAGTAACCGCTGCTCATCATCGGCATCAACATTCCCAAGTGTCTCGTTTATCCTTTCGTGATAGGTTCGAGTTGAATAGTTCCCTTTAAGAATCTGTCCAATAACGATAAGATCCCGCACGCACTTGCGTAGTTGTTCGATTCTTGTATCTTGTCCCTCATATAAGTCCAGATCCTCCAGCTCAAGTTCAACATTTTCCAACATGTTAAGTATTCCGTTCAAAGCAAGGGGTGCGTGACCGTCTACAATTTCGCTTTCACCAACAATTATGCCGGTGGCCAGGGCGAAATGCACATGAGGATCCATTAATCGTAAATCGCGCAGCCCCTTAGCAGAAATAACCCGAGCATCTACGTCTTTGCCTACCACCTGGGACAAATCTTGCTCCAGCCTGATTTGCTTAGACCAGGGCCATTGTTGTGCTGTTACGATAATAATATCATAATCACTGTCGTCGTTAGCGCACCCGCCTACACGGGAGCCGTAACACACAATAGCTTTTGTTTCTGGAACGGCAGCGTGTACAGATGCTAATACTTGGGGCCACAGTGGATCAATGTTAATCAGTTTAGTAATTGCATGTTCCATGGGCACACCCCCTTTAAGAATGATTATAACACGGCTCCAATGTTTTTACTATTATTACCACTCTCAATCTTGATGTAAAAGGAAACGGTAGTTTTAAGCTTTTGCGCCATGGCCTTTCTTGTGAAGCTTTTTTTCTTACGAAGATTTATTAATTTTTTTCTCATTCTCATTATGCCAAACGCCTCAGTCCTGGGACAATTCGTACCATATCAATAGTTTTACAACCATTAATCACCCATTATGTCCCCTGGAAGCATGCAGATATTTACAATGGGACATAATGTGCTACACTTTTACAAGGGGTGACAATATGGATTTAACGGGACGCCTTAAATCATTAAGAGAAGAGAAATCTCTAACTCAAGAAGGTTTAGCGAAGACGTTCAAAATTTCAAGATCAGCTGTAACAAAATATGAAGCCGGTGAACGTCGTCCAGACCCAGTAACTCTCCAAACATTCGCAGATTATTATGATGTTAGCGTCGACTACCTTCTTGGACGGACTGATATTCGCGAAACCCCGGAGAAGATCATCGAATCATCCCTACAAGACGACCCCAAGCTTTTGGAATTCTGGTCTGAGCTTAAAAGCCGGAAAGACCTGCAACTCCTATTTAAACAGGTGATACCCATGACCCCAGAAGGAGTAAAAAAGGTGATCAGGATAATTAAAGCACTTGAAGAAGAACCCTTAGATAAGGGGAGCTGAAAGCTACTGCCAAATAATATGGTAGTGGCTTTCAGTTCATTTAGAAACATTCGACATTATTTTTCATTATTCTTCTTTTCGATAAAAAAAATGAACAAATGCCCGAATACAACATACTCCCCTGCCACGCAGCTTAGAGTATGTCAAACGATGGATAATAATCAAACCTTAATCAGTAATGATTAAGAAAATCTTAGCAGAATGAACCAATAAATAAAGGATAACTATTAATTATACTTGCGTGATTTAAGGCGTGATAAGATGAAATATTTACTGAAAAAGTATTGGCATAAGTTTCGGGGTATTCACGGTAGATTTGATGGAATTTTTTTTGAGGATTTGGTAATGCAAATCCTCAAAGCGGAATACCCAAAGGAAAATTGGATTAGGACGAAAAAAACATGGGATAAAAAAAGAGACTTTTTCTCTGAATTCAAGATAGATGGCAAAACGGTCCAAAAATGGGCAGAGTGCAAAAGTTATAAAGATAATCTGTCCATCAATGTGCTTGCTCCTACCTTAATTATGAGCACCCTTAATAATGTCAACGAAATATTATTTTTCTCATACAGCCCGCTCAATAAGCAGGCAAAAGAATCGCTGTCCATGTTCTCAGGGGTACATAAAAAGGTTATACGTGTTTTTGATGATGAAAAGCTGGAAGCACTCATCTTTAAGCATAAGCATAATATTGAATTTTCTTTTTTCTTTCCAAACTATATCGATAAAGAACTTAATACCGAGTCAAAAAACTATCGTGTTTATGAAACTGTTTTTTTGCCTAGGCATAACTATGAATACCGTCTGCAGGAACTGCGAAGTCAGAAGCTCAAAGTAAACGAAATCATCATTATTAATATTTACATCGAGAATTTTTCAATTGAGAAAAAGATTATTCAAATAAGCGTTAATCTTAAAAATGATGATGGGTATCGTTATTTTGAGAGCGCAAACCGGCAATTGCAAATTAACAAAACAATAGTTCTTGATGGCGCGACTTTGTTTTCATACCAAATCCCATTAAAAATTATCACATATGCAGCCACAATCTATTTACCGGAAATTACAATCCAGTGTGAACATCAGAAGAATAGTCTCTTCGGTAGTTTCCAGTGCAGTTGGCTACTTGATACTCCATTCATTGGTTATCAAAATTTATTGGACGAAGTGGACAGCCGATTCGCGTCAAAAACTTATTCCGTGGTAACCCTTCATGGATGTAGTGGCGTTGGGAAGACGCGTCTGGCCCAGGAGATTCACAACCGTTATCTGTTGAAGAATGAAAAATGCATCGTTATCAATACAGAACAGAACAATGGAATTTGTAGAAACTGGTTGATGAAGGTCATGGCCAGGCTCTATACACTACCTTTTGTAAACATGGAAGCCCTGACTCTAAAAGAAAACTTGGAAACGCCAGATAATATTGCCATGATGATTCTTTATAATCAAGATTTTGAGATTGAGAAAAACATTCATCGCGTAGCACTATCATTGTTAGAAGCACAGAGCGAGCACCGCTATTTACTTGTGTTCGATAATGTGCAGAATCTTGACGACTTGTCCATCAAAATACTTCATGAAATGATGAATCTTTATGAAGCATATCATGATGTTAATTTACTGCTGACCTTTAATATGGATTATTTAATAAAAGATAGTTTGGCACGCAATTTCTTTTCCCGTATTATGAATTTGCGTAAGGATTATAAAGATAATTTTCTCCTACAGCAAATAAATGGATTCACAACCCAGCAAGCTAATTCGTATGTAAAACAATGCTTCGGAGTGTCAACAGATACTTGCAATCTCAGTGCAATAGCTTATGATGCAGCGATAAATCGTATTGTTGCTATTGCACAAAATCGGCCTTTGTTTTTGGAGCAGATACTTTTAAAGCTATGCGAAGACAGTATTATTAAAAACATTGATGATTATTTTTATATTGTTAATAACGAGCGTTTCTACGAATCTTTAGAGAAGCTGCCATATCAATTGAACGAATATTTTGAGCTGCGCTGGCAATTTGCGAAAAAACAAACGGAAAAACAATTTTCTGCCATGAAGTCTATTATACAATTATTGTGTTTTTTTGAAAGCATATCACGGGAGATACTTGACGAAATGGACTTTGATGAATTGGCTTTGGATGCATTATTTAGCCTAGGATTTATTCGCCAAAATGAAAAAATCGTATTTTATCACCAATTGATTGGTAAGTTTTTTTCAAATAAGTTTCCTTACCTCAACGCCGCTCTGCTAAGAGATTGTTTGGTTGTGTTAAAGAAAGCTAATCGGCGCAATATCTACCCGGCACAATATTTTATCGCAGCAGCGCAATCAGGACATCTGGATCAAGGTAAAATCGCATGGGCTGTTGAGCAGCTACTGAAAAACAAAATACCGGGGCAGATACAAAAGAAGTTCAACGATGAGCTTTATAGCGCCATTGCCGACCAAGACATGTTTCAACGTTTAAATGCTGTTGATATAGTCGGCTTTTATGGAGCATACTGCTATCACCTGCAAGCAAAGGTTTCCTATTTGGCTGCAATTGAAAAGTATGAATTGATCTATAAACGCTATTTGCTAGAGCATTCTTTTTTCTATACTGCCGGGGATGAATATATGCTGTTTATTAAAGAATATTTGAATATGCTGCTGGTGCTTCACCGTAACGACCAGGTCATTGTGCTCGCCAAAGAGGTTCTGGAGCTAGTCAGTAAACTAAGGTTCAAATATAGAAACGGAGCAAAACGAGCACAAGCAATACTGTTAAACAGGCAACATATTGCTTATAATCGCACAGATATTCCCGACAACCTTCATCCATTTTCTGCGCTTGCTAAAGAGGGCATTGATAAGTCCTATCAAATCGCGCAGGCCATTCATGACATTGAATTAATTATACAAAATCTCATTGATTACGGTTATCTGTATTACTGCAGTAATAAATATAACGACAAAACAATTTATTATTGGGAGAAAGCCTACCTTTTGTGGGATAAAAATCGTAAAAATGTTCCCGCTTGGGAAAGCGGAGTCTACTACCATAAAGCGTTAGCTGCAACCATGCAGCATAATTATGCGCAAGCCTATGAGTTGATTCGAAATGTAGAAATATTCCACAAGCGAAATTTGTACGTTCCCTATTTCTACACAAAATCTAAGATTCTTAAAGCTGTGGTCTCACTCATGACAGGAAAACCCTTTGACGAAGTGTTGCACCTAACCAATGAAGCTGAGAACCTTTGCCAGGAGAACAACAGTCCGGGTGGGTTTGCGGTTTGCTCTTATATAAGAGCAAAGGCCTACGAGTTACTATCAGAAGAAAAAAAAACAGCTTGTCGGTTCTATCAGAAAGCGCTGACTCAGTTCATTAGAAAAAGTGAAAATGATAAAGAAGAAGAACGAGCAACGATTTATTTTTTAGATATATCAAGCGCACTCAGAAGTATGGGTGATGAAGTTGATGAGGAAACGATCAACATGGTAAAGAGTTCTCCATTGCGCAAAAAGATTAACGAAATAAAAAAAATGCGGTGTAAAGATTGGAAAACTTATTTGAGCAATCGTTCTGCAGAAAGCCCGTTGTGCAATCAAAAAAAAACCATCAACTACCCTTGCCCATAATTACCGGTTATAAATAAAATCTCTAAATAAACCAGAAAACCTTTATATTTCCGTTATACGAAGTATATTGGCGTTTCTATCAATGACTATATCCCAACTGCAATCTCTTAAATACTTCCAGATAGTATTGGTTTGAAGAGCGCGGAAATCATCAACAAAATACAGAATCGGAAAACGCATCTGTCGGATATTACTGTCCAGAAGTTCATAAAGTGGAATATGGTCGGCATCACGGACTTTGTATGGGCGATTGTACACATCAGAGAAACTAATGTTAAGCAAATCCTCAAAAAGCTCATAATGCCAACGTTTATCGGCGATGGTTGTAAAGTCAATCAAGTAGTATTCTTTGTGTAAAAAAACGCACTGACTGATAAAATAATCGGCAGCAATTTTAAAATAATGATCCATATCAATCTTAATTTTACCGGAGCAAACCGCCATGTATTGACCTTTAGTGTCACCCTTTAAATGGTTTGACATCCCGCTATTGTATGTAGAGTTGCCTTTGTGAAACACTAAAGAGTCGTTGATGCACCATGTACTAAAGCCCTTTTCCTTCAATCTCAGGCATAAATCAATATCAGAATATGAATGCATCAGTTTTTCATTAAAGCCTCCTATATCAATAAATAACTTTTTTCTGATAAGTGAGCTGGCTGCACAAGCAGCTTGTGCGCAAAAAGATTGATCAGCTAGATGAAAATGTTTGTTTCTACCTCGAAAAGGATGTGGTGAATTAAATTCGGTAAATCCTATACCGAAATCAATAATCGTTTCATCATAGGGATTTAGTAGCTTGGAGGATGCGTAGCCAATACCCTCCTGCTGTTGGTAAAAGGAAGTCAGCGCCTGAAACCAGCCTTTCGTATAAACGGTATCTGCGTCACAAAAAATGACATACTGTCCTTTTGCCTGCTCTACGCCAAGGTGAATCGCTTTTGGATAAAATAATTCATAATTAACTTTTATCAATCGACACTGGGCATAGGGGAGCTCAATGCTATGCTCTTTTGGATTGGAATTGTTTGCTACAATAATAATTTCCACCCCATCAGGGATTGTGGAGATTAAACTGTCCAAACATGCATGTAGCAAGATTTGGTTGCTGTGATAAGGTATAATAATGGAATATATCACAAATGCTCACCCCCGATAATTAATAGTTATCCTTTATTGATAACCACTTTATTGCGGGGGTGTTTAGAGGCTAATATGCATTTTTGTTTATTAGAGGTAACATGAGTATATATCTGAGTTGTTACTATTGAGCTGTGTCCTAATAAGCGCTGGATATATCGGATATCAACATCCTCTTCCAACAGCAACGTTGCAAAGGTATGCCGGAACATATGTGGCGTAATATGTGTTGCGACTCCGGCCATGTACACATATTTGTTAATCATAAACCTGACAGATTGTTCGGAAAGTCGGTTATTAAGGCGGTTAATAAAGAAAAAATCTCTCTCGTTCATTTTATCTAGAAAAGCATTTTTATAATTCCTTAGAGCTAGAAGAACATCTTTATTTACAATCTGGACAATCCGCTCCCTTGAGCCTTTGCCATAAATTCTTATGAATCCGTCCGACATATTAACATCATCGACGGTCAATGAACAAAGTTCCGACACCCTAATGCCGGTGGCAAAAAGCAATTCAAGTACAGCTATATCGCGTAAAACAGTCTTAAATTTGAAAGCAGTATTATTTTGGCTCAATTCTTTATAAACCGTTGAAAGAACAGTCTGAATGGTGGTTAAAGGTATTGTCCTGGGCAACAGGAAGGGTTCCTGAAACTTTACTTTAATTTTTGAAAATGGATCTTTCTGTATAACTTCATCGTATTCAAGATAATTGCAAAACGCTTTGAGACTGGCAAGCTTGCGTTTAATAGTTTTAGGCTTGTATGTTTTATGAAGATAAGTAATATAGTTGGACAGGTTTATCTTATTCAAATTGCCGTCTGTTCCTTTCATGTAGTTTAAAAACTGTTGAAAATCAATCTTGTATGCTTTTAATGTCTTTTGGCTTAAATTTTTCTGATATTTGCATATTTCAAGGTAATTAATTACTAACTTTTCCAATTGCAGCATTCATAATTCACCTCTAAATATATTGTCATATGCCATTATGAATGATCAGTATGATTTTGTCGAATGTTGCCGCCAACAATGCGGTAGTAATTTATGAAGTGTCCAGATGAATCTAGGTACGATCAAACAGATGCCGAGGCATAAAATAATTAAAGCCCTGCTTGACAAAAGAATTAAGCAGGAGGATATCGTGACCGCCTTTAAAATCCGCATTAGGGAAGGAGACCTTATGGCGGACGCCCTGGGTTTTGTTTATAAGCGTTCCGACGGCTGTTATTTCATAGTCACGGATAAAAATCTATCCCCCACAGTACGGGAGGAGATAATCAATCACAAAATATTCCAAATACTCGTGTACTTGCCAAAAATGCCTTATACGGTTGGGTTAAACATTATTCAAAGTTCCATTGAGAGACAAGCATTTGCTCGTGAGGTGGCAGTTAGCAATGAAGAGGATTGAGGTTATGAGGATTTTGCACTATTAAAACTAATATTTTATCATAACCTTTGGTTCCTTGTCCCTCCGTGTTATAATACACTTATGTCGTGCTGGATTATTATGGACCAGGATTGATACTAATTATATATATTGGAGGAGGAGGATCAACCGATGTCCAAGGACGTTTTTGAAAAAGCTTCCGCATTGGGTAAGAGCATTGTTGAATCTGAAGAGTTTAAGGAAATACAAAAGAAGGAAAATGAAATGATTGGAGATCCCAATGCCCAGCAATTGCTAAAAAAATTTCATGAGCTTCAAAAACTACAAAAAGAAAAACAAAAAAAAGGGGAAGCGTTAACTCCTGATGAAGCCAGGGAATTCGAACAGGTACAGCTTAAGATAGTGGAGAACAAGGCCATTAAAACCTTTTCAGAAGCCCAGGAAAAATTTCAAAACATGATGAATGAAATTATGAAAATTATCAAGGAAGCCGGTGTAAACAAGATAAAAGAATAAGGCGGAATCATTCCGCCTTATTTTACTAGATACCGGAGCAAACTACAAAAAGGCAGCTGCTCGCATTTAATCAGCAACAGCTGCCTAAGCTAATTTTCAATAATTTATCAACTAAAAACCTTAAGGCCAAAAACTACTTGACCAGAGCCGGTATACCCAATATGGGCCATACCGTCAAGGCAAATACCGCCACCATAATCAGCGCCAGAATGGTGAATGGAACACCCACCAAAAAGAACTGACCGGTGGTAAATTGTTTGGCTTGGTATGCAATGGCGTTGGGTGCCGCACCCACCAGCAGCATATAAGGCAGACCTGCCGCGGCCAAGCATGTATACAAGATCAGGTAAGAGTTAACACCCAGGTACTCGGCCATTACCAGGGCCACCGGCATTGTAATGGCAATGGCCGCCACGTTCATAATAAAGTTGGTCATAATGATCACCAAAAAGGCTATAGCCACCACGAAAACCAACCAGTTGGCATTTTGGAACATAGTCAGCCAGTGTATGGCCATCCACTCGGCGGCCCCGGTAACCCACAAACAAGTACCGATACTCATAGCACCGCCAAACAAAAGCACGATATTCCAAGGGACGCTCTTTTCCAGATCTTCCACCGTAAACAGCTTAGCCATAAACATAATAATTGCTGCCATCAATATGGGGATACTCCTGTTCATATCTGCAATGGCCGGAATAAACTGCTGGGTTGCCAATATAGCCACCACCGCCACAGCCAGTGCAATAACAAAGATTTCCTTCCCCGTCATGGGACCCATTTGCGAATTTACTTCATCCACTTTCTTTTTCAAACCATCGATTTTGTCCTGTTCGGGTTTGAAAAACACATAGCTCAGCAGAAACCAGGTTATTAATACCATGATAATACCCAAAGGTGCCATGGCTATGGAATATTCGAGGAAACCAATATCAATACTGGTGAATTCTTTGAAGAATCCCAATGCCACCGGCCCACGAGCCGCACCCAGCAGGGTGATTAAGCTGCCGGCACCGGCGGAATACGCCATACCGATAAACATAGCCCTGCCAAAATTCGTGGGTACATCCTCTTTACCGTACATACTTATAATGACCAGCATCAGCGGGAACATGGTGGCAGCCACTGCCGTGTGGGCCATCACCAGCGTCAATGCCAAGGTCACCAGAAACACACCCAGCAGTATTTTACGGGAATCCTCACCCACCACGGAGAGCATTTTAAAAGCCAGACGGGTTGTCACACCCGCTTTGGTAAAAGCTACGCCCAGCAGCAGCGAACCTAAAATGAACAGCACCGATGGATCCATAAATACGGCAAAAGCTTCGACAGCCGGCCGAATCATAAATGCCGCCTGCATAACGCCGATAGTAAGACTGGTTACACCAATGGGTATTACTTCAAACACCCACCATACTCCGGCCAACAGAAAAAGTCCGATGGACAACTGCGCCTCCCGCGATAATTCAAATGCCTTACCCGTAGGATCTACGGCCGGCGGGAGTTGGGGCAAGAAATAAAAAAGTGCAAATAAACCGATACCCAATACTGCAAAAGCTATTCTTTTCCACTCGCCTGATAAGTCATTAATTTGTTGTTCGGCATTTACGGAAGCGCTGATAGCTGCTTGTGTGGTATTACTCATTTAACCACCCCCCATAATAATTAACCGAGGCTTAAAGCCGGTTAGTTAAATAATTAACAATTAGCGGTAGTGAAATATATCACTATATAAGCTGCAAACCCATGCTATTTTCTTCTAAATCCCTCCTCACCATGTGGTTTATTCTTAGTTGCTACTTTTAATCAATAGCACTATTTTAGATTTGTGCATTATGTAACTTACTAAGATTATATTTAATTCTCATTCTTTTTGCAACTACTTTTTGTCACTACATCGAAAAGTTTTAAAAAAAATTTCTGATAATTGGGCTTATGGAAATACGTGTTGTGAACTAATTAACATATCTTTGCCCGTGCGGATTTAAACCCGCATGGACAAAGATACTCTATGACGCGCCACATCCACCGCAAGCACGCGAACGGCAACCACATCCCCCACCGATATCACATCCAGCGGATGGCGTACATAACCTTCGGTCAGCTCCGAAATATGCACCAGACCGTCATTTTTTACGCCAATGTCCACAAAAGCACCGAAATCAACTACGTTGCGCACGGTACCTTTCAGCAGCATGCCTGCCCGGAGATCTTCTATACTCAACACATCAAACCGAAAAACCGGCGGGGGCAGTTCTTCGCGCGGGTCACGTCCGGGGCGCATCAGGCTTTCTATTATATCCCGCAAAGTCGGCACACCGGCACCCAGCCGTGCCGCCAGGTCATCGATATCTAACCGGGCCAGCCTGGAACGCAGGTCCGAGCGGCCAATGTCCACAGTTTTAACACCCAGCAAGTCCAATAATTTAGCTGTTATCGGGTAGGATTCGGGATGAATGGGCGTGGCGTCAAGCAAATTCTCCCCGCCACTGATGCGCAGAAATCCCACGCACTGTTCAAAGGTTTTAGAGCCCAACCGGGGTACAAGGGCCAGCTGGCGGCGGTTCAGAAAACGACCGTTTTGCTCCCGGTGCCGCACTATATTTTCCGCCACCACGGCATTGATTCCGGCTACATAGCCAAGCAGCGATGCCGACGCAGTGTTTAAATCGACGCCCACATAGTTAACAGCCGATTCCACTACTTTAGCCAGACTTTCATTCAATTGTTTCGGCGCCACATCATGCTGATACTGGCCCACACCAACGGCCCGGGGCTCAATTTTCACCAGCTCGGCCAGCGGGTCCTGCAGCCGCCGCGCGATGGATACAGCGCTGCGGGCCGATACGTCCAAATCGGGAAACTCCCTGGCAGCCAATTCGGAAGCTGAATAAACGCTGGCCCCGGCCTCACTGACAATAGTATAAACCAGCCCCGACTGTTCTTGTTGTATAAAACCGGCTACGAACTGCTCGGTTTCCCTGGAAGCGGTGCCATTGCCAATGGCAATAACCTGCACGGCATACTGTTTGACCACCCGGGCCAATTCGGCCTCGGCTTCAGCTATCCTTTTTTGCGGCGGCGTGGGGTATATTACACCCACCTCTAAAAGTTTTCCCGTTTCATCCACTGCGGCCCATTTACACCCCGTCCGGTAGGCGGGATCGAGCGCCAGTACCATTACATCCCGCACCGGAGGCTGCATAAGCAGACTGCGCAAGTTGCGGGCAAAAACCTGCACGGCACGGGATTCGGCTTCCTCCGTCAATTCACTGCGCACATCACGTTCCACAGCCGGCGCCACCAGCCTTTTATAAGCATCCGCCACGGCCTTTTGCACCAAGCCCAAAGTTACCGATTCACGTTTTATAAAACGGCGGTACAGCCAGTCAAGCACCGCATCACTATCCACCTGTACCGTCACCTTGAGATACTCCTCCCGTTCACCCCGGTTAATAGCCAGCACCCGGTGCGGCACTACTTTGCGTATCGGCTCCTGGTAATCATAATACATCTGATAGACCGATTCTGCCTGGACATTCCGAGCCCGGGTCGCCAACAAGCCCTGCCGCCGGGTATAATCCCGCACCCAGCCGCGCACATCAGGATCATCGGCCACTTGTTCGGCCACTATATCCATCGCCCCCTGCAGGGCGTCCTCCACGGTTAATACCGTCTCCGATAAATATGCGCCGGCTTCGGTCTCCGGGTTACCGGCCTGCGGAAGGGAGATAAGATACTCCGCCAGCGGTGCCAATCCGCGCTCCCGGGCCACCCCGGCCCGGGTTTTACGTTTCTGCCGGTAGGGTCGATAGATATCCTCTACCTCGGTAAGTTTAACGGCGCTCATTATCCTGTCCCGGAGTTCCTCAGTCAGCTTGCCCTGCTCATCAATAATCCTCAGCACCTCAGCCTTGCGCTGTTCCAGGTGGCGGTGAAACTTGACCAGCTCTTCTATGCGCCGTATCTGCACCTCGTCAAGTTCGCCGGTTGCCTCCTTACGATACCGGGCAATAAAAGGCACGGTGTTGCCTTCTTCCAACAGATGTACGGTACTCTCCACTTTATGCCGGGGAATATCGGCTTCCCGGGCCACTATTTGCAGAATATCGTTTAGCAATGCGTTTGGCATAAGGTCTTTTTCCTCCCCCAAAATTTATATCTTTAACCGTAAAAGCAGATGCCTGTAATATGCTTTTACAATTATATGATACATACCCGATTTTACCAATGTTTTGTTAAATTAAAGCGGTATCTTATCCCAATTTCGACAAGCAGTCTAACGAAATATATGACAATCTATTGTTTTTTCTAATGCAAGCGCCTTATGTTCCTGTTAGAGTGTGATCTTTCGCAAATTAATCCTTCTAATTAATAATCCGGAACCATATGTTTTATTGATGCCGCATTGCGCCTTTAACTTATCAGGTAAGATAGCCCGGCTTGGATGTTTTATTAATAAACTAACCATGGGGAGATGGTTTTTTGACCAAGGAAGTCACAAACCAAACTATTACCCGCAACGCGCACATAAACAGGTGGTGCGCCCTACCCGCACCGTATCCGGAAGTAAGAATACAAAGGCCCAACCGCTATTACGCTGAATTACTGCTGGAGGATTACGCCGGCCAGGTCAGTGAAATGACTGCTATTAATCAATACTTTCACCACCATATCGTCTTTGGAGAAAAGTTTGCCGACTTGGCGGAGCTGGAGGAATGCATTTCTATAATTGAGATGCAGCACCTGGAAATGTTGGGTGAAACCATTTTATTGCTGGGCGTAGATCCTCAGATACGCACCCTGACCAATAATAAGGCAACCTACTGGTGCGGTAACTATGTTTATTACGGAAACTCTGTTTGCGACCGCCTGGCCGCCGACATAGCCGCGGAAAAATCAGCCATAGAACAATACCGCAAGCATCAGCAATTAATTCGGGACCCCTTCATAGATGAAATGTTGGAAAGGATTATTATGGACGAGCAATATCACCTGCGATTGTTTACCGAAGCTGTGGATAAATATTGCAAATAACTACTTTCAACATGCAAAGAGTTACAGATTTTCCGTAAAAATTGACTATGATCAAGCAAAAATAAAAGGGTTTTTGTTGCAATGTGCTGAAAAATACACCAAAGAACATCAAACTAATATTCCAAGATCATCTACATAAGGCAATCTTACCAATTCGATAAATAAAAACCTTGACTTTACCGGCCGAAGCGGGTGTGGCACGACCGGGCTTTGCATTAACTATCCGTTATTGCCGCCGGTATCGCCGGTCGGCGGCCCGGGCGCGGCCGCTTACCAACCCGGGGGCTCAACCTTAACTGAGCAGGTGATTTTATTTGACCAAATATAAACTGGCTGTGGACACCGGCGGCACATTTACCGATTTTTGCCTGCTGGGCGACAACGGTAGATTATTAATTGCCAAGGAACCTTCAACCCCTGATGACCCTTCCCGCGCAGTACTGGAGGGTATAAAAAAAATAGCTTCACAGCAAGGCATACGGCTCCGGGAGATTAATTTTGTACTGCACGGCACCACGGTAGCCACAAACGCCATATTAGAGCAAAAAGGCGCCCGCACCGCATTGATCACTACCCGCGGTTTTAGAGACATTATTTTTATCGGACGTCAAAATCGCCCGCATCTATACAATTTTTGGGCACAAAAACCGGCCCCGCTTTTGCCCCGCCACATGGTGTTGGAAATTGAAGAACGAATTTTAGCGGACGGCAGCGTTAAAACCAGGCTTGGGAAAGAAGACATAAACAACCTTATAGAACAATTAAGACAGTCCGGCGCCGAATCGGCAGCCGTGTGTTTATTGCATGCCTATGCCAATCCCGAGCATGAAATAATAATTAAGGAAGCACTGCGAAAAGAATTGCCTCACCTATCCATAACCATTTCCTCGGAAATACTACCGGAATTCAGAGAGTATGAGCGCACCAGCACCACGGTAATCAACGCCCTGGTCAAGCCCAAAGTGGACCGCTATGTCAGCCGGCTGGCCCAAAATTTACGTTCCGCCGGTGTTGAAAGCGAACTGTTCATTATGCAATCCAACGGCGGGGTAATTACCGCCCCCCAAGCCCGGCAGCAGAGCGCGCGCACCGTGTTAAGCGGCCCGGCGGGCGGCGTACTGGCCGGTGTTTATATAGCCCGCCAAACCGGTCACAACAATTTGTTAACCGCGGATATAGGCGGCACCAGTATGGATATCTGTCTCATTCACAGGCAAGAACCCCGCTTTACAACAGAAGGAAGCATCGGTGGCCATCCACTGCGGCTGCCCATGCTGGACATCCACACCATCGGCGCGGGGGGAGGCAGTATCGCTTGGATTGACACAGGTGGAGCACTGCGGGTAGGCCCACGCAGCGCCGGATCCATACCCGGACCGGCCTGCTACAACCTGGGGGGACACGAGCCCACGGTAACGGACGCCAACATGGTACTGGGCCGGCTGACCCCGGAAGACTTTGCCGGACTGGATAATATAAGCACGGAAATGGCCGCCCGGCATGTCGATGAAAAAATAGGCCGCCCGCTGGGGTTAACCCCGGAGGCGGCCGCCGAGGGTGTTATCAAAGTGGTGAACGCCAACATGGTCCGGGCTATGCGCGTTATATCGGTGCAAAGAGGTTTTGACCCGCGCGACTTCACACTGGTGCCCTTTGGCGGAGCGGGACCGCTGCAAGCCGTGGAACTGGCCCGGGAGATGGGCATCCCACGCATTTTGATACCGCCCCACCCCGGGGTCACCTCGGCCTGGGGTATGCTTTCCGCAGACGTGCGCCATGATTATTCCATTACTCACGTCACGGATTTAGCACCCGACGCTTGCCCCGGTATCAATGCCATTTATGATGATTTAGCCAAACAAGGAAGCGGAGATTTAACCGGGGAAGGGTTCGACAAATCACAAATCAATTTGAGCCGGTTTATGGATTTACGCTACCGGGGACAGTCCTATGAGCTAACTATAGCCATACCCGACAACGAGCTCATCGGAGCCGATCTTTTAGTCATTGGGCAGCGTTTTCACCGCCGTCATCTGCAGCATTACGGTTACTGCCGGGAAAAAGCGGCAGTGGAAATCGTCACGCTGAGGCTGGCCGCCACCGGCAGACTGCCCAAGCTGCAGCCTCGCACCCGGCCATCAGGCGAACTGCCGGGCAGTTCCAGCACCAGGCGGGTATATATGAACGGTTCCTACCACGATGTGCCGGTGTACGAAAGACGGTTAACCGGACCGGGCTGGCGCATCCAGGGACCGGCCGTGGTCACGCAGGCTGACACTACCACACTTATCTGGCCGGGCAATAACGCCCGTTGTGACCGCTGGGGCAACATTATCATCGAAACGGGGGTGCGCTAAATATGCATAAACAGATGACTGCCGATCCCATCACCCTGGAGGTGCTGCGCAACGCGCTACAGTCTGTGGCGGAGGAAATGGGCGTCACTCTCACCCGCACCGCCCTTTCACCCAACATTAAGGACCGAAAGGATTGTTCCACCGCTATACATACCACTACAGGCAGCCTGGTGGCCCAGGCGGAACATATTCCCCTGCATCTGGGGCTCATGCCCACCGTTGTCAAGGCGGTCCTGGAACATTTTCCCGCGCAGGAACTTGCCCCCGGGGACGCTATAATGATTAATGACCCTTACATCAGCGGCTCCCACTTGCCGGATATATGCCTCATTTCCCCCGTTTTTTACGGGGAACAGCCTATCGCCCTGGTGGCCAATCTGGCCCATCACGTTGATGTAGGAGGCGCGACACCGGGCAGCATGTCCACATCCACCACGGAAATATTCCAGGAAGGGATTAGGATACCCCCCGTTAAAATATGCAGCCGGGGGTGCATCAACCAGGATTTACTGAATGTACTGGCTCACAACGTGCGTACCTCCGAAGAATTTTACGGTGACATCCAGGCCCAGCTATCGGCCAACCAGGTGGGCGTACAAAGACTGCAGGAGTTAGCCCGCAGGACAGGTATAGATACGCTGATCTTTTATATGCAGGCCATAATTAATTACGCCGAGCGAAGAATTCGCCTGGCCTTAAAAAACATACCCACAGGTGTTTATTGTTTCAGTGATTATCTGGAAGGGGACGGCATTACCGAAGAATTAATTAAAATCGCCGCCACCGTACATATTGGAGAGGATATGGTGAAGGTTGATTTCACAGGCACCGGCCCACAGGCAAAGGGCCCCGTTAACGCTACCCGGGGCGTAACTCTGGCCTGCGTTTATTTTGCCGTTAAAGCAGTTGCCGACCCGGATTTGCCGGCCAGCGAAGGTATCGCCCGAGCGGCGGATATCATCACCCCGCCCGGCACACTGGTCAACCCGCGCTTTCCCGCTCCTGTAGCCCACGCCAACATCAATACCGCCCAGCGGATTACCGATGTAGTGCTTGGCGCTCTGGCCCAAGCCGTGCCCCACCGGGTAACCGCCGCCGGTACAGGCAGCATGAGCAACTTTACCATCGGCGGTCAAAATGCCCGCGATGATTATTATTCCTACGTGGAAACTTACGGTGGCGGGCAGGGGGCCAAATACAACCAGGACGGACTTGACGGAGTACACGTAAATATGACCAACACGCTGAACACACCGGTGGAAGTGATAGAAATGAATTACCCCCTGCTAGTGGGAAAATACGGATTAATCCCCGATTCGGGCGGGCCGGGCCAATACAGAGGCGGCACCGGACTGGTAAGGCAAATTACGGTTTTACAAGACGCCATGGTGTCGGTCAGCACAGAGAGAAATGTACAACCTCCCTGGGGGCTGCAGGGAGGCGCACCGGGCCGCGGCTCCCTGTGCAGCATTAAACTGCCAAACAGTACCCAAGAAGTTATGCCCGGCAAATGCACCAGAGCTGTTCCGAAAGGCACCGTTATTACCCTGGAAACAGCCGGAGGCGGCGGCTTTGGCACCCCACGGGACCGTTCCCCGGAAGCCGCACGCCAGGATGTAAAAAGCGGGCTGGTCTCCAAAGATGCCGCATGGAAACAATACGGAGCGGCATTAGATAAAGATGAATAGCGAACTCGTTCAGCCAAGGCTGAACATCAGGGCTTCAGATGGGGATTCCACCCCACCTGAAGCAAAAATAGGAACTCCCACTTATAATAAGTGAGAGTCTTGGATTTGATCAAATTCAAACTTAAATTCAAATTAATAACGATTTTAATAGATAACGACATGCTTTAGGACTTAATTTCTTACAACATAAACCACGTGATATTTTTCCTTTTCAATATCCTGCTGCATATCTTCCGCTCTGATATTGCTCGGGTCGTACTCCACCCTCACCAGCTTTGTATGCATATCCACACCGATGTCCAACACTCCCGAGTATTTGTGCAGGGCGTTAATAACATTGACCTTGTCGGTTTCATCTTCTATGCCTTCCACTTTGAAAGTAACGGATTCCACATCAACCACCCCACCTGTTATTATTTAAAGTGTAGTTTATAATACTATCGCCGAAAGCCGGAAAAACGTTTTGAGAAAATACCACAAGCATCTAAATCCGGTCTAAAATTGACATTATGGAGTTAATTAAAACTAATGGTCTTCATATATCTTTCGATAGTACGAAGGTTATTATGCGGGGAACATTTTTTCCAACCCGGCAGGATAAATAAAATATTAGTCTAATTATCTAGAAATGAATGAATGCTCATTTTGGACAAGGTGGTGAAGATTTTGACTTACCAAACCATAACTTATGAATTAAAGGAACATGTGGCCTGGTTAACCCTCAACAGGCCAAAAAGTTTTAACGCCATTAATCTTGAGCTGGCTCAAGATTTTACCGGAGCGCTGCGGCAAGCTGAACAAGACGATAATGTCCGCGTCTTGGTGGTTACCGGATCTGAAAAAGCTTTTTGCGCCGGCGGTGATTTGTCCTGGTTGATGGCATCGGACGACAACCTAAAGAAGAGGCAGATATTAGATAACGCCGCGACAGTCATAACCATGCTGGACAGGCTAAGTAAACCCGTCATTGCCGCAGTAAACGGCGCGGTAGCCGGAGCGGGCACAGCGGTGGCCATGGCCTGCGACATGGTACTGGCAGCGGAAAACGCCAAATTTGCGCCGAACTTTGTAAATATTGCCGCTGTACCCGACAGCGGGGCCTCCTGGTTTCTGCCGCGCTATACAGGCTATCACAAAGCAGCGGAATTAATGCTCACCGGGCGCATGCTTGATGCCGGGGAGTGCTGTGAGCTGGGCATTTTTAATCGTGTGGTAGCGGCGGAAGATTTACACCGGGAAACATTAAAACTAGCGCGGAAACTAGCTGCCGGTCCCCAGCGAGCGATACGTTATATCAAGCAAATGCTCAAGTTAAGCGATCAGAACACTCTCGCCGCTCAGTTGGAAGCGGAGGCCTCTATGCAGCTTATGGCCTGGTCGGATGATGATTTCCCGGAAGGTGTAAACGCATTTTTACAAAAAAGAAAGCCTAATTTTAAATAATCAATATGCTGTTTAATCCCAATTATATTTTCTCAGACCAATAGAAGCCACCGGCCCATCAAGAACGGTGGCTTTTCATTTTAAAATCCATGTACCTTGGACAGCCCTACCCATTATACATAACATCCGAAAGGCTTCCCGCCCGATTATTTTATGCTCCGGAGGACATCGTCATTTTTTAGCAAATCCAAGCGGCAAACTTAGACAAGCCCTGGCCGCGTTAGCAACATGGCAGTCTATTAAGATTTTTCCGCCCATGATATACTATTAGGTGGTAAAACCCACGCATCGTTATGCAATTGATATCGGTACGGGAAAGGAACGGATAATAGATGCAATACACACAAGGGAAAATAGGACGCGTCTTCGTTGCCCGGGTGGAGCACGGAGACGATTTGCTTGCGGAATTAAAGAAGCTGGCCGGGCAAGAAAAAATCGAGGCGGGTATTTTTTATGCTATCGGCGCTATAAAGGAAGCCTCCCTGGTGGTCGGACCCAAAGCATGCACTCGTACCCCGGAAGCAGTCCGGCGTAATTTTAACGACTGCCGTGAAATGATCGGTATAGGCACAATTTTTCAGGATAACGGCGCACCGGCACTGCACCTGCACGGAGCCCTGGGCAAGGGCGACACCGCCTTAATGGGCTGCATCAGGGGCGAATCGGAAGTCTACCTGGTGGCGGAGGTGATTATTCTCGAGCTGTTGGACACCGGAGCCGTCAGAGAATTCGATGCGGCATCCGAACTTAAAATACTTAGCTTTTTACGATAACGGCAAGGCTGCTTTAGCGCCAAATGTGACCAAAATCACACCGCAGGTAAACTAATTTTACTGATATACGGAAAACCTCCCGGTATACTTAAACCATATGTGAATCATCTGCGTTAAACAAGTATCTATAATATGGGAGGCTACAGCATGAATTTTTTTACCATAAAAAAATGCCGCAACTGCCCCAACCGGGTGGTGGATTTAGACATGTTGGAAAACGAACTGCTGCAAGTGCTGGATAACTGCCGATTTAACATCCGCGCAGGATCGAAAATAGATAATGACCGCCCCCTGCACCACCAAATGTTTCACCTGGCCCTGGCCGGCTGCCCCAATTCCTGCAGCCAGCCCCAGATTAAAGACTTTGGCGTTCAGGGACAGGCCGTCCCGGAAGTAGGCGAAGGATGCAGTAAATGTGGCGCCTGCATCGAAGTATGCGCCGAGGCCGCTATAAGCATGGCGGAGGAAAAGGCCATCATTGACCGCGGCGCCTGCCTTAATTGCGGACAGTGCGCCCGCGCTTGCCCCACCGGGGCATTGCATTTAAACAAGGTAGGTTACAAAGTGCTGGCCGGGGGCAAACTTGGACGGCACCCCCGTTTGGCCACCGAATTAATGGCCATGGCCGACACAGGCGATGTGGCCGCATCGCTTAAACGCTGCGTGGAGTTGTTTATTAATGAAGGCCGTCCCGGTGAAAGATTGGGCAGTGTACTGGACCGAACTGATAAAGAATTTAATTAGAAGGGAAATCTATGCATCAATCGAAAGAAGAACGCGTACATGACGTATTTGAATCGATTTCAGGTAAATATGACTTTATGAATTCGGTGATCAGCTTCCAACGGCACAAAGCCTGGCGCAGGGATACCATGCGGCGCATGCGAGTGCAAAAAGGCCAGATGGCGCTGGATGTATGCTGCGGAACGGCTGACTGGACCATTGCCCTGGCCAAAGCCGTCGGTCCGGAAGGAGCAATCTATGGGCTGGATTTCAGTCAAAATATGCTCCAAATCGGCCGGGAAAAGGTACAAGCCCGGAACCTGCGGCACGTGCGGCTTATCCACGGCAATGCCATGGAATTACCGTTTGCCGACAATTCCTTCGATCACGTGACCATTGGCTTCGGCCTGCGTAATGTTCCGGACTACCTGCAAGTACTGCGGGAAATGAGCCGGGTGGCCAGGCCGGGCGGCCAAGTAGTCTGCCTGGAAACATCCCAACCGGCCATGCCGGTATTCAGACAACTGTATTACGTCTATTTTGGCTACGTGATGCCGTTTCTGGGTAAGCTGCTGGCTAAGAGCTACAAGCAATACTCCTGGCTGCAGGAATCGGCCAGGGATTTTCCCGGCTGCCGGGAACTGGCGGATATGTTCCGGCAGGCCGGACTGGTCGATATAGAAGTAAAA
The DNA here is from genome assembly GCF_039851975.1 of Desulfoscipio sp. XC116. Classification (GTDB taxonomy): domain Bacteria; phylum Bacillota; class Desulfotomaculia; order Desulfotomaculales; family Desulfallaceae; genus Sporotomaculum. The sequence goes on from NZ_CP156660.1 coordinate 3,005,413, forward strand.
GCGTACACCGGAGGAGTAGCCGCCATGCACCTGGGGCGCAAACCAAAGTAAACTTGTTCGGCTATAAGCTGAACATCAGGGCTCCGGATGGGATTCTACCCCGCCTGAAGTGAAAAATAGAACTCCCACTTATAGAAGCGGAAGTCTTAGAAATCAGATGATTAATTAAAGACGTTTGCATTGTTCACCGGAATATGCATAACGTCTTTTTAGGGTTTGTTATCCGACAGCATCAAGCCCAACTGCCAAAGCTAAAATCGCCGCAACAAGCGGGAACCGTCCTCACCTGCTCTACAGGTATTTCCACGGACAAAGCCTGCGTTCCAAACAATCGAGTATCATATAAATAATAAAGCCCAGCAAGCCCATGGCAATAATACCGGCGAACATTTCCCGGAAAGCATACCGGGACCAGGCATCCAGCAAATAATAGCCCAGGCCCTCCCGGCTGACAATGGTTTCCGAAAAAAATAAAATTGCAATAGCCGTACCCGAGGCAATACGCAGCGAGGTAAGCACCTCGGGCAACACCGCGGGCCATACCACGTGCTTGTAGATATCATACTGGCGTGCGCCAAGCGATTTTATGGAATTAATCACCGCCGTATTAATACCCCGGGCGGCGTCTCTTATGGGGACCAGGATTTGAAAAAAAACCACCAGGGTTATCAAAAAGATTTTAGAGATATCCCCTATACCAAGGAGCACCATTAATACCGGCAGAAATACAATTTTGGGCACCGGATAAACCAGGTACAAAACAGGAGCCGCATAACGGTCCAGCCTCGCCTCCCGACCCAGCACCATTCCCAAAGGTATAGCTATTGCCAGTGATGCAACCAGGCTCACCAACACCCGGTAGCTGCTAATAATAAAATGCCGCCATAAACCGCGCGTCAATTCCTGAAAAAACGTAGCCAATGCCGGCAGCGGTTCAGGCAGAGCGGGATTATCCAGCGCCACGGCCAGCAGCTCCCAGCCCAGCAGCAAACCGGCTATGGAAACTATGATAGCTAATAAATTTTTGTATTTTAGTTTAGGCATCAATAAATCTACCCCGTTTACGGCACCAGTTTTTCACGCAATATCGTGGTCAAAGCGTGAAATTGAGCTGATTTTCGGTAACCCGGCTCCCCTGCCCCGGGATTGTCCACAATATCCAAGACCCGTCCCGGATGGCCGGACAGCACAATAATTTGCCGCCCCAAGAAAATGGCTTCTTCTATACTGTGGGTTACCAGCACAATAGTCATCCGTTTGCCCTGCCATATTTGCAGCATTTGTCTTTGCAGCTTTTCCCGGGTTAAAGCATCCAGTGAAGAAAACGGCTCGTCCATCAATAGCAGGTCGGGCTCCAAAGCCAGGGCCCTGGCGATACCGATGCGCTGCCGCTGACCGCCGCTCAGCTGAGAAGGATAACGGTCCCGCAGTTCCCACAGCCCCACCTCGGCCAGTACCCGTTTTACCGCGGATTGTTTTTGGCCCCCTTTTATACCCCTGATTTCCAAGCCCAGTCCCACGTTATCAAAAACCTTTTTCCAGGGCAGCAACCCGTAGTCTTGCAAAATAAGTGCCGTCTGTCTGCGCAGAGGGGCCACCGGCTCCTTATCTACCAGCACCTTACCGGAAAATTTACCCAACAAGCCGGACAGCACATATAACAAGGTTGACTTGCCACAGCCCGACGGGCCGATGAGCGCGCAGGTACTGCCTTGAGGTATATCAAAAGATACTTCCCGCAAGGCAGGCACCACCTGTTGCCGCTGACGGTAGTCCACCGATAAATCTTTTACTTCAACCATTAGTAATTGTTGCAAGGAATTTATCACTTATTAATAACCCGCCCGTCCACCAAATCGTCATAGCTTAGTTCTTTTTGCAGTAAGTCATGATCCTTCATCCAGGCAATGGTCTTTTCCAGACCATCCCTATCCGGCAGCCCGGGCGCGGAAAAATGCAATGCCAGGGGATGTTCGTTACTGGACAGCACGTCTTCCGGCACTCTGGCCTTTGCGGACAAAAGGGTTTCATATTGCATGGGATCGGATTGTAAATCTTCCACCGCACGGGCGTAAGCATGCATTAATTTCCGTATTCCCGGCAGATTGGCAGCCAGAGCTTCCTTGCGTACAATAACCACTGTTTGCGCCACAGTGTTTTCCGTGTTGTCCAACACAAGACAGGCCCCTTTAATTTCCGCCAGAGTAGCAAAAGGGTCGGGCAAAACAGCCGCTTTAACCTGGCCATTTAAAAGGCTATCCAACCGGATAGGCAATTTAACTATATTAGTTTTATCGATTTCTTCGGGCTGCAAACCGCGGGCACCCAGCAAACTGTCGGTGATATACTCATTAACGGTGTTTAAAGAAAGGGCAATGGGTACGTTTTTCAACTGTTCCGAGCTTGTAATATCCGAACCGGGAGCCGCCAGTATGGCAAAACGGTTTTCCCCGGGCACGGCGCCCTGAGCCACGGATACAGCCCGCACCTCGGCACCGCTGTTATTCATGGCGGCCACAGCCAGCAGATCACCGACACCGGCGTCTATCTGCCCGGCAACAAAAGCACTGTCCCGCTCCAACGCGCTGGGAAAGGGCACCAGTTCAACTTTCAAACCTTCTTCCGCAAAATAACCGTTTTCCTCGGCCACCCAGAAGGGCAGGTTATCTGTAATCGGCATCATGCCCACCTTAATAGGGATCGGTTGTTCACCGGCCGGCTGTGGGTTATGACCGCCGCATCCACCCATGGCAAGCAACAAACTTGTCATTAACAAAATAACCGTTATTTTTCCACGCAAATACAATTCTTTCCCCCTCCTATATATGGATAGCGATTTATTTTACCACACCCAACATTTTATCAACATTCTATTTTTAAAAATTAAATCCTGCCTTTACAATTTCATCGCCCACTTTAAAAATATAATCCGCCCCAAGCAAAGACAAAAACAATAACCTTTATCAGCAAGGAGGATTTTTGTGTTATGACCAACATAAAAGCACGCTCATAATAAACCAAAGTCTCGTTAGGCATTTGGAGCATCAGGTGGTGCTTTTAGTAAATCTTCCCGCTGCAAATAGATCGAATCAACATTACCGTCAAGGCATGTAAATAATCCCGGCACTTAAAAGGAAAATAAAAATATTAGCAAAAAAGAAATAAATATAGCGAACGAATATTGTTGCAAACAAAAAATGAGCATGATACGGTAAATATGGAAAATATGACAATATAATATCTGTTTACTAAGCGGTTTTGCATACGCAAAACTAAAAAGGGAAGCCGGTGCAAATCCGGCGCGGACCCGCCACTGTAAGGGGGAGCCTGCCTGAAAAGATGCCACTGGGGATTACCCGGGAAGGCTCAGGCCGGCGTTGAGCCCAAGCCAGGAGACCTGCTTGGTAGGACTGCCGCTGTACTCACGGGGACATTGAGTAAGTAAGGAATTAAATATTTTCTCCTTGGCTTAATGCCGGGGAGTTTTTTGTTGCCGGTCAAAGATAAACGGAGATAGCCCGCAAGGGCCCGTAAAGGAGGTGGTTTCCGGAAACCGGAGAATCAAGCGGGATCGGTTTTCGCGGCAAGCCAATGCCATTAGTTGACTAAAATAAAAGGGGGTTTTGTAGTGAGCAAGACCATTATAAAAAGAAGTCTATTTATCTTCCTGGCGCTTGTTTTTGTTTTTGCGCTTTCTCCGGGCGCCGTTCCGGCGTTCGCCGACGTGGAAATGCCGACTGAAAGCGATGACATTGAGATTTCCGAAGTCACGTCCATGACCATCGGCGGGAAAACCGCCGTATTCCAGCAGGACGACAACGGCCCCACCAAGTTTATCCGGGCCGATTTAGACTCGGAGTATGACCTGCAAAGCGCGGACATTGTGATCAATCTGGAGAGCGCGGGCACCGAGGTCAGCTCAAACGCACTAACCTTCACCGGCGACGGCACAGCGACCCGCACCGCCGCCGGCGTGAACTTGCTGAACGAAGCCTATGACCTCACCATCGGCAGCACGGCATATATCCTGGCGGCCGACCTTTCCGATGACACGGTCGACAGCGTTTCTCCCTCGGGCCCGTTAAAGGTTGAAAACGTGACGTTCACCACCAGCCCGAGCGTTGACGCGACCGTCGAGGGTATGAGCGTGAACCGGTTTGCGGGCAACCCCCGGTACGCGCAGGAAGGACTGGATTGGATGGCAGGCAGAACCCGCATCCTGCTGCCTCCCGGCACCAACCTCTCGGCCGTTCCCGGCACCATGACCCTGGCCGGTGGCGCTTCGGCGTCCGGTTGTTACAGCAACGGCAATTTTGACCTGGATCAGAACCTGAACGTCATGACGGTCACCAACGGCGGCGACAGCCGGGATTATTACGTCAGCGCCGGAGTGACGGGACAAATTAAAGTGTACTACGACATTATCCTTGACGAAATAGAAAATGACGAAACATATTACACCGGCGAAATCGTTACCCAATGCGAGGAGATCAACGCGGCGGCGGATGAATACTTTGACCCGAATGGGTTTTATGTCGATTCCGGCACTACGGTGATGGAAATCATAGCAGGCTTTGCGGAGTGGGCGGAGGACGAAGGATACTTCAGTTATGATACCACCATCTCCTACGGCGGAGCTTACCTTGCCGAGCTGAACGGACTGGAGGAATTTGACGGCGGCTATCTTTCCGGCTGGATGTATATGGACAATGTATACAGACCGGATTGCAAGGTTCCCGGGGTGGGCGCGGCCGATTATCGATTGACCGTCGACGGCACGATCATTGACTGGTTCTACACTGTCGATTATATGCCGCATTTTTAGTTCTAGTTCATCCCGGATGATTAAAAGGGCGGGGAGTCGGGTTCCCATCCTTTTGACCATAGCAAAGTTGAAACTTAGGAGGCCTTAAGATGAAAAGAGCAACCCCCCAAAGCCTGTTTATCTTCCTGGCGCTTGTTTTTGCGCTGTCCCTGGGCGCCGTTCCGGCGTTCGCCGATGTGTATAAGCCGTGCTCCAGCACGCCGGTTACGATCTCTGAAGTCACCTCCATGACCATCGGCGGAAAAACCGCCGTATTCCAGCAGGACAACAACGGCCCCACCAAGTTTATCCGGGCCGATTTAGACACAGAGTATGACCTGCAAAGCGCGGATATCGTAATCAATCTGAAGAGCGCGGGCACCAAGGTCAGATCAGATACCCTGACCTTCACTGGCGGCGCTACGAAGACCCGCACCGCCGCTAGCGTGGACCTGCTGAACAAAGCCTATGACATCACTATCGGCAACACGGCATATATCCTGGCGGCCGACCTTCCCAACGGCACCGTCAGCGTTTCTTCCTCGGACCCGTTAAAGGTCGAAAACGTGATGTTCACCACCAGCCCGAGCGTTAGCGCGACCATTGAGGGGACCAGTACCGACAGATTTGCAGGCAACCCCTGGTATGAGCAGGAAGACTTTAAGTGGACGATTATCAAGTACTATGTCAAAGCCAACTGGTACTGGGAAAATCCGGAGCCGGAGCCGCCCGACGAAGATGAATATAAAGAAGCGGCTACCTATGGCTGCCAACCGAACAGCGCACATGGCAACGACCCCGTCAACGTAGTTACGGGCAACTTCACCTATGAGCACACCGACCTGAACATACCGGCCAGGATACCCCTTGAATTCACCCGCTATTACAACTCCCTTGACGAATACGCCGGCCCTTTGGGCCAAGGCTGGCAGCATAACTACAACAGCCACCTGACCATCAACCCGGACAATTCCGCAGCGGTAAAATACCCCGACGGGCACATCTACCTGTTTGCCTATCAAAACAGCACCTACAACCCTCCGTCCGGCTGCTTTGAAACCCTCGGCCGGGGCGTCGGCGGAACGTACGTCCTCACCTTCAAAAACCAGACCAAGTACACTTACAATGCGCAGGGCAAACTGACCCAAATCACCGATAACAACGGCAACACCGTCACCCTGCAATATACCGGCTCATTACTGACAGCCGTGACCGAACCAACCGGGCGTTCCCTTAACTTTACCTATAATGCCGGCAACCGGCTAACCGGTATTACCGACCCCGCCGGGCGCACACTTGTTTTTGGCTATAACAGTAACAAGCTATCTTCCGTGCGGGATTTCAACGGAGGCAGCACCACTTTCGCCTACGGTCAACATGGCCTGACCTCGATTATCGATCCAAAGGGCAACAGTGAAGTAATAAACACATACGACGCCGACGCCCGCGTTACCAGACAAAAAGACGCCAAGGGCTATGTAACGCTGTTTTCCTATAACCCGACGGCCGAAAAAAACGCCATGACCGATTCCAAAGGCAAGACAGCATACTTCCATTACGATGACCAGTACCGGCTGACTAAAATAGATTATCCCCATAACCTGACGGAGTCGTACACCTATGATACCAACGACAACAGAACCGGTGAAACCGATAAAAACGGCCATACCACCACCTACACCTACGATGCCAGGGGCAATATGCTGACCAAAAAAGACCCGGCTCCGTTTAATTATATAACCGCTTACAGTTACGACAGCTTAAATAACCTTACCCGGGTCACCGACCCGGCGGGTTCCCAAACAAACTATACCTACGATCCCCGGGGCAACCTGCTCAGCATCAGCAAGGAGATCGACGGCGGCGCCGCTGTCACTGCCTTTGCCTACAACGACTACGGGCAGATCAGCGGCATCACCAACCCCAACGGCAACAGCACCGACATTGGTTACGACCGCTACGGCAACCAGGCTTCGATAACCGATCCCCTGGGCCATACCACTACTTACAGCTATGATATCGTGGGGCGCAAAACATCCGAGACCGATCCGTTGGGCCATAGCAGGTCATATACTTATGACAACACCGGCAATGTGCTTACTGTGACCGATCCGGCGGGCAAGGTTACCGCCAATACTTACGATCCCAACAACAATTTAACCGGCGCCACCGACCCGCGGGGCCATACTACCGCTTTTACCTATGACCAAAAGAACAACTTGCTCACTACAACCGATCCCCTGGGCCACACCAACACCTGCGGCTACGACGCCGATAACAACCTGGTTTCGGTTACCGACGCCTTAGGCCATACCGTTACCAATGCCTATGACTTTCTCAACCGGTTGATTGCCACCACCGACGCCGCGGGAGAGACGGAAACCTACACCCTGGACGGCAACGGCAATATTATCGCCCGCACCGACCGGAACGGCCATACCACCGGCTATGCATACGACGCCTTAAACCGCCCGATCGAAGTAACCGACGCTTTGGGCCACACGGTGGTTACCGATTACGATCCCCTGGGCAACCAAACAAGTATCACCGACCAGCGTGGCCATACCACGGAGTACACTTATGACCGGTCCTCCCGCCTGCTGTCGGAAACCGATGCCCTGGGGCACACCACCAGCTATACTTACGACCCGGCGGGCAACCGGCTTAGCGTTACCGATCCCCGGGGCGCCGCCTGGACCTACACCTATGATGCCGCCAACCGGCTGACGGCGACTACCGATCCCCTGGGCCATACCAGCGAGACGGAATACGACGGCGCCGGCAATATTATCGCCAGCACCGACGCTGAGAACCATACCACCACCTTCGGCTACGACGCCCTGAACAGACCGGCCTCCGTTACCGACGCCTTAGGCCATACCACAGGCTACGCCTACGACGCAAACGGCAACCGCACCGCGGTCACCGACGCCAAAAACCAAACCTTTACCTTCGCCTACGACGCGCTAAACCGCATCGTACAAGAGGCCGACCCCCTGAACAACGCAAGTATAAGAGAATACGACCCGGCGGGCAACCTGATCTCCCTCACCAAGCCGGACGGCTCGGAGATAAACTACAGCTGCGACGCCAACAACCGGCTTAACCGCATTACCTATCCCGACGGCGCCAGGGTAAGCTACGCTTACGACGCCGACGGCAACCGGACTTCCATGACCGACCCCGGCGGGGTTGCCAGATACGATTACGACCGGCTCGGCCAGATCACAGCGGTATCGAGAGACAGCAATAGCATCGGTTATGATTATGATCCCGCCGGCAACATCACCGGACTCACCTACCCCGACGGACTGCGGGTAAGCTACACTTACAACGGCCTGAACCTGCCGGTATCGGTATCCGACGCGGTTTATTCAACAGACATAAGCTACGATGAGGCGGGCAACAGGCTCCGGGAAACTCTGCCCAACGGTATCATTGCCAATTACAGCTACGACCTCGGCGGACGCCTGACCGGGGCGGAGCACGGCTCAGGAAACAATGTCATAGCAGCTTCCCACTATACCCTGGACAATGTGGGCAACCGGCTGAGCGTCACCGATGAACAAAATCAAACTACGAACTATACCTACGATAGCCTTAATCAACTAACCAAAGTGGAATACCCGGATGATCAAGTGGCAACCTATTCCTACGACCCCGTGGGCAATCGCCTTAGCGCCGACAGCACAAGCTACGCCTACGATAACGCCAACCGCTTAATCCGGGTTGGGACCACCCCGTACAGCTACGATCCCAACGGCAACCTTCTAACGGCCGGTGAAGCGGTTCGCTGCGATTACGACTTTGAGAACCGGCTGATACAGTATGCCGACGGCGCCGACACTTACCAGTACACCTACGACGGCGACGGCAACCGGCTGACCCAAACCCGGACGGTCTCCGGAGCGGTCTATGGAAATTACAGCTACATTTACGACCTCAATGCAGGACTTCCGCTGCCGCTGGCAGAAATAGACAGTAAGGGCAGCACCAACAACTACCTGTACGCGAACGGCCTTTACGGACGCGTTGGCCCCACGGGAACGCTATTCTATCACGCCGACGGCCTGGGCAGCGTGTCGGTGATCAGCGATGTCTACGGCAATCCCATCAACCGCTACACTTATGACCCTTTCGGCAGCCCGCTTACCGCTAACGAAACCGTGGACAATATGTTCCGCTTTACCGGCGAGCCATACGACTCAAACGGGCTGATTTACCTGCGAGCCAGGTACTACGACCCGGGCCCGGGCAGGTTCCTTACCCCGGACACCTACCCGGGCGAACTGACCGACCCGCCGTCGCAGAACCGGTATGTGTATTGCGGCAATAACCCGGTGGTGTATATTGACCCCTCGGGGCATATGACAGTATGTGAAGCGTGGGACAGCATTAAAACAAATGCGTTTACGCTGCAGAGCAGACGTGGGAATTCTTAAAACCGGACGAATATGACACCGCCTATTTTCAAGCAGGCATGTACGCCCCGGTAACAGGCGCTGCCGGATATATAGGCCGCCGGAGCGCAAAATTAGGAGGCAAGGTAGTTGATACGATTACTAAGGGTGCGGGTAAAGGTGCTGAAGTCAAAATTTTAGGAAAGGGGTCAACTGGCCGAACAACAGCAAATAACCTGTTTGAAACTGTGGGTCTTGAGGTAGATAGGCTGTCGCGCCCTTGCCCGTTCTGGAGAACAAAGGCTATCATCTGAGGTTGCCGATACTTGGGCTTTATGTGGATGACAGGACAAAAAAAGAATGATATGCCGAGAAGAGAAAATTACCTCTATGTCGTTATGGATCTCACAAGAATACTTATACTCATACCGCTGTTCTGATGAGCCTATGACCAACGCAAAAGCCCTATTTTCAATCTTTACCGGGTAAGATATAATTGCATTAAGAGCAGGTGAAATAAAATGGACACCGAGATAACCCGTAACAGCAACGACATCTTAATGAAATGCATGGCTGAAAACTTTAAAGACAAAACCCTGGCCTTCTTTGGCTTGCCGACAGCCAGGATAGTTGGACTATCACCCACCGCACTACCCGCCATAGAAGCCAGGGAAACCAGGACCGACACGGTCTTCCTGTTGGAAGACCAAACGTTGCTGCACCTGGAATTCCAGACCACGGTAAGCAAAGAAGATATGAAACGGTTCCTGCTATATGATGCCAGAATAACAAACCGGGAAAAGCAGGCGTGGATCATCAACACTGCCGTCATATACTCGGGCAACATACAAGAGGCCCCTGAGCTGCTGGACTGTGGTTCCATACTATACAGGGTAACCAACGTATACATGAAAGACTATGACGGTGACGCGGAATACAAAAGGCTGCAGCAAAAGACTGAGGTCGGTGAGTCGCTGGATGACGAAGACCTGATAAAGCTGGTTTTTCTGCCCCTCATGAAAAGCAGGTCCCCAATAGAAGAACAAGCGGTTCAATCCCTGGAACTGGCCAGGCGGCTGAAAGACGAAAAACAAAGAATTTTTGCCATGTCCGGCATAATAGTGGTGACCGATAAACATTTATCGGAAGAATATAAAAGACATCTTCTGGAGGTGTTGAAAATGACCCAGATAGAACAGTGGATCAGGGAAGAAGGCAGGGAGGAAGGCAGGAAAAAAAGCAGGGAAGAAATAGCCAGAGCGGCATTAAAAGAAGGCGCTGAAGTGGAATTCGTAGTTAAGATTACCGGATTGGACAAACAAACAGTCTTAAAGCTGAAAGAAAAACTGAACTAACGGGTTTCGTATTTCCAGGCCGCTAACGGAACCGCCGCTGTGATTGTTAAAAGGCTGTGCTCGTTCGACAGAGGGTAAATTAATTTTGCAGACAAACGGCTGCAATAATCAAAACGGTTATTGCAGCCGTTTGTTTGCGTTAAATCTAAATGAACAGCATTGTGTTTTGCAAAATACCCTGACCTTTACCTTCGCTTACGACACGCTAAACCGCATCGCACAAGAGGCCGCCCCCCTGAACAACGCAAGCATAAGAGATATACGACCCGGCGGGCAACCTGGCCTCCCTTACCAAGCCGGACGGCTCGGAGATAAACTACAGCACCGACGCCAACAACCGGTTCAACCGCATTACCTACCCCGACGGCGCCAGGGTAAGCTACGCCTATGACGCCGACGGCAACCGGACTTCCATGACCAACCCCGGCGGGATCAAATCGTGTATTCTTCCCCCAATGTTACACCGCTTTCCTGATTTTCTTCGTAATCGGCCCCGCGGGAACGGATGTAGCCACCTTATGTAGCCACCTTGAAAAATTGAAAATGAATCATATAGCTACAAAATTCCCGGTTTTTTTTGTGTAATTACATCATTCGTGCTACAATGCATATAATTACAATATTTTAGAAGGGTGGCATTAATATGGATATATTTAAGGAAATAAAGGATGAAATCTTTTGGGATTTCCGTTTGGAGAATGAAAATAAAAATAGGCAGCCGGGTTATGCCTTTGTTATAGATGTCATTGATCAGACCCCCCGGGTAGCCCTGTATATCGTTAAAAAACATTTAAGCAAGACCCAAACCCTGCCAAGCGGGCAGCAACCCCCCGGGGAAATGCTGCTTAACGCACTGCAAGAGCAAAATGCTAATTTAAAATATGATAATATCTACAACATTAATCGGGAAATACGCCAATGGCTGGAGCAAAATATTTTTTGACATATGTCAAAAACCATATCGTAACATATGGATTTTTTAATCTACCCATGTTATAATTAACATATTAACTTATTAGTCAGGCTTACTGAATTTTTAACAATTTTTACAATGGGGCGATGATTATGAAAATAACCGAAGAGGAAAAGAAAATAGCTATTGCCACAACCCAACAATTGCTGTCAGCATATGATGACAGTCGGGGCAGCTTAATACCCGTATTGCAGCAAGTGCAAAACAAACTGGGTTATGTGCCGGCGGTGGCCATGGAAGAAGTGGCCGCTCATTTCAATATTCCGGACGTGGATGTTTACGGAATAATCACCTTTTATAATCAGTTTCGACTCACCCCGCCGGGCAAAAGACAGGTCAAAATTTGCATGGGTACGGCCTGCCATATGCGGGGCGCCCATATTATCCAGGAATCCTGGGAGCGCCGCCTCAACATCAAGATGGGCGAAACCACCGAAGACCGGGAATACAGCCTGGAGCGAGTGGCCTGTGTGGGCTGCTGCACCATGGCCCCGGTAGTGCTGATCAATGAAGAGGTGCACGGCAAAATAACTCCCACCAGGGTAGACGGGCTGATATTTGCCCACCAACTGGATAAGCAGAAAGCGAAAGAAGGTGCTGCCCAAGATGAGTAACCAAAATACCGACGCTGCAGCAGCATTTGCCAAACTACAGGAACAGGCCCGGAAAGACTGGGCACTTTTAAGGGAAAAACCATTAATATTAATTGGCGCCGCCACCTGTGGAAGGGCCGCGGGCGCACTGAGCCTGCTGGAAGAGGTTAGAAATGAGTTGGCTGACCTGAAAATGGATGCCCATGTGCTGGAAGTAGGCTGCATGGGGCACTGTTATGCCGAACCCATTATGATCATTTATAATGAAGGTTTTCCGCCCATTTGCTATGGTTATGTAACCGAGGGGGTCGGAGCCAGAATAGTACGCGATTTTCTAACCGAGGGCGACCCCGGAATTGAATTTGCCCTGGCGGCCCTGGAACCCAACGACATGTTTCCCACCTTTGCCGATTTTCCCCGGGGCATCCATGAGAACAAGATAGTGCTGGAACAATGCGGTTTTATTGATCCTCAGAATATAGATCACTACATTGCCACCGGAGGCTATACAGCGTTAACCAAGGCGCTGGAAATGACACCCGGGGAAATCATCACCGCTATTAAAGAATCCGGGCTGCGTGGGCGCGGCGGAGCCGGGTTTCCCACGGGCGTCAAATGGCAAACCTGTTTAAGCGCCGCGGGCACGACAAAATACGTGATTTGCAATGCGGACGAAGGTGATCCCGGTGCTTTCATGGACCGGACCATATTGGAATCCAACCCGCACCTGATGATTGAGGGACTGGCCATCGCGGCCCGGGCCGTGGGCGCTGCCAAGGGTTACGTCTATATCAGAGCCGAATATCCGCTGGCGGTGGAACGGGTAGCCCTGGCGATCGAACAAGCCCGGGGCAAAGGCCTTTTGGGCGCTAGTATCTTAGGCAGTGATTATAGTTTGGACATAGAAATATTCCAGGGCTCGGGGGCTTTCGTATGCGGCGAGGAATCAGCACTGATCGCCTCCATGGAAGGTGAGCCCGGTATACCCAGGCACCGCCCGCCTTTCCCGGCCCAGGCCGGATTGTGGGGCAAGCCCACGGTAATCAATAATGTTAAATCACTTTCCTATGTACCGCACATTATTAAAAACGGCGCGGCCTGGTTTACCGGCATCGGCTCGGAGAAGAACCCGGGCACGGCTATTTTTGCCCTGGCCGGCAAGATAGTAAACACCGGGCTGGCCGAAGTACCCATGAGCACCACTTTGAACGAATTAATCAACGAAGTGGGAAGCGGCATTGCAGAAGGCAAAAAGTTCAAGGCAGTGCAAATCGGCGGTCCCTCCGGCGGCTGCCTGCCCGAATCGGCCATGGACACTCCCATTGACTTCGACTCCCTGACTCAGGCGGGGGCCATGATGGGCTCCGGCGGCATGGTGGTGCTGGATGAAGACGATTGCATGGTGGAGATCGCCCGGTTTTTCCTGGACTTTACTCAGCAAGAATCATGCGGCAAGTGCACATTCTGCCGTTTGGGCACTAAGCACATGCTGGATATTCTTGAGAGAATTACCAAGGGACAGGGTAAGCCGGAAGACATCGACACCCTTACGGAGCTGGCCTCCAAAGTCAAGGCCGGTTCCCTGTGCAGCCTGGGTAAGACAGCCCCCAACCCGGTGCTGAGCACAATCAAATATTTCCGGGAAGAGTACGAGGCTCACATCAATGAAGGCCGCTGCCCGGCCAAGATGTGCAAAGACCTGATTGCCTACTACATTTTGCCGGATAAATGCGAGCGTTCCTGCGACGCCTGTGTCGGCAGCTGTCCGGTGGAAGCCATTCACGACAATGAGGACCGGATCAAGGTTATCGACCAGGAAAAATGCGTCAAGTGCGACAGCTGTGTGGTGGCCTGTCCGCCCCAATACAAGGCCGTGGTTAAACTGTCACCGCCTCACCTGGTTGAGGAAAAGGATAAGGAGTACAGGGAGGGGAAACAAAAATGGCAGAAACAGTAACTTTAACCATCGACGGTCGCGAGATTCGCGCCGCACAGGGTGAAATACTGCTCTGGGTGGCCCTGGACAACGATATATATATTCCCCACCTGTGCGCGGACCGGGAAGAAGCACATCCTACCGCCTCGTGCAGGCTGTGTTTCGTAGAGGTAGAAGGCCGTCCCGCACCGGTGCCCGCCTGTACGCTGCCGGTTACCGAAGGCTTGGTGGTAAAAACTCGCGGCCCGCAGGTAGATAGTTTGGTGGCCGCGGGATTCGAGCTGATCATGTCCAACCACCGGCTGGACTGTAAAAACTGCCCGGCCAACGGCAACTGCGAACTGCAGCGCATCGCCAAAGCCCGCAAGCTGCGCCTGAAACCTAAAAACCTGCCGGTGCTGGATAAAAATCTCCCGGTGGATGACAGCGCCGCCAATATTATTTACGACCCCAACAAATGCGTGCTTTGCGGCCAGTGCGTCCGGGCTTGCCGGCGCAGCGGCAACGGCACACTGGGGTTTGCCCGGCGCGGCTACTTGCGAGTGGTGACCACCTTTGGCAACATCCCCTTGGGCGAGAGCAGTTGCACAAACTGCGGCGCATGTGTCAAGGTTTGCCCGGTGGGGGCGCTGACTGATAAACAATAAACGGTCAGGAAGTATATCCAGTAAAAGCAGCCCGAGTTTGGTGCTAATGGACAATTATTTAGGGCTGTTGCCCAACGAATTATTTAGTTCGTTGGGCAACAGCTTTTTCCTCTGAAATACAGAAGGAGTATCGCTTATTATCTAAGAAAGTAGTTTTGCGACACTCCCAGGATGATTGTTATTAAGTTTTTTGAATGCGAAAACACTTCAGGGTATCAATCTTCCAGCAGGTCATACCCACATTACCTTGAGCGGGGGGATTACCCGCCGTCGCAGTGCCCGCGCCGGCCAGTTCCAGCACCAGGGGAATATAATCAGTTACTTGATGCTCTTCCGATTCACCGCCGCTGCTAACCGCTACCCGGGCATACCGGCCATCTACGTATTGCAGTTCTCCAATTTGAGGGTTATCTATCAAATCCGATAAATTCCTCTTCAGATCACCGACAATGCCACCCAGTGCATCCCTTAAAAAGTTCTCGTCCTCCGCCAGCAGAGAAACACCGGCTAAATCAGCATTTCCCATAGCGTAAAACCACATGCCCATAAAATAGCCTCTGCCCTGACTGTCCAGTAAACGCCAAAAGGCAAGCGTATCCCCACTGTTAATGGCCTCCAAAAACGTGCTAACCATGTCGGATGCACTCTGCCCGTAAACGGCATCACTAAAATTTTGCAAAATATTCACCCCACACCATTTTCTGTGTTGCCATGTTCACAATGTTACGATATCTTTCCCGCCAGAGCAAGTGTTTTACACATTTTTTATAATAATATTTTTTAACGTATACAGTAACGGCTATATTTTAGGTTCCCGCAAGTTAAGCGCGATAGCTTGCTCAGCATCTCCCGGTAATCCGGCTGAGCATTGCTGCCGTGCCTGAGGAGCTATTTTTTCGGCTATCGATACAAGCAGCTCCCGAGGTGGGCGGTATTGTTCATCGGCAAAAAGCTTGACTCCTTTTACCTTTTTTTTGCGTGATTTCTTTGACATCGTCCCGCTCGACTTAACAGGCAGCGCCGCTATCGGCTCCACCGCCGCCGTGGACACCGCCGGTGATTCAATAAGCGGACTTGCCGAAAGTGTCACCGAAGGCTCATTTTCACCGACGGATTTACTTTCCCCAAAAGTCTGCCGGGATTCCTTATCTCCCGGCAGACCGGTTACAGGCGCCGGCAGATCATCCACACATACCGGAACCGCGGTCGGAGCCGCTTCCAGCAGAGCGTCTCGTCTTGCATGCCCGGTTCGCTTAGCCGCGGCACGTGTAATACGCTTATCCAGGTTAAGCCTTTTCATTTGATCCCTTAGACTAACCGCATCAACCATCATTTTTTCCAATTCTAATAAATCCTCAGGCGTACCTTCTTCACCGGCGGCATGATCGATTAAATCAGAGATATCAATCATCCAATCAAAGAGTTTTTCAAAGGTGCCATCAATTTCCTCCAGAACAGATTTAGTCTTCTTAACTATTGTTGTGCCAAGCCAGGTCTGCTCCTCAAGCAAACTTTGCAGCTCATGCCGGTCGCTGTTGCTTAGTTTTCCGGCCCGAGCCCCGAGTTCCTCCAGCCGAAGCATCACTTCACCATATCTTTTGAACATTTATAATTATCACCTCCACCTATAAAAAATTGCATGCTTTACATTATTTTCCTGCCTGCGTGCAAAAAAAAATTTCCCTTTTTATTTTGGCAATAGACATATTACAGTCGAATTCCATTAAACCGGTCTATGATTCCGTGGCGCCGTATTGACTTAAACATATTAGTCAATTAAGTGTCTTTTAAAAAAGTAATAACCGGCATCCCTAGCAGAACAGAAATAATAGCATGAGTGAAAGCAATTGGTAAGAATATAATGCCGGTTATAATCATGCTAACTTCATACAGCAAATTGCTTCTTTGATCAGGCTTGCCTCTTAGTCGGTTAAACAAAGAGCTCCACACAATACCATAGGTATTCCCCAACATAATAGTACAAATCGTGCCCAGAATGCCCTTCGCTTTAGACATCCCATACGTTTCCACAATACACTGCCACGACTCTATCGCAGGGTTTCCTCCGGTATCCGCATAATGCTGTGCAAACATCACTGCCGCAACTTCATCAGAGGGTACGTCATCCATAACCCCCGCTAATATTTTCCTGATCTCGTCATCGCCCATCCCTTTCTCAAGAGCCATTTTTGTGTGCACGTAAGAACATACCGCACAATTATTAACTTCAGTCACCGCAAGCATGATCCTTTCAATAAATTGGGGACTTAACTCCTTTTTCTTCTTCGACTTAAACATATACCGTATCGTAAATAGTCCTTTATAAAAAATCCGGTAAGATTCGTAAACCGAGTAAAGCTTTTTGCCGTGCGCCATTTCATCCTTTCCCCCCATTTTTCGTTTCGCCTCAGCGCAAAACGACAGTAAACAAATTGTAAATATATTTACGCAGCGTTAATAATCCCCCACATCTTCCTTAATCTTTTTATTATTAAATAAAGAACGAAATAACACCACGCCCAGCCACACCCCGCCGATACCGGTGACCACCGGATCTGCAAAAAATGTATACGGATAGTTATGTCCGCCCGCCTGCAGCCATAAAGGCGCCGGCACCAGACCAAGCACAGCGGCAGGTCCTCCCTGCAGTATAAGCAGATCGGCATCAATTTTCACCTCAATGGCCCAACCCCAAAACCGGCCCAATTCTATTAGCAGGCCGGCCAGCACAGCGGTCATGGACAAAAGCAATGCCATGCTCCAACTACCCGCCGAACCCGGTACCGGTTGAAAGGTGCTGTAAAAAAAATATGTATAAATAAGCAAAAATACCGCTATCCCAATAAGTGCCTGTCCGGCGGCATACCTGGCCTTTTTATTCAATTTCCTTCACCCCCCTTGCCGCGATCAGTTTCAATTACCTTTTGCCCGGCATCCGCACCAGCACAGCGCAAACGAGAATCGGTCATAGGCGGCCATAAATTATGCGGATCCAGCGTTTGAAAAGCCGTCAAAAACCGGGTTTTAAGTTCGGGATATCGTTCGTTTAATAAGTCCACCAGCTCTTTCACTTCCTCCCGTTTAGTTTTTCCGTTTGCGGGGCAAAGGCTCTTGACCACCGGCAGATTGCAGCGCTCGACAAAAGTTTCCACAGTCTTTCCGGTGACATAAATCATGGGACGAATCAAGGTGATACCGCTGCGGTCCATAAAGGTCACCGGAGCAAACAGCTTGAACTGGCCGGTAAAAATCAAACTCATCATAAAAGTCTCAATAGCGTCGTCAAGATGATGGCCCAAAGCCAGCTTATTTAATCCTAAGTCCCGGGCGGTGTTATTGATCGCTCCCCGGCGCAGGTTAGCACACAATGCACATGGGTTTTTCTCCCGCCGATCACTGAAAACCACCTCGCCGATATCAGTTAACTTATTGGTAAAGGGAATTTCTCTTTGCCGGCAAAAATCGGCCATTATATCAATATCCACCGGCCACCCGGGGTTGATGAATATGGCATGCAATACAAAGCTCACAGGCACTTCCCGACGGATCATATAAAGTACCTGCAGCAGCGCCATGCTGTCTTTGCCTCCGGACAAACCCACGGCCACCCGGTCCCCATCGCCGATCATATTGTAATTGGTTATAGCCTTCTTCACTTTGCCCTTGAACCACCTCAGGTAAACGTCCTTCAACCAAATCATCATCCTTATTCTACAGCGTTTTTTACATTATTTATTGGCGGGAAAACATACTCAAAAGAATTATACTACTATTCTATAAAAAATAGGGGATTTTAAAACATGGGAGATGAAACATACCCAAACAGAGAAAGCGGGCAGCTTTATGATCATTATTAAAGCTGCCCGCTTCTTCAAGCTTGAAGTTAGACTCTGGCAATCCAATTATGGCCGTTGTTATTATCCCAATTATCGGCACTGTCTTTGAAGCAAAAAGTAAGGGTATGATTTTTCATGGGCACATTTTTCTCCCACCCTCCGGGTGAACGGTCCATATTTGTAGTAAATGATTCCTGCCAGTTATTTGGGTCACGGTAACCGCAATGCAGATAAATCTGGTCGGCACCCGATTTACTAAGCAAGCCGGAGTAGCAAATATTAACTTGATTCCCGAAAGTAGGTCTAACTTCAACCCCTTTTTCCGCATCATTCCAACTTTGCAAAAACAACACCTCCATAATTTTTTAAAGAACCATTATTTATAGTGCTTTTTTTAGTTCCAATTATACGTGGAAAAATGTTATATTGTATTTAGAAAAAAATTAGGGGCGTTTTTTATGAATTGGTTGCTGACTTTTTTATTAAACTCGCTGGCCATTGTACTGGCCGATCGCTTGCTGGAAGGCATCCGTTTATCCGGAATCATACCGGCGCTGATGGCCGGAGCGGCACTAGGCGTAGTTAATACATTCTTACGTCCGGTACTCATGCTGCTGACCTTCCCCTTAACTTTATTCAGCTTGGGATTGTTTATCTTTATCGTCAACGCTATTACTTTTACTATCGCCGCCTGGTTGGTACCCGGATTTGATATACTAAGTTTCGGCGGTGCCTTCTGGGGCGCAGTGGTCACCGGCATAATCAGCTGGCTGCTTAATTTGCTCTTTCAGAAAAAAGGTTAAAGATAGTTATATACGTTTGACAATTAAGTATTAAGTGATAGAATAACCACAAAGAAAAAAGCATATATACAAGTAAAAGTAGCAGCTATCGGACCAGCAGCCCCACCAAATACTATATTCTTTCGGGAGGTATGGTCCCATGATCGTTAAAGTAAAAGGAATCGCTTATGACATGTCGGGCAGCCCTATAATACTGCTTACCGACCCAACGGAACAAAGAGTATTGCCTATCTGGGTCGGGCTTTTGGAAGCCCATTCAATTGCCTTAGCCATGGAAGGGATCCCCAAAAACCGCCCGATGACTCATGATATAACTCTTACTATTTGCAATACTCTGGGCGCCAGCATAACCGGCGTTGAAATATGCGATTTAAAAGATAACACCTATTTTGCCGAGCTATATATTTCATCCGGTAAAGATAAATATCTAATTGATGTTCGCCCAAGCGACGCCATTGCTCTGGCACTCAGGGCGGGATTACCCATTAATATTTCCCAATCACTGCAAGGTCAAATGCTGGATATTCAAGAAATAATCGATGAGGACGCCAAAAAGGTTCTGGAAGAACTATCTGATAATTTACTTGATGAATATAAAAAATCGTTACATTAAAAGCCCGCCAAATAAGGCGGGCTTTTTTATAGTATCCAATATTGTGCGCTATAACTTTTCAGAAGTGTTTTGCTGTTTAACGGGCATATCAATGCATACTGCCGTGCCCTTGCCCGAGTTGCTGCGCAGCATTATTTTGCCCCCGTGTGATTCCACAACTTTTTTACAAACGGTCAGCCCCAGCCCCACACCGTTCGATTTAGTGCTGACAAAGGGTTCAAATATACTGTGCTGTATTTCCCTGGCTACTCCCAAACCGCTGTCCTCAACAATAATATAGTTTCTTCCCTGGTCCTCAGTGGTAATAATGCGCAGCCGCCCTCCGCCGGGCATGGCATCCAGAGCGTTTTCCATAATATTGCCAAAAACCGCGTGCATTTTTTCCCGGTCCAAAAACAACTTTACTAAAGGAGCATAATCTTTTATAACCACTATATCCGGGTCCATAATCGGACCCAGCGTTTCTAAAACCTCATCCAGTAAATCATTTACATCCAGCCATTCCCGATTGAGATTAAGATCATGGGAAAGGTTAAGTAAAAAGCTAATGGTTTTATCCATATTTTTAATCGACCGGTCCATCTGCTCCAAATCCTGCTGGGCCATAACCCCGGAGGTGAAATTCCTGGCCAGAGAATAAAAGGACATCTTGAGATTGGAAAGCGGATGTCGTAATTCTTTGGCCATAACGGTGGATACAGAGCTCAAAACCTCCAATTTTTGGTCTTGATGGTTTTCACCGGCTGCATGCCGATTATCACCATTCCGACCGTTGTCAAGCCCGATTACCCCCTCAACCTGCCAGCTGGTCTGTCTTATCTTAATGTTTTTAATTGTAGGGGCCAGCAAATTAGCGACTATCTCCAGAAGCTGTATATCCCTGTCGCTAAAATCACCGGCTGTTTCCTCACGGCCCCAGTGGACACTGCCTAATATTTGATTTCCCTCACGAATGGGAGCCCCGGCAGTATATAGAACACCCATTTTAGACAGCACATGAATATAAAAGGGATGTTTTATCAAGTGATTCAAATCCATAATTTGCGTAGACCGCCAGGTTCTGCCGGTAGCTTTAATTTTTTTCAATAAAAAGTTAGTACCGGCCCTTTTCCCCAGGGGGACAAGTATTTTTTCATCAACACCCACCCCCACTTTTAGGTTCAGCCTACCTTTTTCCCTGATATACAGCACACCTATTTTTACGTTAACGATTTTATCCAGATAAGCGTGAATGACCTCGAATATATTTTTTAAAGGCAAGCTGGAGGTAATAACCCTGCTAATTTCCAAAAGTACGGATAATTCCCGAGGCGAAAGCCCGCCATTATTAGATTGTTCCTTGGTTACAGGCAACGTAATCACCCTTACCGATGTAAATATGCGCAAAATAATTTGCTAAGACATCTCTACTGCTTAATATCATTGCATTACACCGGCTAAAGTGTCAACAAAACACCTGTGAACGGTCACATACTTCACCCATGCGGTGATAACCGCCAGCGAACGCCGTTATTTAAAACAATTGTCTTAAAATATATTTTTTACCGGCATGACATGAGCAATTCCATCTGCCGGCGCACCGCTCCCTTAAATATTTGCCTGTATATTACTTCCACCATTTCCGGATCAATATCCTTCCGGCGGGCCATTTTTTTCACACGCTGCAAAATCTGCTCTTCCCTATGCATATCCACTACCGCATCTTTACTTTTAAATGCCGCCACTTGCTCGACCAGTTGCTGACGTATGGATAATAAATGCAATACTTCAGCGTCTACCGCGTCAATCTGACTGCGCAGCCCGGGCAAATCAATCGACTGTACCGCTTCCCGATGCCCGGGCCGGGTTTCTTTTACATCGTTAGGATAACAGCCTAATAGTTTTAACCATAAACTATTATTTTTTAATTCCTGAATGGCATCGCTAACTTCCGGACAATCAGTGCGCCCCTCAAAATCGATAAAAAAGATGTAATCACCAAGTTTGCCGCCGGAAGGCCTGGACTCTATACGCGTCAGATTTATAGCCCTCTGCGCCAGCGGCCTCAGAATTCGGTAGAGGGCACCCGGGCCATCCCGCAGGGCCAGCACCAGCGATGTTTTCGCCGGCCCGCTGAAAACCGCTTCCTCACTTCCCAGTACTAAAAACCTGGTTGTATTGGCGTCGTTATCTTGAATATCAGCATGCAATATCTGTAACCCATAAGCGGCAGCCGCACTTTGCGAGCCCACCGCCGCCAGCGCCGCATCTTCAGCGCCGGCTACTTTTAGCGCCGCTGCCGCGGTGCTGGCCGTTTCGATAACAGGCGTATCCGGCAGCCGCCGTTTCAAAAAACAGCGGCACTGAGCCAGTGCCTGGGGGTGCGAATATACTTTTTTTATATCCGCCAAAGTTACCCCCGGACACGCCAACAGATGTTGTTCTATATGCAGCAATAATTCCGCAATAACCCATGCTCCTTCCGTAACGGTTAACAAATCCAGCGTTTCCCCCACCGTACCGCCCAAGGAATTTTCCACCGGCACAATACCGCAGGTTAACTCTTTGGACGCGACTTTTTGCACAACCGCATCCAGACTTGCGCAGCATATGAGAGTATACCCGTGCATATCGGCGTAATGCAGAGCGGCAGTGTGTGAAAAGGTACCTCGGGGTCCCAGATAACCCAATGTGCGCATTACAAGTCCCCCCTATAGCCTTTATTACTCAAACGTAACGATCATTACCGCATCTCGCGCCCCATAGCCGCCGCCAGGGGCCGGAGCTTCGTCATTAGCCTGTCAAACTCATCGGGCTCCAGGGACTGATGGCCATCGCACAATGCCGCCGCAGGGTCCGGGTGCACTTCTATAATTAAACCGTCGGCACCGGCCGCCACCGCCGCCCTGGACATCGGACCCACCAATTCCCGTTTGCCCGTGGCGTGACTGGGATCGACAATTACCGGCAAATGCGTAAGCCTTTTAGCCAGGGCCACCGCGCTCAGATCCAAGGTATTGCGAGTGCTGTTTTCAAAAGTGCGGATACCACGCTCACACAGTATCACTTCACCGTTACCGGCCGATACAATATACTCCGCCGCCATGAGCCATTCCTCCACCGTTGCCGAAAGACCCCTTTTAAGTAGGATGGGTTTCCCCGCCTGACCGGCCAGACGAAGCAAACGGAAATTCTGCATATTTCTGGCCCCGATTTGTAAAATATCAACATACCGGGCAGCTGTGATCAAACTTTCTTCATCCACCACTTCAGTAACCGTGGCCAGCCCGGTTTGAGCACCCACTTCCGCTAGCAAACGCACACCTTCTTCTTCCAGACCCTGGAAACTATACGGAGAGGTTCTGGGCTTGTAGGCACCGCCCCGCAGAACGCCGGCCCCGGACCGGCGCACGGCATAAGCGGCCGCCAGCAATTGCTCCTTACTTTCCACAGCGCATGGCCCGGCGATTACAGTTAGCTTGTTTCCTCCGATATTGATACCGCCGACCTTAAGCACGGTATCTTCCTCCTGCACTTCCCGGCAAACCAGTTTATAGGGCTTCATAATGCGCAGCACCTTTTCCACCCCGGGCATAGATTCCAGTCCGGACAAATCTTCATGCTGCCTATCCCCCACGGCCCCGATAACTATGCGCTTGACTCCTTTAATCAGGTGAGTTTGAAAGCCGCCGGCTTTTAAGCGATTATCCAGGGTTGCAATTTGTTCCGCATTGGTATTAAGTTTCATTACCACTACCATATTTATCCCTCCAATAGGAAAATATAAAAGCCCGTCGCACGTCCCCTCAGGGACGAAAGCGACGGGCTGCTTCCGCGGTACCACCCCGGTTGACCCGACAAACAACGGGCCCCCTTATATCAAGATACGGGAAAATACTCCACCGCGGCAATAAATCAAAAAGCCTCTCATCCCAAGGGACGAGAGGCTGTGCCACCGCGTTACCACCCTAGTTGACCCGCTAAATAAAAGTCGGGTCCACTTGGCAAGGTACGGGAATAAATCCGATACCCCCTGCCCTGTAACGTGGGAAGAATACGTCCTGACCTACTTACCGCATCGGTTTCAGCCGGCTTCTCCGGAGAGAACTTCAGATGGTCATAACCCGGGAACGCTTCCAGTCGGTGACGCTCCCTCCCTGGGGGCCTGTTTCCAGCCTACTTTTCTCCTTCATGGAATTTATTCAATCTTAATATGTATATTAATATATCACCGGAAAGCATTTTTAGCAAGTATTATGCAAAAAATGCTTTCAAGAAGCACCTGCCAATTTATCCATACCCGATTAGCGTATATTCATGACCTCCAACACCGGTATAAATTTGTTTTGTTGTTTATTGATTTCTAATTGCCTATCTGTGCTAAAATATTGCTAGTTCACACATTAACGTTCATCGGCAACTAACTATTTTCTTACGCACTTAATATTCTAAATTTTAAAACTTCGGAGGTCGAAAATGACACATACTATTTTGAATTCCTTTATTAACCCAAAGTCAGTGGCCCTGATTGGGGTTTCCTCGCGTACCGGGCCGGGCACCTTTAACGTACTCGAAAGAATGCTGACCAACGGCTACCAGGGCGCAATTTACCCCGTTAATCCCCGGGGCGGCAGCATACTGGGCGTTAAAGCCTACCAGTCGGTAATACACATTGACGCGCCTGTGGACCTGGCCGTTATTGCCACCCCGCGCACCGCCGTGCCCGAGACAGTCAAACAGTGTGTGCAAAAGGGTATTGAAGCCGTCGTCATTATTACTCAGGGTTTTTCCGACGCCGACGACGAAGCGGGCATGCAAATGCACCATGAAATAGTTGACATTATCCGGGATACTAAAACCAGAGTGGTAGGCCCCAACACTTTAGGTGTCATTAACACTTTCATTAACTTCGATACATCCTTTGTGTCCTTTAATACCCGCACCAGCCCGGTGGGAGTAATCTGTCAATCGGGTATTTTCCTGGCCGCGTCGCAGGATTTCAGCGGCGGCATGGGCATTGGCATCGATATAGGCAACACCTCCGACATCGGTTTTACCGAATGTATGGAATACCTGGCAGATGATGACCGCATTAAAGTAATTAACCTGCACATGGAAGGACTGCGCGACGGACACCGGTTCCTGGCCGCCGCGCGCCGGATTGCCTCTCAAAAGCCGGTGTTGGCGCTTAAAACCGGCAGCAGTGAGGAAGGGGCCCGTGCGGCCAGCTCCCACAGCGGCTCACTGGCGGGCGAAGATGCCGTATTTTCCGCCGCCTTTGCCCAAAGCGGTATTATCCGGGTAGAGAATTCGGCCCGCTTGGTTGAATTAAACCAGACATTTATCACCTATCAGGAAATGAAGGGTAAGCGCATCGGTTTTATAACTATTAGCGGCGGCGCCGGTATTTTAGCCGTGGATGCCTGCAGCAAATACGGGCTTAAGCCTGCCTGCCTGTCCGACCAAACCACGACAGCGCTGGACAATGTTTTTCCGGACTGGATGAAAACAGGCAATCCGGCGGATATATGGCCGGCGGGCATGGCCAAAGGATACGAGAAGATCACCGCGCTGGCCCTGGACAACATGCTGGCCGATAGCAATGTGGACGCGGTACTGTGTATCACCCCGGCCTACCTTGACCCGGACGAGGACCCTCTAAATACCATCGATCTGGTTAACGAGACAGCCGCCCGTTACCCGCATAAGCCAACCGCACTGTGGATATTCGGACCGCACAAGCAGCGGTACGCGGAAAAATTCCGGGCCGCACAAGCAGCGGTGGCTTACAGTTCCCCCGACAGCGCCCTGTATTGCCTGGCCAAGCTATACCAGTACCATAGTACGATAAAAGGAAAGCAATATACCGTCTGCCCGGCACCGCGGGATATCGACCGCGCCCGTGCGGCTGCAATAATAAATGAAGGCATGAACGGACGCCTCGCTGCTCTGAATGAACAAGCCCTCGACGTGGTGGAAGCGTATGGCATACCCGCTGTCAAACGGGGTCTGGTGCAAAGCCGGGAACAAGCGCTGCAGCTGGCGGAAGATTTCGGTTATCCCATCGCTTTGAAAATAGCGTCTCCCGATATTACCCATAAATCCGATGCGGGAGGGGTAATGCTTAATATCCAATCCGGCCAAGAGCTGGCCGGCGCTTACGATAAAATTATACAAAACATCATGGCCTGTAAGCCAGATGCCCGTATTGAAGGGGTGCTGGTACAAACCCAAATTACCGGAGGCACCGAGGTAATCCTGGGCGGCCGCCAGGACCCCCAATTCGGCCCGGTGCTGGTTTTCGGTCTGGGCGGGATTTATACCGAGCTGGTTCGGGACGTAACCTTCCGGGTAGCTCCGGTAACTCCGGACGAGGCATTGGCAATGATTAAAGAAACCCTGGCATACAAAATTTTATCAGGTGCCCGCGGCCAAACGCCCGGAGATATTAAAAGGCTGGTGGAATGTATAGTACGCATGGGCACAATGCTATGCGAGAACCCGGAAATTGCCGAAGTGGATATAAACCCGCTGCTGGTAAAACCGGATAGCTGCCTGGCTCTGGACGCCAGGATAATACCCGCATATCAAGAATAACCTTTCTTAAGTGAACTTGTTCAGCTAAAGCTAAACATCGGGGCCTCGGACGGGGATTCTACCCCACCTGAAATAAAAATAGGAAGGGAGTGTCGCAAAACTACTTTCTTGGAGTAGTGAGCGACCCTCCCTTTCCCAGGTGCAGCCAATTATTGCGATAATAATCCGCTATCTTTACAAAAGGCTGCTGCACTATGAACTATTTAGTCCGCTGTGCAACAGCCCTTTTGGAATTTAATTAAAACATTTGAACCATTAGTTGGCACGGGGAATGGAATATAGAGAACCACCCCCGTGCTTCTCCAACGTCCCCCCGTCTTAACGCTTTCATTATTTGACCGGGCATAATTTCGTAACGCCTATCATATAAACTGACCTTGATAATATATTAATAAGCAGGAAATCAGCTTGCAGAGCTAAAAGTATAATGTATTAATCAGGTGGTTTACAAGGATGTGACGGCATGGAAAGAAATGTGGCCAAACACGTGCTGGCCGACGTTTTTTTAATTACCCACGGTGCCAAGGGCGAGCAGGAAACCAGGGTCATGTATGAATTATTAAGACGGTCCTATCGTTTAAGACAAATGGTGTGGCATGAAGAATGCCTGCAAGCGGCCTGGGAACAGTACAAATATTGGTTGCACTCCAACAGCTCATTTAAAATACCGGTCCGGTCAAAACCGAAAAGCCGCTTACGCAAAAAATATACCGAGCCTTTCTATCCCATCAGACTGGAAAAGAGAGGACGCCTGGAATGGGAATTTGCTTGGCCCAGTGAAGTGCTTAACTTAACAAGCAAACTTAATCTTGGTTGCGAATACCTGGAAAATGACGATACAAACAAAGCAAAGCGCATCTTCAACAGTATTATACAGGAATGTCCATACTTCATTGACGTCCATAATCATCTGGCAATGATAGAGTGGGATGCCGGGAATATAATCCGGGCCGAAAGCCATTACAGTCAGGCCTATGAAATTGGACGTTCAGTACTGTCAGCCGATTTTCGGGGCAAGCTGCCCTGGGGATGGGTGGAAAACCGCCCCTTCCTGCGCGCCATACATGGTCTGGCGCTGGTTAAGCTGCGCCAGGACGACATTAAAAACGCCCAAAAGTTATTGGACTGGTTGATTAAACTGGAACCCGAAGATTTTTTGGGAGTACGCTCTATAATTAAAGATATCAAGAAGGGAATAGTACCCTGGAATGAGTAAAAGATTACGAAAAAGGTGAACATATGTCAAAGCCCATAAATGATAAGGCGTTAACTTCAAAAATTCTTGTGGCTATGGCCGGGTTCATCGGTTCTCAAGCCATCACCGGAAGGTGTGGAATATTTTTTTTGCATGGCTGGTAGTTGGAAGTGTATACACCGCCAACTACATTTAACCGTTCCCGGTTATCCTGGACTTTGACTGGCCAGACAAATATTTTAACCCGTTATGCAAAGCCCTGGGCCTAAAACCAAAATTGTTTTCCACCGCGTTCAAATCAGTAGTATTATCCACATCCATTTGTTTAAGCTCAACCGGAGAAACGGGCGGGTCCCGCAAAATACTGCCCATCAGCGGTACCACCAGGCGCATCAGCGGCATCGGCACATATAGTTTATAGCGCTTTTCCCCCAAGCATTCCAATAAACGGTCCAGCATTTGCACATAGCTTAAATGCTCGGGACCGCCTATTTCTATAACCCGGCCCACCATACCGGAATTTTCACATACCCGCGCCAGGCAGCGCACCACATCTTCCGCCGCAATAGGTTGAAATAAAGTGTTTCCCCGGCCTGGAACAGGTACAAACGGTCTGGGAAACATTTGCAGCGACTGAATCATGCGATTAAAAAAATTAAATCCTGATCCGTAAATCACCGACGGGCGTAATATAGTCCACTCCAGACCGCTCTGTCTGACGGCCTCCTCGCCCCGCCATTTGGAATATATATACTCATACCGGGAATTGTCACAAACACCCAGGGCGCTCATATGAATAAAATGCTTTACTCCGGCCTGGCCGGCGGCAATTACTAGATTTAGAGTGCCTTCTACATTGATATGTTCAAAAGTTTGATCACCGTGTTCTCTGATAACAGCCACCAAATGAATAACCTTGTCCGCACCATGGCAAGCTTTTTTTACCGCCTCCGGGTCGTTAATCTCTCCCCGAACTAATTCAATACCAGAGGGTAAAACCTCACCGGCCTTTTGAGGCGTTCGGACCAGGCAGCGCACGGCACAGCCTTTTTCCACCAAAGTACGCACCAAATATCTTCCCACCAGGCCCGTACCACCGGTTACAAGTATCACAGGCATCCCTTCCTTTCCCGCTTAAATCCACCCGGGCCATCCAAGTCCGCCGATGCCCGGTTTATAATACCGGCATAGTCATATATTTGTTATCAGGGGGTTAAATTCCTTTAAATAACCCTAAATTAACTCATGATAAAAACCGGTATATCAAAAGCGGTGTAATAAAGGTTTCCACAGCAGCCGCCAAAACCAGCAAAGGCCAGATGACCACCAAATAAGTTTTTAACACGCGATTCACTACGCGCTCTCCTTGGCCGCGCAGGCGGCGGTAGTAAAAGCTGGCCCCCGCGGCAAGAAAAAGTGCTCCCAGTTCCGGTATCCCGTGGGGCAAAAGTCCGAACAGCCAAATTTGAAAGCTGTAATGTTGAAATAAAACCGCCTGCGTTTTGACGGTAAACCCACCGATAGCACCGTTTAGCAACAAAATAAACACCGGCCAAACATTATAGGTAATTATCCCCAGCACCAGCACAGTAAAACTCACCATACTGTTCCTGGCTAAAATGAAAAGAAACAGATTTTCCGGCAAACCTTCGCCAAAAGGATTGGCCAATATAATATCCCGCACTGTGCTGTAATACTCCATAGCTCTGTCGGAAACCAGTACGGCGGCAATATAGCCAATATAAACCGCTACCGCAAATATAGCCAAGCAAATCAAGCTTTCTCGCTGGTAATACCTTACCTGCCGCCATTCTTCGGTAAACAAGTTTAACAAGTATCATCACCTCTTTACGATCATAAACTATCCTGAAAAAGCTCAGGGTTCTTTTTTTCCGCTATGCTTTTAACTGTCATTGCGAGCGTAAGCAAAGCAATCCCAAACTCCGAAGCGGGTCCACCAAAGAAATGCGGGCTGCAAAGCGGAGATTGCCACGTCGCTTCGCTCCTCGCAATGACAAACTAACTATATTTTCATCCTTTTGCCGGTGCCGCACAAGCGGCATTGACGTCTATTTAGTTTTACAGCTTTTTCGCTTGCTGTTACTATTTTTTTTCCTTGCCGGCTCAAAACTATTATATAACTCAAACAATTCCGGTTGGTAGCTGTGTTGTCTATAAACTTCTCCGTAAGGACAACCCGGCGGACGTTTAGCTAAATCCAACATCTTATAATAGTCAAGACCGGACAAACGGCTTACATAATGAAGCAAACAGAATCCCGGCCGCAAATCATCCCCTTGAAAAAATCTGAACTGCATGGCCTTTTGTCTGCCGCGGGTATCATAATAAGCAGTAATAAGCTGCATCGCCGGGATAGATTTGAAATCATCGGCCACCGGCAGTTCATCAATATAGACCATCCAAAAACCACTACCAAGATACCAAATATCGTTCACTTTTGTCACCTCTGCATAATACTATAACATACAATTTTTGCCTCTTAAAGCACTTGAAGCAACTTCTCAATTCGGGAAGAGATTAAAATTTAACTACTGTCATACCGGCTAGAAAAATACATTGCTAAATATCAATCTTTAACTTATACTAATTAATTATTGAATAAAAAACACCTGCAGGATTGAAGGTGCTTATATTGAAAACCACTATCATAGGAGCGGGCAAAGTAGGTAAAGAAATTGCCGCCAGACTATTGATAGAAGGTCACGACTTAGTCATTATTGATAAAAATGAGTCGAAACTACAAAAAATTGAGGAAGATTTTGATTGCCACTGCATCAAAGGCAGCGGTTCCACAGCCAAAACCCTCAGCGCTCCCGTTGTTGCGGAAAGTGAGCTGCTCATTGCAGTAACCAACAGTGACGAAGTTAACATGATTGCCTGCATGACAGCCAAGCGGATTGGTATACCGCGCGCCGTAGCCCGTATCAGGGACCCTGACTATTCAAAAAATTTAATTATAAGCAAAGAAGACCTGGGTATCGACCTGATTATTAATCCGGACTATTCGGCGGCAATGGAAATCAATCGTTTTCTCACCCTGGCCCTGCCGGTGCATATGGAACCCTTTGCCAGAGGCCGGGTGCAGTTGGCGGATATATCTGTCCATGAAAGCATGACAGTATTCGCCAACAAAAAACTAATGGACATGGAAATTCCCCGGTCACTGCTAATTGTAGCCATATCTCGCAATGGAGACATGATTATCCCCGGCGGACGGGATATTGTTTTACCCGGCGATACAATTTACCTGCTGGGACATTCGGATATAATCAACAAGATTTGCGCCAAGGTTAAAAAGAAACGGCAAAAAGTACAAACCGTAATGATACTGGGCGGTGGACGTACCGGCTTTTATCTGGCGGAAAGGCTTTGCGCCCAGGGCATGAAAGTCAAAGTCATTGAACAAAACAACGAACGGTGCCGTGAGCTGGCTGAAAAACTACCCGAGGCCTTAATTTTATGTGCTGACGGTTCAGACTTGGATTTACTGCGCCGGGAAGGTATCAAAGATACAGACGGCTTTGTCACCGTTACCGGTCTTGATGAAGAAAACTTATTGCTGGCTCTTTTAGCCAAGCAAATGGGCGCCAAAAGAGTCATAGCCAAGATCAGCCGCCCGGGATACGCGCCTCTGGTTGAACAATTGGGGGTGGACTGCGCTATCAGCCCGCGCCTGATCACAGCCGGAGAGATATTGCGTTTCATCAGAGGCGGCCGCTTACTGTCTCTTTTCCTGCTGCTTAATGAAAAAGCCGAGGTCATTGAACTTTTCGTGCAGCCCGGCAGCAAAATTGCGGGCCGCGCCTTACACAGATCCGGCCTGCCGACCGGGACCATTATTGGAACTATTATGCGAGGCAACAAGGTAATTATTCCTCAGGGTAATGATGTTATTAAGGAAAATGACCGTTTAGTTGTATTTGCCCTGGGGCATAACGTACACATTATTGAATCAATGTGCGGTCTTGGAGGAGTTCAGCTTGAATAAGCCACTAATTTTGCGTACACTGGGCTTGGTTCTACTCTGTGAAGCCGGGGCTATGCTGCCTTCACTGGGAATTTCCTTGTATTTACAAGAAGATGCTTATATCGCCTTTAGTATATCTATTTTCGTACTGGCGCTGATTGGACTGACCCTTTCCCGCACCCAATTATACGCAAACGATGTCGGGTACCGGGAAGGGTTTATTATTGCCACCGCCAGCTGGCTGCTGCTGGCATTGTTTGGTTCGCTGCCCTTCATGATTAGCGGGGCTATCCCCGGATTCATAAACGCTTTTTTTGAAACCATGTCCGGTTTTACCACTACCGGAGCTTCTATACTTATAAACGTAGAAACCCTTCCCAGGAGTATTCTTTTTTGGCGCAGCATTACCCACTGGCTGGGCGGTATGGGTATTATCGTTTTAACTCTGGCGCTGATCCCATCACTGAAAATAGCCGGTATGAAACTGTTTCGTGCCGAAGTACCCGGTCCGGCCAAAAGTAAGGTACTACCCCGGGTAGCTCAAACCTCCAGGGAATTATATAAACTATATATCATTATCACCCTAGCAGAAATTGCCGCCCTTAAAATAGCCGGGCTGGGTTGGTTCGATTCCATTATTCATACCTTTGGCACCGTGGCTACCGGCGGTTTCTCCAATTATAACAGCAGTGTAAGCGCGTTTAATAACCCGGCGGTAGAATATATCATTATATTTTTTATGCTCATCTGCGGTATAAACTTTGCGCTTCACTTTCATGCCATGCAGGGCAATTTCCGCCCCCTGTGGAAAGACCCTGAAACAAGGTTGTACCTGGCTGTGGCTGTATCCGCCTGGCTATTGATCGGCTTTAACTTAATGGCGGCCATGGATTATCAAGCCGGAACAGCCTTGCGCCAATCGGCTTTTCAGACGGTATCCATTTTAACCACCACGGGCTTCGCCACCACCGACTATAACCTATGGCCCACCTTCAGTCAGGGTGTACTTTTCCTGCTAATGTTTATCGGCGGCTGCGCCGGCTCCACCGCAGGCGGCATAAAGAGCGTGCGTTACTTAATCCTGATTAAAAGCGCTTCCCGCCAGGTTGCCAAGCTTATTCATCCCAAAGCGGTTATCCCGGTTCGTGTCGGCCACGACGTTGTGTCCGACGAGCTGGTGGAAAGTGTGCAATCCTTTTTCTTTATTTATTTTGGACTAATGCTGGTTTGCATACTAATGATCACTGCTATGGGCATTGACCTGTTTAATGCCATATCAGCCGTGGCCGCCACCCTTGGCAATATCGGACCCGGCTTTGGCACAGTGGGCCCGGCCTCCAATTTTTCAACCATTCCGGCAGCGGGAAAACTGCTGCTGGCCATCTGCATGCTGGTGGGCCGCCTGGAAATCTACACCGTACTGGTCTTCTTCAGCGCCCGGCTATGGCGTTCATAAGTACAGGGGGGCAGTAATTTCACCCCCCGACTTCCGTCTCACCGGTTGTATATCAAAGGCAGCGGTTTAGATAACCATACCTGTTTTAACTCCAACCACTTACTTTATAATATAGCACATCAATATAATAATGCGGCTATTAGACTGAATTTTATTAATTTTCTGTAATTTATATACTATTATAATCTCAGGATAAAAATAAACTTGGGAGGTGCGGTTAATGTCTCAACTAACCAGTTCCAGGGCCTGGACGATCACCTTCGCCGGAGCGGGAATCAACCTGGCTCTGGGCGTTCTTTACTCCTGGAGCGTGTTTGGCGCGGCACTTATTGATCAGTACGGTTGGACCAAAACGGAATCATCTATTCCTTACACCCTGGCCTGTGTCATTTTTGCTATTTGCATGGTTCCCGCGGGACGCTGGCTTGACAAATCAGGTCCGCGGGTAGTGGCCACGGTGGCTGCCTTCCTCTGCGGCGCCGGTATGCTGGTAGCCGGTATGGCGCAATCGGTAAGTCTTGTTGCGGTAGGCTTTGGCCTGCTGGTCGGAGCCGCCATGGGGTTTGGCTATGCCGCCCCCACCCCGGCGGCTGTCAAGTGGTTTCAGCCCCATAAAAAAGGTCAAATTGCCGGTTTGGTGGTGGCCGGTTTCGGCCTGGCATCAGTGTATATCGCGCCCATGACGAACTACTTTTTAGCTACGTTTGGCGTTTCTAAAACATTTTTCATTGAAGCGGCAATATTCTTTACCGTTATTGTTATACTGGCTCAGTTCCTGGCCTTTCCACCCGCACAAAACTTTGTACCTTTCGGAGGCCCGCCGCCTGCCAGTACAGCCAAAGCGTCCGCCGGCTACACCAAGAAAAACTATACACCCGGTGAAATGGTTAAAACTTCCCAATTTTATCAACTCTGGCTGATGTTTTGCTTTGCAGCTTCCGCAGGACTGCTGATCATTGGACATCTGGCTAAAATATCCCAAATTCAAGGCGGTATTAACTGGGGATTTGCACTGGTGGCTGTACTGGCCATAGCCAACGCCGGCGGCAGGATCTTAGCCGGATTTATATCCGACCGTCTGGGCCGGACCAATACCATGCTGCTGGTGTTCAGTATTCAAGCTATTAACATGTTTGCGTTCTCATATTATAGCTCAGCGCAGCTGCTGCTGCTGGGATCAGTTTTAACCGGTCTGGCTTACGGTTCATTGCTTACCCTGTTCCCATCGGCCACCTATGATTTCTTTGGCATGAAAAACGCGGGCATCAACTACGGCCTGGTATTCACCGCCTGGGGCGCGGCAGCACTGGTAGGCCCGATTATCGCCGGACAGGTGGCCGATGCCACCGGTGGATACGGCACCAGCTATATCATCTCCGGCGTACTGCTTCTGATCGCCGCGTTAGTCACATTCTTTACCAAGGCGCCTCAACCCGTAGTTCATCAAAAAGCATTGGAAACTTAGAATGTAATTTTATATTCGTAACGCAGCAGCTTTTTATAAAGCTATCGGGCTATTATCAAAATAATTCGCTGAATTTAATTTTATAAAGGAAAGGGAGCGTCGCTCACTGCTCTAGGAAAGTAGTTTCGCGACACTCCCTTTTTACTGAAATATAAGCGCGCATCCTTCCGGCAGCGTACTTAGCAGCACTCTGTTCTGAAAAAACTCAAGAGCGCTTTTAGAACCAGGCATTTAAAAAATATTTTTTAAGTTAACCTTTTCCTTTTCCGGAATATGCTCCAACATTTGCTTAAGTACCGCCAATTCACCTGAAGCCATGGCGCGATTCCGCACCTTTATATACTGTTTTATACGGGCCAGGGCCATATCAATATTATCAATTTCCTGATGATCAATAACCATGGCCCACCACCCTTTATGCTTATGCCATAATATTTCCACTCTTTCGATTCCGGCACCGGCATCCTCCCAGTTATCGCCGGCTATAGCCGTTTCCAGCCCGTCAAACCCGGCTACCAAGTCATCTGTAGTACTATCCAGCTTATCCAGTGTAATAAGGCTGACTGACAGCGCCAGCAGCAGCACAATCACCACCGCTACATAAATCCTCATGCCCGGCCACCATCCAACTCAGCTTTCAACTGATAAAACAGTTTTCCCGCCGTATCCAAACTGGCAAAAAAAACTTTTTTAAAATCATTAATACCAAATTTGCGCAGTTCCGTTATCAGCCATTCTCTGGTCAGATTAACCTTGCGCAGATTCTGCTCGTTTAACTGGCCGTCAATAATCAGCGTCAAAGGCATGCCTTCATACAAGGTTTTAATTTGTAAATCTTCGGGCTGAAGAGCCCGCTTTTGCGACTTGGGTATTACGCTGAGCTGGCCGTTGGTTTCTAAAATCGCAAATTCCACATCAGCCAGGTTAGGGTAGCTTTTAGCCCGCAACTGTTCCAGCAAGTCATTAACATTATAGCGCAAATACCTTAGTTCCGCTTCAACCAGCTTGCCATTGGCCACTACTACGCTGGGCTTGCCGCAAATAACTCCCCGTGCCTTCAAACTCTTCATGGAAACATACGACAGGGTCACCTGGGCCGTCATTAATATAATAATGGGAATAATACCGCTAAGCAGCGGTATACCGGTATTCTGCATAGGTATGGCAGCCAGATCGGCAATCATCAATGCTACTACCAGCTCAAATGGCTGCAGCTGCCCAATTTCCCGTTTGCCCATGATACGCATAACGGTAACCACGGCAATATATAGAATTAGTGTTCTAATAATGATCAGCAGCATATAATCACCTATCCTGAGCAGTTAAAAACATTCCGCCCACCTCACCAGAGGTATTTCAAATTTACCGGCCATAAACTGATGGGCGGGCCTTACCCTGACAGTATAACCATAAGTACCCTGAGCCAGGGGCACTCTGCCCGTAAACCGGTAAATGCCATCTCCCTGCTTTTCCTTTAATTCCATGGCAATAGTATTTAGATTACTGATATAAGGTCCTTTATCACTTCCCAGAGCAATCTCCACGGCCACTTCCGACGGCTTGATAGGGCCCAGCTTAACCACCGATTCCACCGCCAGCTCCTCACCGGCCTGCATATCCCATCTGCCATTGGTCTCAGTGCGTTCAACCTTTACATGATGCCAGTTGTCCTGGATAAACCTTTTAAAACGGCAAGCCTGTTCAGCCGCTGCATAGTTTGACTCCATAAAAGCAATGCCCCGGTCAACAGCCATTGTATAAAGCCTTTCCGTATACTCCATTACCATCCGGGCGGTGCTGAAAAAAGGAATTATTGTACGCATGGAATTGCGCATCATGGAAACCCACCGGCCGGGAATATCATTTTGCCGGTCATAGTAAATAGGTATTACTTTTTCCTCAAGCACCTTATACAGATAATGGATATCGCTCCTATCCTGCTGCATTTCATTTAATTGCAAATCACCGGGATTACCTATAGCAAAACCGTTTTTGCCGTTGTAAGCTTCGGGCCACCACCCATCCAGCACACTGCAGTGCAACACACCGTTCATAGCGGCTTTCATACCGCTGGTGCCGCTTGCTTCCATGGGCCAGCGCGGAGTGTTGAGCCATACATCCACACCGTGTACCAAGTGACGGGCTACATTGATGTCATAGTTCTCTAAAAACACTATTTTGCCTCTAAAAGGTTCCTCTTGAGAATAATCGACAATTTTTTTAATTAGTTCCTGGCCGGCACCGTCCATTGGGTGAGCCTTGCCCGCAAACACTATCTGCACCGGCTTATCCAAATTATTTAACATGGCCGCCAGACGGTCCGGATCACTGAATATTAGCATGGCCCGTTTGTAAGTGGCAAAACGGCGAGCAAAACCAATCGTTAACGCTTGCGGCAGCAAAACCCCGCCGGCCTCGGCAATCAGTGCTTCGGACTCGTGATTACGCCGTCGTTTTTGCTGGATACTATCCCTGACATACCGGATGGCACGATCCTTTAACCGCAAATGGGTATCCCAAATTACCTGATCGGGGATATCGTTAAACCGCTGCCACAATGCCGCACCGGTCAC